>DAOUCZ010000174.1:0-28383 GCA_034431675.1 Anaerolineae bacterium | reverse complement strand
GCCCGTGCTGTTGTATATAAACCGTGCCTATAAGGTGAAGGGTGCTGGGATTCGCATTACGGGGATTGAGAGCGAGTTGTGATTCGCGATGGAGTGACGGTATGGGCGCTGCCGGGGCTGCCGCTGGTGCAGCCCGGTGACGATCTGGTGAGCTTGATTAGTGCGGCGCTAGAAGCACAGGGTGTCGCCTTGCAGGCCGGCGACGTGCTGGTGATTTCGTCTAAAATCGTCTCGAAGAGCGAGGGGCGCTTGGTGCGCTTGGCCGATGTTGCCCCCTCGGAAGAGGCCTTGGGCTATGCCGAGCGCTCTGGTAAAGATCCACAGATGGTGCAGTTGGTGCTGAATGAAAGCCGCTTGGTGTCGCGGGTATCGCGCGGGGTGTTGGTGACGACGCACCGCCTTGGGTTCACCAGTGCCAATGCCGGCATCGACCAGAGCAACATTGAGGATGGAGAGCAGATGGCGCTGCTGCTGCCGATTGACCCTGACGCCAGCGCTGACCGCCTGCGGGCGGGATTGCAGGCGCGTTATCGGGTCGATCTGGCGGTGGTAATCAGCGATACGCATGGTCGGCCTTTTCGGTTGGGCAACGTCGGGGTGGCTATTGGGGTATCAGGGATGAAGGCCTTGGTGGATTTGCGCGGCCAGCCCGACCTGTATGGGCGGGTGCTGAAAATCACGTTATCGGGCTATGCTGACTTGGTGGCCTCGACCGCGCATCTGCTGTGTGGTGAAGGCGCAGAGGGTTTGCCTGTGGTGCTGCTGCGCGGGCTGAAGTATCCGGCGGGAGAGGGGCGTGCCACGGATTTGGTGCGCCCGCCCGAGCAGGATTTGTACCGCTAGAGGGACGGGACAGCTGTGCCAGATGAATATGAGCAAAGGGCGTGGCGCGAGGTGTTTTTGGGCCGGCGCTCGCTGCGGCGTTATCGGCCAGACCCGATACCCGCTGCGGTGATTGAAGAGGTGCTGCGGATGGCGATTTATGCGCCATCTGCGCACAATCGTCAGCCGTGGCGCTTTGCCGTGATTGAGGCGGCAGAGGTCAAGCAGCAGCTGGCGGCGGCCATGGGTGAGCGCTTGCGCCGTGACTTGGCGGCGGATGGTGCGCCCTTGGATGTGATTGAGGCGGACGCAGCGCGCAGTTATGAGCGCATCACGTCTGCGCCGGTGCTGGTGTTGGTGTGCCTGACAATGGCTGAGATGGATGTTTATCCGGATGCGCGGCGCGCGCATCTGGAATGGGTGATGGCGGCGCAGAGCGTGGCGATGGCCGGTCAGAACCTGTTGTTGGCCGCCCACACACATGGATTGGGTGCGTGTTGGATGTGTGCACCGCTGTTCTGCCCTGATGTGGTGCGGGATGTCTTGGGTTTGCCAGAGGACTGGCAGGCACAGGGCTTGATTACGCTGGGGTATCCGGCGCAGGAACGGACGAAAACGCGCAAACCGCTGGGAGATGTGGTCATATGGCGCTGAGAGAAGAGTATCGCGTGACGGTGTTTGTCGGCGGTGTGGGTGGCGCGCGTCTGGCTTATGGGCTGGCGCAGTGTCTGCCGCCCGAACGGCTGACGGTGGTGGTGAATGTCGGGGATGATTTCTGGCATCTGGGGCTGAAGATTTGCCCGGACAGCGATACGGTGATGTATACCCTGTCTGGGGTGGTTGATCCAGTGAACGGTTGGGGGTGGTCGGGCGAGACGACGCAGATGTTGGATGCGCTGCGCCGGTTTGATACCGATGGCGCGCAGACGTGGTTTAAGCTGGGTGACCGTGACCTTGCGACGCATTTCTATCGCACAGAGATGCTGCGTGCCGGCCACCGCTTGACCGAGATAACGGCGGCGCTGGCACATGGGCTGGGGATGCATCACCGCCTGCTGCCGGTAACGGATGACGAAGTACCGACACGGGTCGAAACGGTGGAGTATGGTCAGCTGGCGTTTCAGGAATATTTTGTGCGTCATCGCTGGCAGCCCACGGTGCGCTGTCTGATTTATCAGGGGGCAGAGCAGGCCCGTTTGACCCCCGAGGTGATTGACGCGGTAGAGCAGGCCGACGTGCTGTTGTTTGCGCCGTCTAACCCGTGGTTGTCGGTTGCGCCGATTTTGGCGGTGGGCGACTTGCAGGCACGTCTTCTGCGGCGGGCCGTGCCGCGCATTGCGGTGACGCCGATTATCGGCGGGGCGGCGGTGAAAGGCCCTGCGGCCAAGCTGATGAGCGAGCTGGGGTATCCGGTGGGCGCGGGGGCGGTGGCCAGCTTTTATGGGGATGTGTTGACCGGTTTTGTGGATGACACGCGCAATGCCCCGTTTGAGACCACGTTGGATGTCCTGCACATCGATACGTTGATGGGGGATGCTGCTGCGCGCGTGCGCGTGGCGAGTGACATCTTGAGATGGGTAGAGCAGGGGGGCGGTGGATGAGCACATGGGGGGTACTGCCGGTCAAGCCCTTGAGCCTTGCCAAGAGCCGTCTGGCGGATGTGTTGAGCGCGGAACAGCGCGAGCGGTTTGCGCAGGGCACGCTGCGGCGGATTCTGGGTGTGCTGAAGCTGGTGCCGCAGTTGAATGGGGTGCTGGTCATCAGCCGAGATACGCGGGTGTTGGCGATTGCGCGCGAGCTGGGGGCTAAAACGGTGCAGGAGAGCGGTCAGCCGGCGTTGAATTCGGCGCTGATGCGGGCGACGCAGCTGCTGCAAGCGTGGGGGGTGGATGGGGTCTTGATTCTGCCTGCCGATTTGCCGCTGTTGGAAGCGGCGGACGTGATTGGCGTAATCCGTGCGGCGGGCAAACATGACCGCGCGGTGGTGTTGGCCACGGATCGGCATCGGGATGGGACGAATGCGCTGCTGGTGCGACCGCCCGGCCTGCTGGTTTATGATTATGGGACGGGCAGCTTTAGCCGGCATTATCAGCAGGCGGAGCAGGCCGGTGTGCCGGTCATGGAATATGAGGCGGATAACCTGAAGCTCGACCTTGATATGCCAGAGGATGTGGTAGAGCTGTATAAAGCGGTCATGGGGCACGAGATACCTCGTGGGATGAGCTTAGCTGATGCGTTTGACCTTGTGTTGGATGCCTTGGAACGCAGCGAGTTGGGCTGACGATGTTTGCGCGGTTGGGGGTATACCTTTCGGATGATTTGACGCTGAGCGAGGCGATTCGCCTCGCTCAGTATGCCGAGCTGCGTGGTTTTGAGGCGGTTTGGCAGGCCGAGCAGGTGTTGGGGCGTGATTCACTGGTGGCGCTGGGCGCTTTTGCGGCGGCAACGACGCGCGTCAAGCTGGGGTGTGCGGTGGTTGACCCATGGACGCGCAATCCGGCGGTGCTTGCGACGGCTTTGATGACTCTGGATGACCTTGCCCCTGACCGTATCCTGTGCGGGCTGGGGGGCTGGGCGGATGCCCCTGCCCGTCAGGTGGGGGTGGAGCGGGGTAAGCCTTTGCTGGCGATGCGCGAAATGGCGGGGGCGCTGCGTGCCCTGTTGGCGGGGGATACGGTGACCCGCGGTGGGCAGGTGGTGCAGCTGTTGGGCGCAAAGCTGGAGATGCACCCGCGCCGCCGTGAGCCGCGTCATGTCCCGATTTATTTTGGGGTGACTGCACCGGCGTCGATGGCGTTGGCGGGGGAATTGGCCGACGGGGTATTGATGAATTATCTGGTGACGCCGGCCTATACGCGCCCCGCGCTGGAGGAACTGCGGCGAGGGGCGGTGATGTCTGGCCGGACGCTGGAGATGATTGACCGTCCGCAGTTGGTGGCGTGTGCGGTCAGCCGTGATCGCGCGACAGCGTTGGACGCGGCGCGGCGGTTTGTGGCGGGGGCGCTGGCGGCTCAGCCGGCGTTGATGCGAGCCAACAATATCTCGCACGACGTCATCGATGGGTTTAATCGGGCGCTGCACGAGTCGGGTTTTGAGGCGGCGTACCGCTTGGTGTCTGATGAGGTGGTGCAGAGTGTGGTTGCCGCGGGCACCCCGCGTGAGGTGAGGGCCAAGGTGGGGGATTATCTGGATGCGGGGGCGACATATCCGGTGTTGTATGCCCTGTGCGAAGATGTGCGCTTTATGATGGACGTTTTTACCGATCCCTTTTTGGAATAATGATGCGTGTGATAATGGCGTTGTGGCGGCGGTTGGGGCTGGTGGCGTTGGCGGCGGGCATGAGCCTGCTGTATCTGGGGGCTGGCACGCCTGCGTCTGATGGTCTGCCGCTGATGCCGGTTGATGATGCGTATATCCACTTTCAGTATGCCAAACAGGCTGGCCTTGGTCAGCCTTTTGTGTATAACCCGGGTGAAGGGCCAACGTCTGGCGCGACAAGCCTGTTGTACCCGTTTGTATTGGCGGCGGGGTGGCGTGCGGGTTGGCAGGGGCTGGCGCTGGGGTATTGGGCGGTGTTGATTGGTGGGGTGGCACTGGCGGCTTGTGGCCTGCTGGCGCGGCGGATTGTGCGGTTTGGCGGCGCTGAAGAAGGGCTGGCCGAGGCGGTTGGCGCGTCGGTGGTGATGTGTGGGGCGCTGGTGTGGCACGCGGTGAGCGGGATGGAAACCGTGCTGATGTGTGCGCTGACTCTGGCCGTTTTTGACGCCTTTGTGCGTGAGCGCAGGCTGGCGCTGCTGGTTTTTGCCGCTCTATTAACCATCACCCGGCCAGAGGGCGGGATATTAGCGGGGCTGGCTTGTGGGCTGGCGCTGGTGCGTTCTTGGCGTGCTGGTGGTTGGTCGGTGGGGCTGTGGTTATATGCCTTGCCGGTGGCTGCAATGGCCATTCAGCCGGTGATAAACGGGGTGCTGACCGGCTCTTTTTCCGCGTCTGGTGGTCAGGCCAAGAGTTTGTTGTCGCTTGTGCCGCAGGACTGGGGTTATATTGCCGAACGGATTGCCGCGAATGCGGTGCGGATGATGGTGGAGTGGCTGACCGGCATCGGTGAGGGCGGCATTGGTTATGTGCCGCCGATGCTGGGCGTGCTGGCGCTGATGGGGATGGCGGTGCGGGCGCGGCGTGCGCCGTTTGCGGTGCTGTTGGCGGCGCTGTGGCTGTTGGCGCTGACGGCGGCGATTTCGACACTGGATACGGCATTTTGGCATTTTAAGCGCTATCAGATGCCGGCGCTGGTGCTGGCATTCGTGCTGGCGGGATGGGGATTGGCCGGTTTGTCGCGCCGCGGTCAGTGGGCTGCTGGTGGGCTGTTGGCGGCGGTGACGGTGCTGGTGGGTTGGCCGTTTTTGGGCTATTACCGTGACAACACGGCGAGCGTGGCGGCACAGCCCTATGCGATGGCGTCATGGCTGAGGGCAAATGTTCCGGCAGGTGCGCGGGTGGCTGTGCACGACGTGGGGATGATGCGTTATTACGGCGAGGTGCAGACGGTTGATATGGTGGGTCTGACCACGGCGGGGGCAGCGGAGGCGTGGCGTCATGGCGTAGGGGCGGTGGCTGAGTGGCTGATGTCATTGCCGCGTGGTGTGGATTATTACGCAGCGTATGACCGTGCGCGTGGGCTGAGCTATCTGGTGGATGCGCTGGAGTCAGTGCCACCGGGGGTACTGGCCGAATTCGTGCACCGCTTTGACCCGTCGCGCAATGTGGCGCTGGGCGGCGAACGTCAGGTGATTGTGGGGATGGAGGGCTTAAACGTGGCGCATGAAGGGCCGCTGAACGGCCTGCTTGTGCCGGCGCTGTCAGGGTATCAGATGGTGGACGCGCTGAATGTGGCAGCGCTGGCCGATGAGCAGGCTCATGCGTATCAGTGGACGATGCGCGGGCGTGAGGCCGGCTTCCCGACGGAGTTTTACCGTTTGACCACGTTGGGGTGCGGCGTGGATTGTCCGGCAGTCCCAGATGGCGGGCGGCGTATCACTGGCGCAGAGCGTTTTGTGATGCAGGGGATGGCAGGACAGGCGCATGTGCTGGTGACACGGGTTCATCCGGTGAACGGCTTGCGGGTGACGGTGACGGTCAATGATGTGGTGATGGGGGTGCGGGTGATTCCTGCGCAGCCCGGGCAGTGGCTGGAGCTGTGGACGCCGATACCGGCGGCGCTGAGCGGGTCTGATGGGCGTCTGCATGTGGCTGTTGAAACAGACGGCATGGGCGGCGCGTATATGCCGTATCATCATTGGCTGTATGCTGGCACGTTGGTGGATGAAGCGTCGCTTGCGCCTGCGCAGGTTCAGTTTGCGGGGGCGGGGGCGATGTTGGAGCGTGTGGAGGCCGAGCGAGACGGGGCGCTGCTGACGGTGCGGATGACGTGGCGCGCGTGGGATGCGGGCGGCGTTGACGCGGTGGTGGATGCGGTGGCGTTTGCGCATCTGTATGCTGACCTTGATCAGCCGCCGGTGCGGCAGGTGGATATGCGTACGGGGCGTGGGGCGTATCCGCCGGGCAATTGGGCGCAACCAGTTGCAAGGTTTACGGACGAGTTTGTGTTAGACTTGTCTTCACTTGCCGCGGGGAGATATGCGCTTGCGGTTGGGCTGTATGACCCGCGGAGTGGTGTGCGTTTTGTCCCTACCGTTCTCGCTAGTGGGCCGGTCGAGCGGGCTGGGCGCGTGGTGGTGACTGAAATCCTTATCGATTGAACGGGGCGGTTTGCCGCGTTGGTACTGTAGGTTTTTTGCATGTGAAGCTTCATTGCGTGAGTGATACGATTCAGCCGCAGCTGGAAAATGCGGCCAATCTGCGCCGGCGTTATGCAGATATTGAGGCCGTCATCAGCTGTGGTGACCTGCCGGCGGCTTATCTGGAATATATCGTCTCGATATTGGGTGTACCTTTGCTGTACGTGCGGGGCAATCACGACGAGATGTATAGTGAGTCCCCTCCGGGTGGGGTTGACCTTCATCTGCGGACGTTTCGGCTGGGCGACTTGACATTTGCTGGGCTAGAAGGCTCGATACGCTATAATGAGGGGAAAATCCAGTACGACGAGTTTCAGATGTCGCAGATGGTGATGGGCTGGGCGCCGTATATGCTGTTCAATCGGTGGCGTCGCGGGTTTGGAGTGGATGTGCTGGTGACGCATTCGCCGGCTAAGGGCATCCATGATGCCGATGACCGTCCGCATCGCGGCTTTCGATCGCTGCTTTGGTTTATGCGTTGGTATCGCCCGCGCTATCTGCTGCATGGCCATGTGCACACCTATGACCGACGAACGGTGACCTATACCATGTACAAGGGGACGCATATCCACAATATCAACCCGTATACGGTGCTGGATATTGAGCCGATTAAGAAGAAGTGAACAGTGTGAGGGTGGTGGTTTAAGCTGATGTGGTCACAGTATGTTCAGGTTACGACGCTAGACGAGGCTGTTCAGCTGTTGGCAGAGCATGGCGCGCGTGCGCGCGTGCTGGCGGGCGGCACCGATTTGTTGATTGAGCTGGAGCGTGGCCAGCGGCACGGGATAGAGGTCATCATCGACATCAGCCGTGCAGCGGGCCTGAACAGTATTGATATGATGGACGGGCGTGTGCATCTGGGTGCACTGGTCACGCACAATGATGTGGTGGGCAGTGCGCTGCTGCGCCGTCACGCCGCGCCGCTGGTGCAGGCGTGTTGGGAAGTGGGCGCGCCGCAGATACGCAACCGTGCGACGGTGGTGGGCAACATCATCACGGGGTCGCCGGCCAACGATACGATTACGCCGTTGATGGCGCTGGATGCACAGGTGCATTTGCGCTCTGCGACGGACGAGCGGGTGGTGGCGTTGGATGCGTTTTATACCGGTGTGCGCCGGACGGTGATGAAGCCTGATGAGCTGGTGACGGGCATCAGCTTTCGGGCGATGGGCGCGCATGAGCGCGGCGTATTTTTGAAGCTGGGGCTGCGCCGTGCACAGGCCATCAGCGTGATTAATGTGTGTGTGGTGCTGGGGTTGTCCGGTGGGGTGGTGGACGCGGCGGCGATAACACTGGGCTGTGTTGCGCCGACCATTATCCGCGCGCCGGCGGCAGAGCAGGCCTTGATGGGGCAGGCGCTGACGCCAGAGGTGATACGGGCAGCGGCGGGTGCTGCTGCCAGCACGCCCACACCGATTAGCGATGTGCGCAGTCCGGCGGAGTATCGCGCCGAGATGGTGGGGGTGTTGGTGACGCGCGCACTGCGCCGTCTGGCAGAGGACGTGCCGGACGGTCTGCCGGATGCGCCGGCGATGCTGTGGGGGGATACGCCGCACAGCGTGCTGGATGCCCCTGCCTATCATGCTCAGCGCGAGGCTATCGAGACGGTGATTAACGGCGAGGCGCGCGTGTTTGCCAGTGGGCAGAACAAGACTTTGCTGGACTTCCTGCGTGAAGAGGCCGGTTTGGTGGGGACGAAGGAAGGCTGTGCCGAGGGCGAGTGCGGGGCGTGTACGGTGTTTTTGGATGGGGTGGCGGTGATGTCGTGTATGGTGCCCGCCCCGCGCGCGCACCACGCCGAGCTGGTGACGGTGGAGGGGTTGCAGAACGGCCCAGAGCTGCATCCTGTTCAGCAGGCGTTTATTGAGCAGGGGGCGGTGCAGTGCGGATACTGTACGCCGGGCTTTATTATGGCGGGGGCAAAGCTGATTGAAGAGCACAGCACGCCGACCACCGAGCAGATACAGCAGAGCATCAGCGGCAATTTGTGCCGATGCACGGGGTATTACAAAATCATCGAGGCGTTTAGGCAGGCGGCTCAAAAACGAGCCGAACAAGGAGGTTGATTATCATGCCAATGCGTCAATCCCAAGATCCGCTGCGCAAAGACCCCAAGGCGCAGAAGAAACGTCAGGCATGGTGGCCTTTGTATGGTCTTGCGATGGGGCTGTCGGCGGCGGGCATTTCGTATGTGGTGACCCCGTTGATTGCGCCGCAGCTGTATCAGAGCTTGCGCCCGCAGATGCCGATGGATCAATGGACTCTGATGGTGGCGATTGTGTTGTTTATGCTGGTGGTGATGTTGATCGGGACGTTATATGCGTTTTTAGCCCCCAAGCCCCGCATCGAAGTGCGAATCTCTGACCAAGAGCTTGATCGGGCACGCAAGGCCCGTGTGGCAGAGGAGTTTGCCCGTAAGGAGCGCGAAAAGCTGGCCCGTCAGCGGATGTCGCGGGAGCGAAACAAGGATAAATAGGGCATGAGTGACAGCCAGCAACGCATTGCAATCGGTAAGTCTGTGCTGCGGCGTGACGCGCCCGGCAAGGTGACAGGCCAGACCCCTTATCCGGGGGATTTGAACATGGAGGGGCAGCTCTGGCTGAAGATACGCTATTCTGACCGTGTTCACGCCCGCATCACACGGGTGGATACCCGTGCTGCCGAGGCGATGCCCGGGGTGGTGGCCGTCTATACCGCCAAGGATGTGCCGCATAACGAATACGGGTTGGTCTATAAAGATCAGCCGGTGTTGTGTGGCATTGGGGGCAGCAACCCTGCGGCGCAGCATGTGCGCTGTTATATGGACTATGTGGCGGTGGTGGTGGCCGAGACCGAGGCGATTGCGGCAGAGGCTGTGGGTCGGATTGAGGTGGACTATGAAGACCTGCCGGCGATTTTTGATATGGAGCAGGCGCTAGAGCCGGGAGCTATCCAGATACACCCTGACCGCCCGGGAAACCTGTTTACGCAGTATAAGCTGCGCAAGGGGGACATGGCGCGTGGGTGGGCTGAGGCCGAGGTGGTGATAGACGGGGTGTATGAGACCGGCTATCAGGAGCACGCCTATTTGCAGCCCGAGGCCGGCCTGTCGTATATCGATGAGGATGGGCGTGTGACGGTGGTGGTGGCGGGGCAGTGGGCGCACGAAGACCTGTGGCAGGTCTCGCACGCGCTGGGCTTGCCGCACGACCGTGTGCGCATCATTTACCCGGCGGTGGGCGGGGCGTTTGGCGGGCGCGAGGACATGTCGGTGCAGATTGTGCTGGCGCTGGCGGCATGGAAGCTGGGACGTCCGGTAAAGACCCAGTGGAGCAGAGAAGAATCGATACAGTATCACCACAAGCGTCACCCCTTTAAGATTTATGCGCGCTGGGGGGCTAAGCGAGATGGCACGATTACGGCGATTGAGGCGCGGGTGCTGTCGGACGTTGGGCCGTATGCCTATACCTCGACTAAGGTGATGGCCAACGCCACCCTGCTGGCCACTGGCCCATATGAGTGCGACAACGTGCATGTGGATGGCCTTGCGGTGGCCACCAACAACATCCCGACGGGGGCATTTCGGGGGTTTGGTGCGCCGCAGGCCTTGTTTGCTGCCGAGGGGCAGATGAACAAGCTGGCCGAGGCATTGGGCTTTGACCCGATTAGTTTGCGGGCACGCAACGGCTATCGTGATGGCAGTATCACGGCGGTGCAGACGCCGGTAGTGCCGGGCTGTACGCTGGTGGAGGTGGTTGAGGCGTGCGGTGACGAGAGCTATTGGCCGCGTGGTGCGGACGGCAGACGAGAGAAGGTCGGGCCTGCTCAGCCGCGTGACCCTGCGCTGCGGCGCGGGGTTGGGATGGCCGCGGGGATGAAGAATATCGGTTATTCGTTTGGCTATCCAGAGCACTCATGGGCTGGCATCGAGCTGCGCGGCAAGGACTCTATTGACGAGGTGATTGTGCGGGCGGTGGGGGCTGAAGTCGGGCAGGGGGCGCATACCGCGTTTGTGCAGATGGCGGCAGAGGCGGTGGGTGTGCCGGTGGAGCGGGTGCGGCTTGAGACTCACGATACCACCTTGATGGGGTCATCGGGCAGCGCTTCGGCCTCACGGCTGACGTTTATGCAGGGCAACGCCATCTATGGGGCGGCCAAGAAGGCGCTGGCGGCGTGGGCCAACGAAGAGCGTCCTGCGGTCGGGATATTTGAGTATAACCCGCCCAAGACCACGCCGTTTGACCCCGAGACGGGCCGCTGCGACCCGAATTTTGCCTATGCTTATACGGCTTTGGCTGCCGAGGTAGAGGTAGATATTGAGACCGGTTTGATTTGGCTGGTGCGGGTGGTTTCGATCAACGACGTTGGGCGGGCCATTAACCCGCAGTTGATTGTCGGGCAGGTGGAAGGGGGGGTGGTGCAGGCACAGGGCTACGCGCTGATGGAGCACTTAATCAGCAAAGAGGGGCGTATCCTGAACCCCTACCTTTCGACCTATTTGATACCGACAGTCTTGGACATCCCGACTGAGGTCAAGACGGTGCTGTTGGAATATCCCGACCCGTTAGGGCCGTTTGGCGCGCGCGGTGTGGCAGAGCTGCCGCTGGTGGCGCTTGCGCCGGCGATTGCGGCGGCAGTCTATGACGCGACGGGTGTTTGGATTGATCAGCTGCCGATGACCCCTGATCGGGTGGTGAAGACACTGCGCTCTCAGGGGATTGGCGCGGTGTTATAGTGGTGATGCGTTAGTTAGGGCGATAGGCGGGCGGGGTTGTGAAGTCGCGGTGAAGTTTCGCGAGGCCTTTGGGATTGAAAAAGGTGACATGGTCGCCTTGATTGGCGCAGGGGGGAAGACCTCTCTGCTGGTTGGTATTGGGTATGAATTGGCCGAGTTGGGTTGGCGGGTACTGGCCACTTCGACTGTGCCGATGCCGCGTGACAAAATCGAGTTGATGCCGGCGGCACTGCCGGCAGATGCGCCGACTGAGGTGGTTTCGCAGGCGCTGACGGTGGCGCGCTTTGTGTTTTTGCATGGGCCGGTGGTGCCCGGTGGGGCGCGTGGTGTGGCGGCAGAGCGGGTGACTCGTCTGCCTGACATGATCGATGCCGATATTTTGTTGATTGAGGCCGACAGCGCCGATGGACTGCCGTTGAAAGCCCCGCGAGAGGGTGAGCCGGCCCTGCCTGATGGGGTGACGCTGGTGATACCAGTGGCTTCGTTCGCGGCGGTGGGCCTGCCGTTGGATGATGCGCATGTGTATAACGCGCGTGCCATGGTGCGGGTGTGCGCGCTGCCGGAGGGGATGCCGGTTAAGCCGTCGTGGATCGCTCAGGTGGTCAGAGATGAACAGTTGGGGATGCGCGGTGTGCCTGCGCATGTGCGAACAGTGGCGTTTTTCAATCAAACGCCGATGACGCCGTATAACCGCAGGCGGGCGCGTGCGGCGGCCAAAATCGCGTTGATGCACAGCACGCTGCGGGCGGTGGCGCTGGGCGAGGTGCGCGGCCATGAGCCGGTGCGCGAGGTGCAGCGGGTGGTGGGCGCGGTGGTGTTGGCTGCTGGGCCGTCAACGCGGATGGGTGAACCCAAGCTGCTGCTGCCGTGGTTGAACGGGCGAACGATTATCGAACACACGGTGGAGCAGCTGATTAAGCTGAAGATTGACCCCATGGTGGTGGTGACCGGCCATGAAGCGCGCGAGGTGCGGACCAAGCTAGAGCGTTGGGAAGTGCAGTTTGCGCAGAACCGTGCGTATAAGACTGGCGGGCTGATAGGGTCTTTGCGTGCGGGGTTGAATGCCCTGCCACCGTCAGCATCGGCGGCGTTGGTGGTGATGGGAGATCAGCCTAACATCCCGCCGAAAGTGGTGTTTCAGGTGTTGATGGCCTATGCCGAGCATCAACGAGATATGATTGTGCCGCAGTTTGAGGGCAAAATCGGGTATCCGGTGTTGGTGGCGCGGCGTCACTGGGCAGAGCTGGCAGCCCTGAAGGACGACTCGGAATTGGAGCGCTGGTTAAAGGTGCACGAGCACGAGGCGCTGCGCGTGCCGGTGGATACAGACACGATTTTATCCAGCGTGGATACGCCGCAGGATTATCGGGCGGCGCGGGCACGCGCGGGTCTGAAATGATGGGGTGCTTTCCCCGCCATGTGTTGTGAGGATATGGCGGGGAAAGCGCGGTGTGTTTAGCGTTCGCCGTTGATGAGGCGCTTGGATAGGCGGGTGTGATGCTCAACCAGCATCGGCAGGTCGATGCTGACCATGTGGCCATCACGAACGATGGTTTTGCCGTTGATGATGGAGAAATCGACGTTTTGCGAGGTGGCGAACAGCAGCCCCGCGGTGACGTCGTGCCATGCGCCGGTGAAGGCCAGCGTATCGGTGCGCCACCCAACGATGTCGGCGGCGAAACCCGCGGCGATTTGCCCGATGTCGTCACGGCCCAGCACCGATGCGCCACCGCGCGTGGCGACCTCGAGCGCTTGGCGGGCGCTCATGGCGGCAGGGTTGGGTTCTGCCACCCGTTGCAGCAGCATGGCCTGACGGGCTTCGTTGAGCAGGTGGCCGCTGTCGTTGGAGGCTGAGCCGTCCACGCCGAGGCCGACATTGACCCCACGGGCCAGCATCTGGCGGACGGGGGCGATGCCAGAGGCAAGGCGCATGTTGGAGCATGGGCAGTGTGCCACACCGGTATGGGTGTGGGCGAACAAGTCGATTTCGGCGGCGTCGAGCTGGACGCAGTGCGCGTGCCAGACGTCGTCGCCTAACCAGCCCACGCTTTCGGCATATTGGCCCGGGCGCATCCCAAAATGCTCTTGGCTGTAGAGGATGTCATTGATGTTTTCGGCGAGGTGGGTGTGCAGGCGCACGCCCGGTACGCTGCGCGCAAGGGCCGCTGATTCGCGCATCAGGTCTTGGCTGACGTTGAATGGGGCGGTGGGCGCGACACCGACCCGTAACATGGCATAGCGGGTGTTGTCGTGGAAGGTTTCGATGGCGCGTTGGGTGTCTTTGAGGATGAACTGCTCGTCTTGAACGAGGTCATCGGGCGGGAGGCCGCCTTTGGATTCGCCGACGCTCATCGAGCCGCGGGTGGGGTGAAAACGGAAACCGAGGTCGATGGCGGCGCGGATTTCGTCGTCGATTTGTGCCCCGTTGAGGTACAGGTAGAGATGGTCGCTAGAGGTGGTGCATCCCGACAGGATTAGCTCGGTCATGGCCAGTTTGGCCGAGGTGTAAATCATGTCGGGGGTGAGATTGCGCCAGATTTGATAGAGGGTGGTGAGCCAGCCAAACAGCTCGTGCTGCTGGGCGATGGCGCGGGTGAGGTTCTGGAACATGTGGTGATGGGTGTTGACGAGGCCGGGCAGCACAACGTGATGCGGGAGGCTGCGGGTCTCGTCGGCGGAGAGGTGTGCCAGCTCGGCGGTTGTGCCCACCTGCTCGATGACGTTGTCGCGGATAAAGACCGCGCCGTCGTCGATTTCGCGGCGGGCGGCGTCCATGGTGACCAGACGCCCGATGTTTTGGAGCAGCAGTGTTGCCATGGGGGTTACTCGCTTTGCGCTGCGAGGCGATAGGCCGCCTGAACGGTTTGAACCATCAGCAGGGTGATGGTCATTGGGCCGACGCCGCCGGGGACTTTGGTGATGGCGCTGACGACCGGCAGGGCCGAGTCAAGCTCGACATCTCCGACGTATTTATAGCCTTTTTCGCTGGTGGGGTCGTCCACTTTGTTGGTGCCGACGTCGATGACGACTGCGCCGGGCTTCAGCCAACTGCCGTGGATGTAATTGGGTCGTCCGATGGCGGCAATGACGATGTCGGCATCTTTGAGGAAGCTTTGTAGGTCGCGGGTGCGGCTGTGGCAGATGGTGACGGTGGCGTTGGCTTCCATCAGCATCAGGGCGATGGGCATCCCGACGATGTTGGAGCGCCCGACCACTACGGCGTTTGCGCCGGCGACCTGTACGCCGAGTTCTTGTAGGATAATCATCGCGCCGGCGGGGGTGCAGGGCTTATAGAGCGGTTCGCGGCCTTTCATGGCCAGCAGGCCGATGTTCATCGGGTGGGCGGCGTCGGCGTCTTTCTCAAAGCTGATTAGGCTGAGGACTTTTTCTTCGTCGAGGTGCTTGGGCAGCGGGAGCTGAACGAGGATGCCGTGCACGCGCGGGTCTTGATTGAGGGTGCGGACAGCGTCTTCGACCTGCTGCTGGGTGGCATCGGCGGGCAGGATATGGGCATAGGAGGTGATGCCGACCTTCTCGCAGGCGTTGCGCTTCATGCGGACGTACATGTGCGAGGCAGGGTCATCGCCAACCAGCACCACACCGAGGCCGGGTTTATAGCCATAGCGGGCGGCAAAGGTGCTCGCATCTTGTGCCAGCTGCTGGCGGAGTTTTTCTGCAATCGGGTTGCCGTCGATGATTTGGGCGGTCATGGAGAGAAGTCCTTTGTGTGAGGATGGATAAATCAGGGAGACGTTAGTCTGGTCGCGCCATTCGTTTGAGTTCGTACAGCTTGGTGAGGGCCTCGATGGGTGACAGCCCGTCCACATCAAGCGTGCGCAGGGCTTCGATGGCCGGGCTTTCGGGGGCATCAAAAAAGCTGTACTGGCGGGGTTGGCGGGCTTTGAAATCGGCGCTGCGTTCTTCTAGGTCACGCAGCAGCTGCTGTGCGCGTTCGATGACTGGGCGCGGCAGGCCGGCCAGTTGGGCGACATGGACGCCATAGCTGCGGTCTGCGCCGCCGGGCATCAGGCGGTGCAGAAAGACGAGCGTGCCGCCTTCTTCGCTGGCAGCGACGTTGAAGTTTCGGCAGCGGGGCAGGATGTCGGCCAGCTCGACCAACTCGTGATAGTGGGTGGCGAAGAGGGTGCGGCAGTTGAGGCGCGGGTTATTGTGGATATATTCGATGATGGCGCGGGCGATGGCGAGTCCGTCGTAGGTGGATGTGCCGCGCCCGACCTCGTCGAGGATGAGCAGGCTGCGGCGGGTGCTGCCAGACAACAGGCGGGCGGTTTCGACCATTTCGACCATAAAGGTGGATTGACCGGCGTGGATTTCGTCTTGTGCACCGATGCGGGCAAAGATGCGGTCTACCAGCCCGATGACGGCCTCATCGGCGGGGACAAAGCTGCCGATTTGCGCCATCAGGGTGATGAGTGCAGCTTGTCGGATGTAGGTGGACTTGCCGGCCATGTTTGGGCCGGTGATGATGTGGATGCGCGACATGCTGTCGAAGTGGGTATCGTTGGGCACATAGCGGATGCCGCCCGGCAGGGTTTGTTCGACCACCGGATGGCGGCCTGAACGGATAATCAGGCGGTCATCGTCGGTGAGGGTGGGGCGGCAGTAGCCCTCGCGCGCGGCCACCTCGGCAAGCGATAGAAAGACATCGAGGTGAGCGACGGCGCGGGCAGTTTTGAGCAGGGTTGGGGCGTTCTGGGCGATTTGAGTGCACACATCTTCGAACAAGCGGCGTTCGATTTTGAGGATTTGCTCCTCGGCGTTGAGGACGAGGGCCTCATACTCTTTCATCTGCGGGGTGATGTAGCGCTCGGCATTGACGAGCGTTTGTTTGCGGATGTAATCGGCGGGGATTTTTTCGGTGTGGGCGTTGGTGACTTCGATATAGTAGCCAAAGACCTTGTTGAATCCGACCTTGAGGGAGGAGATGCCGGTGCGCTGGCGCTCGATGGCCTCTAGGTTGGCGATCCAATCGCGGGCGTCTCTGCTGGCGTTGAGGATGTCTGACAGCTCTGCGGCATAGGATGGGCGGATGACGCCGGTGTGATCGAGTTTGGCCGGTGGTTCGTCGGTGATGGCGTCACGGATGAGGGTGGTGACGGGCGTGCACGGGTCGAGGCTTTTGGACAAGCTGGCGAGGGCAGGTTGGACGCCGAGGGCTTCGGTCAGCTGCGGCACGGCCTCCAGCGAGAGGCGCAGGCCGATCAGGTCACGCGGGCCGGCGCGCTGCATCAAGATGCGGTTGGTGAGGCGTTCGATGTCTGAGACGCGCTTGAGCACGGCGCGCAGTTCTTGGCGGACGGCCTCGGTCTCGGTGAGGGCTTGAACGGCGTCGAGGCGGGCATTGAGGCGCTGGAGGTCGAGCAGAGGCTGACTGACCCAGGTATGCAGCAGGCGCGCGCCCATCGGGGTGACGGTGCGGTCGAGCACGCTAATCAGGCTGCCTTTGGCGCTGCGCCCGCGCGCGGTTTCGGTGAGTTCTAGGCTGCGGCGGGTGAAGCCATCGAGGGTCATAAAGCCGTCGGTGCTGTAGGGGCGCAGGGTGGTGATGTGCCCGATGTTGTCGCGCTGGGTGTGGCGCAGATAATGCAGCACAGCGCCGGCGGCAGCGGTGGCGTTGGGCTTGTCATCGAGGCCAAAGCTGGCCAGTGAGTGTGCGCCAAAGTGCTGTAGGACGATTTGTTGGGCGCTGCTGAATTCAAACTGCCAATCTGGCTGGGGGGTGAGGCTGATGCCAGAAGGCAGGGTGACGCCGGAGGCCCATGCCTGCGGCATCAGCACCTCACGCGGGGCGAGGCGGGCGATTTCTTCCAGAATCATCACGCCGACCTCGTCCCCGCTGAGCTGGGTAGCGGCGAATTCGCCGGTGGTGATGTCGGCATAGGCAAGGCCGGCGGCTTTCCACTCGCGGTTGGCCGGGCTGCCGATGGGCAGGATGGCCAGCAGATAATTGGGTCGGTTCTCGGCCAGCATCCCGGGTTCGATAACTGTGCCGGGGGTAATGACGCGGGTGACATCGCGTTCGACAGGCCCTTTGCCGGTGGGTTCGCTCAGCTGGTCGCAGACGGCGACGTGGTAGCCTTTTTCGACGAGGCGGGCGATGTACCCTTCGGCGGCGTGGTGAGGGACGCCGGCCATTGGGGTGCGCGGGCCTTCGGGGCTAAAGCTGCGTCCGGTGAGGGTGAGGTCGAGTTCGCGGGCGGCGATTTCGGCGTCGGCGTCGAACATCTCATAAAAATCGCCCATCCGAAAGAAGAGGATGGCATGGGGATAGCGCGCTTTAATATCGAGATACTGCTGACGAATGGGTGTGACACGGGTCATAGGGGCAGGCCAGATGCTCGAAAATAAGTCGGGACACGGGGGGATGAGGCTGCCGGATGGGGCATGTGGCAGGATGTTGAGCGGTGATTGTACCATCACGGCGCGGCCTATCCCAGCGGGGCATGCTTTGGTACACTGAAAACGATTTTTTGGTCAAACCTCTCGGTTTAAATTGTGCATAGTAAACAAGTAGGAGTGTAACATGGCGAACGCCCCTCGTGAACTCGGTTTTGTGCTGCCGGGCAAACATGATAACGCGCGCAAGGTGATGCAGCGGGATGCCAAAACCTTGTCGTCGTCTTATACCCGTTCTTATGGCTTTGTGATGAGCCATGGGCAGGGGTCTACGGTGTGGGACGTGGACGGCAACGAATATTTGGATTTTGCCGCTGGGATTGCGGTGCTGGCGACGGGCCATGCCCATCCCAAGGTGGTTGAGGCCATCACCAAGCAGGCGCAGAAGTATCTGCACATTGGGGCGACGGATTTTTACTGCCCGGCGCAGGTCGAATTGGCGGAGCGTTTGCAGCAGATTACGCCGATTAACGGCGCGGCTTCGGCAGATGATAAGCGCGTTTATTTTGGCAACAGCGGCACAGAAGCGGTTGAGGCGGCGCTGAAGCTGGCGCGCTATCGCGAGAACCGCAATTATATCATCGGGTTTTATGGCAGCTTTCATGGGCGGTCATATGGTTCGCTTTCGGTGACGGCCAGCAAGTATGTGCAGCGGGCCAACTACCCCTATCTGCCGGGCGGGGTGGAGCATGTGCCATATCCGGGCAAGTGGTACAGCGAGCGCGCCAAGGATGACAGCTATGATTGGGGCGACGTGGTGCAGTTCATCGAGGACTTTGTGCTGAAGCGCAAGCTGCCGGCCAACGAGGTGGCGGCGGTGCTGGTCGAGCCGATTCAGGGCGAGGGCGGGTATGTTGTGCCGCGTGACGACTTCTTCCCCAAGCTGCGGGCGATGTGCGATAAATATGGCATCCTGCTGATTGTGGACGAGATTCAGTCTGGTGTTGGGCGGACGGGCAAGTGGTGGGCGGTGGAGCATACCGGCGTTCAGCCCGACATCGTGTGTACGGCCAAGGGATTGGGGTCGGGGCTGCCGATTGGCGGGATTGTGGCCCACAAGGACGTGATGGGGCAGTGGATTCCGGGGGCGCATGCCAGCACGTTTGGCGGCAATCCGGTGGCCTGCGCCTCGGCCCTTGCCACGCTGGATGTGATTGAGCAGGAAGGGCTGCTGGAGAACGCCGCCGCCTTGGGTGCGTATGGGATTGCGCGCTTGAGCGAGTTCATGAAGGCGCATCCCTCAGTGGTGCGGGTGGATGGGCGCGGCTTGATGATTGGTATCGAGTTCATGACGTCGGATGGCAAGCCGGCCGCCAAGTTCCGTGACGAGGTGGTGGATGTGGCGTTCTTGAATGGGCTGGTGACGCTGGCCTGCGGCGCGAGCACGCTGCGCATTTGCCCGCCGTTGGTGATGACTCGTCCAGAGTTTGAGCGCGGCCTTGATATTCTGGAGCGTGCCATTGCCGAATGCGAAGAACAGCATTACGAGGGCTGAGCCGTGAGTGAGACGAGTGAAAAGCGCCGCGTCGAGCCGGATGACCTGCTCAATATGGTGGGGTTGGAAGACCCGCGCCTGAGTCCGGATGGGCAGTGGGTGGCCTTTGTGCGTGTGCAGGCGGACAAGGCCAAGAACAGCTATCTGCGCAATGTGTGGTTGGCGCACACGGACGGGACGCGCGTCTTTGCGCTGACCCGCAGTGGCAAGGACAGCACGCCGCGTTGGTCGCCAGACGGAAGGTTTTTGGCGTTTGTGTCGGGGCGGGCAGACAAGGCGCAGGTTTATCTGTTTGAGATGGGCCGTGCGGGCGACCCGCGCAAGCTGACCGATGCGCCTAACGGGGTGAGCGGGCTGGTTTGGTCGCCGGATGGCCGGCATATCGCCTATCTGGCGGGGATGAGCGCGGCTGACCGTGCTTATGAAGATGATCCCGAGGGCGCGCCCAAGCCGACGGAAGATGATGAGAAGAAGAAGGCTGACCCGCGCGTCATCAAGGGGATGCCGTATCGCGTTGGCACGAGCTATCTGAGTGACAAGTTTAGCCAGATTTATGTGCTAGAGGTGGTGGCAGAAGAAGCTTCTGCGCCTAAGCCGCGCCGCCTGACGCATGTCGATGCCAATCACAGCGAGCCTTGCTGGACGCCGGATGGGACGGCGCTGCTGCTGTCGCGGGTGGATGAGGTTGGGCATGATGAACCCGGTCGGTATGCCAGCGTGTATCGGGTGGATGTGCAGACTGGTGAGCACACGCGCCTGACGGACGATTCGCACGCCGATGATCGCCCGATTCTGTCGGCAGACGGGCGGTATCTGGCGTGGGGACGCTTCCCGCGTGAGCAGATGGCGCTGAAGTACAGCCGACTGGCGGTGCGCGAGCTGAGCACGGGGCAGACGGTCGATGTGAATCTGGCGATTGATGTGAACCCGGTGGGGGCGGTTTGGTGCGGCGATGTGCTGTACTTCAACGCTCAGGTGAACGGGCGGACGTGGATTTATCGGTGGGCGGGTGAGCTGAGCGCCGCGCCGCAGCCGGTTGTGACGTTTGATGGGCGGGCAGACCGCTTCGACGCACTGGCGGATGGGACTATCGCTTACGTTGGGTTTAATGCCATGACGTTGGCCGAGTTGTACCTTCAGACGCCAGAGGGGCAGACCCGCCAGCTGACACAGATGAATGCGCCGCTGCGTGATGGGGTGCTGCTGCCGACATGGGAGCGGATGACATGGGAGCGCGAGGGCGTGCAGCTTGAGGGGTGGTATGCGCTGCCCCCCGACCTTCCGGCGAGCCACAAGCCACCGCTGATTGTGGACATTCACGGCGGGCCGCATATCATGTGGAGTCCGCATTATGAGAACGAATGGCACAACTGGCAGACGGTGTTGGGGGCGGGGTATGCGGTGTTTATCGCCAACCCGCGCGGCAGCACTGGTTATGGCGAGGCCTTCCAGATGGCGATTCACCGCACATGGGGCGACCGCGCTCAGGGTGACATTCTGACGGGGTTGGATGCCTTTTTGGCGTTGGACTTGGTAGACACAGCGCGGATGGGGGTGATGGGCGGGAGCTATGGCGGTTATATGACGGCGTGGATTGCGGCCCGTGACCAGCGCTTTAAGGCGGCTTTGGCCGAGCGCGGCGTATATAATCTGATAAGCTTTACCGGCACGACAGACATCCCAACCTTTATCGCTGATGAGTTTGGGCTGGAGTTGTTTGATGATCCTGCGACGTTGTGGGCGCATTCTCCGCTGGCGTATGCTGACCAAATTCGGATGCCGCTTTTGATTATCCACAGCGAGAACGACTTCCGTGTGGCGATTAGTGAGGCGGAGCAGTTGTTTGCGGCGGTGCGTCGGGCGGGGCATGTGCCGGTGGAGTTTGTGCGTTATCCGCGCGAGGGGCATGAGCTGAGCCGTGCGGGCGAGCCAGAGCATCGCATCGACCGGCTGAATCGGATTATCGGTTGGTTTGACCGCTGGCTAAAATAGCCCAATCGTCACCTGCTGGTTGAAACAGGGGGCTGCTGTGCCCTACAATACGGGCGGATGCAGAATAAACTGGAGGGGTTATGCGTCGTACACTGAGCTTAATCGCCATCATGGCGGTGATGTTGCTGATGGCGGTTGGGGCGTCGGGATTGTTGGCCGGTGACGTGGTGCTGACCCATAACACGGGTGCGACCAGTACGCGCTGGTACATCAGCGGCGAGCCTTCGCTGGTGATGGTGGGCTTTGACCTGACCGCCAAGGGGGTCAAGCTGCCGACACAGGTTGATAAAATCAGCATCAACGTGCGCCGTGCCATGCCGGGCAATCCGGTGGAGGCGCTGGTGTATCAGGATGCTGACGGTGGTTCACCGCAAAATGCGACGCTGCTGAAGCGTCAGACGGTGGACATCACCACCAATGGGGTGTTTACGGTGACGTTTGACCAGCCGGTGACCGTGACCCAGCAGTATTTGTGGGTGGGGTTCTATCTGCCGGTGGACTTTGAGTTCTTTGCAGATACCAGTGGTACGTCGGCGCTGACGTATTGGGGGTGGAAGCCCGGCACGGTGTTTGACGTGGCGAACCTGTCTACGGCAACGGTGTTTGGCCCGGCCAACGGCACTGACCCGGTGAAACTGGACATGAAGGGCAATGCGCGCATCACCGCTGAGCTGATTACCAACAGCCCGCAGGTGGTGGCGACCCCGACGGGGCGTGTCACGCAGATTGTAGGTGATCCCAGCACCAGCTTGAAGCCGATGCAGGCTTACACAGGGTGCTCGAATGTGTACTTTGACATTGATGACCTTGGGGTGTCGTATCAGAACAGCGTATCGTTTGCCTGTCGACAGATTGGGCGCTGGCTTGCGCCAGATGATCCGGTGGGGTATGAGCGGCGCGGGGTGCTGTTTGATGTGTATGCGTTTGGCGTGCCGACTGGCCTAACCCCGCTGCCCTATCCGGTGACGCACTGTGTTGACCCCCGCGATGAGTTTGTGGGGAACGCGGTGCTGGGCCTTGCGCAGGGTGCGCCGCGCGAATGGCGGATTTTGCCCACCGTGCGCTATGGCAATTGGGTGTGCGCAGAGCTGAACTACACCGGTTTTGTGTCGGTGTTTACCCCCAAGTGAGATGAGTGAGTAAGCCGGCTTTTGGGAGTGCCAGAAGCCGGCTTGTTTTGGCCGTAAGAATCGCATTTTGACATCAAAGGTTGACCCATGCGGATTGAGACGCACCACGCGCTGGTGAAGCGTAATCGCCGGATTGCACAGTATTTGTTTTTCGTCACATTGGGTGTGTTGATTTTGGGGTTCATCCTAATCAACGCGCAGGCATTTTTGCCCGGGATGGATATGCAGACGGCGGCGCTGTTGACGGTGCTGCTGCCGTTGATTATCCTGCCGCTGACGTTTGTGGCGACGGTGATTTCAATCCGTATGACCAATCATTGGCTGCGTGTGCCGCGCCCAGAGGTTTTGCTAGAAGAAAACCTGAAGGGGATTGGCAAGCAGGCAGTGCTGTACAACTATTATCACTTTCCGGCGCGGCATGTGTTGGTGACGCCGGCGGGTGTGTTTGCGATGGTCACGCGCCACCAGAGTGGGCGGTTTAGCGTGACGGGGGATAAGTGGGTGACGCATCACACGGTTTTGGGACGGGTGTTGTCTTGGCTGCGGATGGACGGCATCATGAACCCCTCGGCAGATGCCAAGCTGGCGGCAGAGCGTGTGGATGCATTGTTGGCCGACATCAACCCCGATGTGCCGGTGTATCCGGTGGTGCTGTTTTTGGACGCGCGTGCCGAGCTGACCCTGCAAGCGCCAACCGTGCCGGTGCTGTATGCATCTAACAAGCGTTTCCCTAACCTGAAAGAGTTTGTGAAAGATCGGCCCAAAACCCCACACGTTCTGACCCCAGAGCAGTTGAAGCGCTTTGAGGAGAAGTTTATCCGCTAGGGGTGTTTTGTCGCAGTGGGCCGGTGTGTTTTTTATTGATGCAATGCCTGTGAAAAGGTGTTTGTTGACCGATGGCTGCTGTGATGACAACCGCTGCGCCGACGCCCGATTTGCGGATTGTGCCGGTGCAGCGGATGCTGCCGCATGAAGAGCATGATAGCCAGCGGGCGCTGCCTTTGTTGGAGCGCCTTGTGGAGGCGGAGTATTTTCTGAACCCGCCGATTGTGGCGGCGGTGTCGCCGGATGACCCCGAGACAGACTATGTGATTCTTGATGGGGCGAATCGGCATTACTGCTTTTCGCATCTGGGGTGGCCGCATTTGCTGGTGCAGGTGGCGGATTATGCCAGCCCGTGGCTGCATCTGGATGTGTGGGGGCATGTGATCAGCCGCTGGCAGATGGCCACCTTTATGATGCAGCTGCGGGGCATCGAGTCGCTGGAGGTGGTAGATGCGCCGATGGACAACCCGCTGGCGTGGCTGGCGACCCCAGATGGGCGCACTTTTACGTTTCATACTACGGCGCGCGGGGTGCACGAGCGCAACGCGGTGCTGCGCGAGGTGGTGCGCTTGTATCAGCGGCAGGCGATGCTGAACCGCACGGCGCAGCATGACCCCGAAAAGGTGTTCCCCGATTATCCCGAAGCGACGGGGTTGATGCTGTTTCCGCCGTATCGTCCACAAGACATCATCGAGGCAGCGACCGAGCGGGCATTTTTGCCACCCGGCATCAGCCGGCATGTGGTGCAGGGGCGGGCGATACGCCTGAATTATCCGATGAGCGCGGTGATTGACCCTTCGGTGGCGTTGGATGAGAAAAACGCCCATCTGCGCCAGTGGATGCAAAGACGGTTTGCGAACCGGCAGGTTCGGTATTATGCTGAGGCGACCTTCCAGTTTGATGAGTAAGTGAGGGAGAGAGCGGTATGATGTTGACCACGCGTGATGCGCTAAAACAAACACGCCTGTTTAGTGATGATGTGCGCTATGTGATGGTGAAGCTGCCGGCGGCGGCAATTGTGGTGGCGGCGGGGGTGTTGGCCGAAGTGGCTTGCCCGTTCAGCGCCGTGATTGTGGACAAAGACGAAGTGACCTTGATTGTGCCGGATGAGGCGGTTGAGGAATTTGGTAAGCGGCTGGTGGGGGCAGAGGTGAGCGAGACGGGGTATCGTCTGATTACCTTTGACCTTGTGCTGCCGCCTGACTTGGTTGGGTTTATGGCGGCGGTGAGCGCGGCTTGCGCGCGGGCCGGTGTGAGCATTGTGCCGTTGGGCGCATACAGTCGCGATCATGTGTTGGTGAGTGAGGCGCAGTTTGGGGATGCCCTTGATGCGCTCAAGACGTTGATAGAACAGGCTTAGGTGCGATGGTGGACATCCCGTTGTTTGATATGGGCGGCACGCCGCAGCCGCGCAGCCGTGTAAAAATCGAGTCGGTGGCGGTGACGCCGTATCCCGACCGTTTTCGTGTGTTTGTCGAGATTAAGGTGACGCCGTTTTTGGAGCGGCCCAACCTGATTTTGACCCTCCATGATGATGACGATAAGCTGGTGAGCGAGCTAAACATCATCGAGACCATGCATAATGCGATGGAATTCACCATGCATATCCGTGGCAAGCAAGAACCCGCTGGGGCTTATGCGCTGACGGTGGAGCTGTTTTATGAGACGCGCAATCCGCCGCAGGAGACCGAGGTGGTTGGCTTTTTGATACCACCTTATGATCCGGCGGAGGCGTGGCAGGATGATTATGCGGTAGATGATGCGCCGGATGCATCGGACAGCGCGGCTAGTACGGACAACAGCGCATGAGGGTATGGCTGACGCCAGAACTGGCTAGCCGGATTGCAGACCATGCTCGGCAGGTAAACCCCCACGAGTGCTGCGGGGTGTTGGGCGGGCGCGGCGGGGATGTGCTGGTGGTGCTGCCGGTAGAGAACGTCAGCCCGACGCCAGAGACGGCTTTTGAGATGTCGCCCGAGGGGCTGGCGCGGGCGTTGATGGGCCTTGAGCGGCATGGGTTATCGCTGGTGGGTTTTTATCATTCACACCCGCGCACGCCGCCTATCCCGTCGGGGCGCGACATTGCCGAGGCGCATTATCCTGATGCGGCGCAGGTGTTGGTGAGTCTGCGCCATGGTGATGTCGAGCTGGCGGCGTGGCAAATTCGATATGGTGGGGTGGAGCGCTTAGAGCTGGTGGTCGATTCGGCTCGCCCGCCAGAGTGGGCGGGTGACGACCTGCGCCCGAGCGGCTTTGAGCGGGTGATGACGGTGGTGGCTGGGATTGTGGCGATGGCAGTGGTCATTGGGCTGGCGCTGGCACTGCTGCCCCCTCCGCCGGTATTGGATTAGGTGATGGGCGGAGAAAGGCTGGGGGATGGACGTTTGGGGCGTGTTATTTGCGGTGATTTATGGCCTTGTGGCGGGTGCGGCGGCCAATGCGTTAGCGGATGAGCTGCCGTATCGGCGCGCCCCGCGGCTGCCGCGCTATCCTGACGGCGAGCCGCGCCGTGGGCTGTTGATGTCGGGGGTGCTGACCTTTGCGCTGGGGCGGCGGACGTCCCCGAAAGGCAACCGCTTGGGGTGGCGTCACCCGCTGTCCGAGGTTTTGGCGGTTGTGCTGTCGCTGGTGACGTTGAATGCTGCCACACAGTATCAGACACCGGTGGTTCAGGTGGTGTTTTGGTTTGTCTATGTGGCGTTTTTCACCCTGATTGTGGTGATTGATATGGAGCATCACCTGATTTTGTATGTGGTGATTAACCCGTTTGTGGTGCTGGCGCTGCTGGATGCGGTGCTGACGGGCGCGTTCCCCGATACCGTGATTGAGGCGTTGATTGGCGGCGCGGTGGGGTATGGGGTGTTCTTTTTGCTGTTCAACGGTGGCGCGTTATTTGCCTATCTGGTGGGCAAAATGCGCGGCGAGAGCATCAATGACGTGGCGTTTGGCTATGGGGATGTGATGCTGGCGGGGGTTGTTGGCCTAATCCTTGGCTGGAAGGCATTTTTGGTGGCGATGGTGGCCACAATTTTATTGGGTGCGGTTGGGGCGCTTGTGGTGATTGTGTATCAGCGGGTGTTTCGGGGGGGGTACAGCGCCTTTGCGGCGATGCCATATGGCCCGTATATTGTGGCCGGTGCGCTGCTGATGATGCTGTACCCCAATGAGACTATTCAGTGGCTAATTCCCGCTGCTGCCGGCGTTCTATGATGCCAACGCCCAGCACGCGGTCACCTTCGTACATGACTGCGCCCTGACCGGGGGTGATGTCTCGCAGGGGGGTATCAAACCGGATGTGGACGCGCCCATTGTCGAGCGGGGTGACCCATGCCTCGGCGGGGGCGGCCTTGTAGCGGATTTTGACCTGTACGCGCAGGGGGGCATCGGGGGGTGTGCCGCTTGTCCATGCCACGCGGTGGGCGGTCAGGTCGTCACTGCCGAGCTGCTCACGCGGGCCAACGATAAGGGCGTTGCGTGTGGGGTCAGAGTCGAGTACAAACAGCGGGACAGGGCTGTGGATATGAAGGCCTTTGCGCTGCCCGACGGTGTAGTTGGCGAGGCCGGCGTGTTCGCCGACGACAGAGCCATCTTGTAGGATGATTGGGCCGGGGGTGAGGGCTTCTGGCGCATATTGGCGCAAAAAGCGGCGGTAGTCCCCATCCCCAAGGAAGCACAGGTCTTGGCTGTCGGCTTTGCTGGCAGTGGGCAGGCCAAAGCGGGCGGCGATTTGGCGCACCTGCGGCTTGGGATACTCCCCGATTGGGAACAGGGTGTGGGCGAGGTGTTCCTGCGTCAGCATACTGAGCACATAGCTTTGGTCTTTGGCGTCGTCGAGGCCTTTGCGCAGTTGATATGTGCCGTCTGGGTCGCGGGTGATGCGGGCATAGTGACCGGTGGCCAGATAGTCGGCGTCGAGGGCGCGGGCGTTTTCGTAGAGCCACGTAAAGCGGATGTGTCGGTTGCACTCGATGCACGGGTTGGGGGTGAGGGCTTTGCGGTGCATATCGAGGAAGTATTCGACGATGTAGGCCCGGAAGACGTCTTTGGTATCGAGCACATAGAACGGGATGCCGAGCTTATCGGCGATGCGGCGGGCGTCGTCCATCTGTTCTGGGGTGCAGCAGCGGTTGTGTGTGCTGCAAGACGAGTCGAAGGTGTCTTCGGCCCACAGTTTCATCATCATGCCGATGACTTCGTATCCCTGCTCGACCAGTAGGGCGGCAGAGACCGAGCTGTCAACGCCGCCGCTCATGGCGACGACGACGCGCTTGGGAGAATGGGGGGTGGGGTTCATGGCGGTGGGATTTGAGCCTCAGCTGGAGAACATTTTGGCCAGTGCGCGCAGCTTTTCGACTGATTCACGCACGGCATTGACGGTATATTCGATGTCGTCGGGGGTGGTTTGCGTGCCGACGGTTAGGCGCAGGCTGCCGATGGCATCTTGGGGCGAGAAGCCCATGGCCAGTAGGACTCCAGACGGTTCTGGGTTGCCGGTCTTACATGCCGATCCGCCGCTGCTGGCCACGCCGCGCATATCAAGGTGCATCAGCAGTTTGGAGCTATCGACACCCGGGAAGATGAAGGAGGCGTGCGACGGCAGGCGCTGGGACGGGTGTCCGGTCAGGATGGCGTCTGGGACGGTGTTGAGGATGCCGGTGATGAGTTGGTCGCGCAGGGCGGCATAGTGTGCGGTGCGGGCATGGCGCTCTTCGTGGGCGATTTGGAGGGCTTTGGCCATCCCAACGATGAAAGGGGTATTGTGTGTGCCGGCGCGGCGTCCCCGCTCGTGAGACCCGCCGGTTTGGGCAGGGGTGAGGTCGATTCCGTCGCGGACATAGAGCGCCCCGACGCCTTTTGGGCCATAGAATTTGTGGGCAGACAGCGACATCAAATCGACACCGAGCTGCTGCACGTCGAGTTCGAGCTGGCCGGCGGCTTGGACGGCGTCGGTGTGGAATAGGACGCCGCGTTGGTGGGCTTGTGCGGCCAGCTGAGGGATGGGGGCGATGGTACCGACCTCGTTATTGGCATAGATGATGCTGACGAGGGTGGTGTCGTCGCGCAGGGCGGCGGCGAGGTCTTCGGGGTCAATCCATGCTTGAGATGAGACGGGCAGGAAGGTGGATTTGAAGCCTTGCAGGCCGGCCATTTGTTTGATGGTAGCTGAGACGGCGCTGTGTTCCACCGGGG
>DAOUCZ010000173.1:0-7491 GCA_034431675.1 Anaerolineae bacterium | reverse complement strand
AAACCGTCCTCGATCAGGATATTCAGGTGATAACGCACGGTAACCGTAGAAATGGTGCGCCCTGCCTCTCGTTCAATTTCACCGACGATTTGCTCGACTGTTGCCGTGCCCAGCCGCTGCAAAACGTCTAGTATTTGTTTTCTAGTTTGATGCACAGCGTTGTTACTCCATTTACCCTGTCAGATAACAATTTTATATCTGTGCGCATAGATAGTAAAAGCTGGTTGTTTACCTGTCAACACGTTGCAAAACCTTCCCCCCCGTGCTACGATTCTGCCGCTTGTACTTATCTTCACAACAAAGTGAATCCGAATGCCGCTACGTGTCGCTTTTCAAGGGGTCAGTGGTGCAAATTCCGAGCTGGCTATTCGTCAACATTTCGGCTCAGAGGCCATAGAAACAGTCCCTTATCCGCTGATTGGGGATGTTTTTCAGGCCATCCAAAGCCGTCAGGTCGATTGTGCGTTGGTGCCAGTTGAGAACTCGATGGCGGGCGCAGTTTCTCAGGCCTATGAACTGTTGATGGAATCTGACCTATTGATACAGGCCGAAGTGGTCTTGCATGTGCATCATGCATTGGTTGCGCCTCGCGGGGTTTCGTTTTCCGAGATAAAGCAAGCTCGGTCACATCCACAGGCTTTAGCGCAGTGTGAGCAGTTTTTGCGCCGGCATAACATCGAGCCAATACCTGCCTATGATACGGCTGGTTCAGCGCGTGACCTTGCCGCAAACCCCACGCCCGGGGTTGCCGCAATCTCCAGTCAGTTGGCAGCCCAGTTGTATGGGCTTGATGTTTTGATGACGAACATCGAGGACGTACAGTATAATTATACGCGCTTCCTTCTTTTAGGTCATGATTCTCCCCCCGCTGGCGAATACAACAAAACCTCACTTGTGTTTGCTACCCGCCACAAACCAGCAGCCTTATATGAGTGCCTTGGAGAATTCGCAACACGCGGTCTAAACCTAACCAAGATCGAGTCTCGCCCACGGCGTAATAAGCCATGGGAACCGCTTTTCTATCTCGACTTTGAGGGGCACTGGCAAGATCCGATTTGTCAGGCGGCTCTGGCTCAGCTGCTGCTAAAAGCGTCTTTTGTCAAGCTGCTGGGTTCTTACCCCGCTGTCAAAAACAGTTCCGTCGGCATTTAATCCGATCTATTTCACCAAGGTAGGAGGCCCACTGATATGGCACACCCCCGACTCAAGGCTGCGATTCTTGGCGCTACAGGCGCAGTTGGCCAACGTTTCATTCAGCTTTTGCAGGATCACCCGTGGTTCGAAGTGGCGGAGGTTGTGGCATCTGAGCGCAGTGCCGGCAAAACCTATGCCGAGGCCACCCATTGGATTCTTGATGGTCAGCCCCCTGCCTCGGTTGCGGGTTTGACAGTAAAGGCGCTTGGCAGTTCACTGGAGTCGCCACTTGTTTTCTCTGCCCTACCCAAAGAAGCTGCTGAAACCATTGAGGTTGAGCTGGCTGCACGAGGGCATGTGGTGGCCACCAATGCGAGTGCGCATCGCATGGTTGATGATGTGCCGCTGCTTTTGCCAGAAGTGAACCACGAACACCTCGAGCTGTTGCACGTGCAGCGCAAAAAGCGCGGATGGTCTAGCGGCGCATTGGTGGCCAATTCCAACTGCACCACCATGCCCGTGGTGATGGCCTTGAAGCCACTGCTGAAATATGGCATTAAGAAGGTGCATATGGTCAGTCAGCAGGCCATTAGCGGCGCAGGCTATCCGGGTGTTGCATCCCTAGACATCATTGATAATGTCGTGCCCTATGTCAGTGGTGATGAGCATAAGATGGAAGTGGAAACTCGCAAGATGCTTGGCTCACTGACAGGCGATAACATCCAGTTTTTGGATGCCAAAATGGGCGCAAGCTGCACCCGCGTCCCTGTCATCGACGGGCATCTTGTACATATCTCAATCGAATTGGCGCAGACCCCCAGTTTTGAGCAAATCATCGAAGATTGGGCGAGTTATCGTGCCCCCTACCCCGTCAATACACTGCCAACATCCCCCGAAAACCCTTTGGTTTATCTGCCGCAGATAGATAGACCGCAGCCGCGCCGTGACCGAATGGTGGGCAATGGCATGGCCACAGCATTGGGGCGTCTGCGCGAATGTCCTCTGTTGGGATATAAGTTCTTTGCCCTATCGCACAATACTATTCGCGGTGCTGCCGGCAGCAGCATCCAAAATGCCGAACTGATGGCCATCTGTGGCTTCATTAACGGTTTCTCACCCGCCTGACCTGTACCTTACACAGTTAACCGCGATTGTGGCAGAATTCACAGGTACGTTTGTGTAGGTCAAATCCCGAGAACAAGGTGCTCATGGTTAAGCTTTTAGAGTATGCCAAGCTAGACCCGCAGGACAAAGCGCGTTTGATGCGCCGCGCTGAGCAAGACATCAGCGAGCTGCTGCCCTTGGCGCAAGAAGTGGCCAAGAATGTTCGCGAGCGCGGTGATGCTGCTGTTGTGGAATATGCGCGCAAATTCGACGCAAAAGATTTCAGCACCGAGTTGCTGCGCGTGACTCCACAGCAGTTTGCTGAGGCCAAAAAGCATGTGCCGGCAGACGTTGTGGAGGCGATCCGGCTAGCACACGAGAACATCCGGAAATTCCACGAAGAACAGATGCCAGAACCCATGTGGTTCACCGAAATACAGCCCGGGATTATGGCTGGGGAACGGGTCACACCGATTACCAGCGCAGCATTGTATGTGCCGCGCGGTAAAGGGGCATTCCCCTCGGTGATGCTGATGTTGTGCGTGCCTGCGAAAGTGGCTGGCGTGCCCAAGATTGTGGTTGTGACCCCCCCCGCCCCCGACGGACAGCCTGATCCGGCATCGCTGGTTGCTGCCGAAATCTGCGGCATCGATGAGGTTTATGCGGTGGGCGGGATGCAGGCCATCGCTGCACTGGCCTATGGCACAGAAACCATCCCTAAGGTGGCCAAAGTAACAGGCCCGGGCAGCTCTTATGTATCTGCTGCCAAACGCTTGCTGTATGGCACGCTGGATGTGGGTTTACCCGCAGGCCCATCGGAATCGATTATTCTCACGGATGAGCATGTTGACCCCCGCCTAGCGGCGCTCGATTTGTTGGTCGAGGCTGAACACGGCGCCGAATCTGCTGCCCTGCTGGTGACTCACAGCCGCGCTGTGGCCGAAGCCGTGATAAACATCCTGCCGGAATACATTGCAGAACTTCCGGCATGGCGTCAGGCGTTTGTTAATTCGGTGCTGGAGAATTATGGTGGTGTGCTGCTGACGCGCTCCCTAGAAGAATCGGTGGCGTTCACCAATGAATACGCACCGGAGCACCTAGAGCTACTGACTCAAGAGCCCTTTGTCACGCTCAACCAGATCAAAAATGCCGGTGAAATCTTGCTCGGTCATATGACTCCGATCCCGACGGCAAATTATGCGCTTGGCTTGAACGCGATTTTGCCGACCGGCGGTTTTGCGCGCACATTCTCTTCGGTCAGCGTCTGGGACTTTTTGAAACGCAGTGGTGTAGGCTATCTCTCGCGTGAGGGGTATCAGCGGCTTCAGGGCGCTGTCGCCAAGCTGGCCGATTATGAGGGCTTCCCAGCACATGCGATGGCCATCCGCAAACGTAACGAAATCCTAGGTCTATGACGCATTCTGATTTGCTGTTTCGCGTTCAACAGTTGCAGTTTGATGCTAGGAGCGAGGCTGAGGCCTTGCTCCTAGGCTTCATCCGCCAAACCTTCCCTCAGCTTGACATCACGGTCTTACAGCTGCGCCCTCAAGTGACGTCTTTGAACTCTTTCAATGGGTTTTTGACGCTTAAAGATGGCTCACGATTGTTCTTCAAAACACATGTTGAACAGGACAACGCAGTTTCGGAATTTTATAATGCTGAAATGCTCGAATCTGCCGGCTATCGCGTGGTGCGCCCACTTCACACATCCACGGCGTCAGGTCAGCAGATACTCATCTATCCCATGATTGAAACGCCGGCGGTATTTGAAATTGCGCGTCTGCTTGAGGAACACCCCGAAACATCACCCGTTAGCCTTGACAACCTGACACACGCACAGCAAGCCAGTGATCGCGCCCTTTATGGACATTATGAGCGCACACTACAATGGCAGGAGGCAGCACAAGCCGCAAAAGCACCTATCCATCAGCTGTTTTTTCATCGCCTGACTGGCGGACGCCTTGAGCGATTTTATGCGGATGACATCACCATCGACCTAGCGGGGCAGCGCCTGTTATTGCAGCACTTAAAAACGCGCCAATGGACAATCAACGGCGCTCATTATGAGCAAACATTGGGTGATTTGATTGCCGAGGCCACAGCGCTGTTATCCCCCGCGCAAGCTGGCCCAAGTATTATTGGGCACGGTGATGCGCACAACGGCAATGTGTTTTACGAGCCGGATGACCTGCGCTTTTTCGATCCAGCCTTTGCCGGCAGGCATCACCCACTGTTAGACATTGTCAAACCCATCTTTCACAATGTTTTTGCGATGTGGATGTACTTTCGTGCCGAAGAAGAAGCACGTTTAGACATCAAAACAGTGGTGTCTGGGACAAGATGGCATGTTCAGCACAACTATGTCATAAACCCCGTGCGCCAGATGTTCTTGCACAGCAAGCTGACGCACACGCTTATCCCCACCCTAAAGCTTTTGAATGCACGCGGTTGGCTCGAACCGGACTGGCGTAGACGCATCAAATTGGCGCTGATGTGCTGTCCCCTTTTGACGATGAATCTCACGACCTTCCCATCCAAAATTGCGCTGTTGGGGGTGTGTTGGAGCATCCAAATGGGTGGTGAAAGCAGTCAACAAAAAAGCCTCATCGATCAAATTCTGGATGAGGCTTCTCGGCAAGCAGGTATACAGCTTTAGGCTTGGTTTTCCAAAAGCCTTTTAAGTCGGGCAAAGTGCGAAGATTCGCTTTGAAACACGAAACTAACGGGAGAGACAATCACCTGCGAACTGCCTACACTCCGTAGGTAGTTCACCGCTGGCAGCACTTCTTTGGCCAGAATGTTCAAGGTCACAGTATACCATCCAGCCTCAGTGCCGTGGATTGGCGCAATCGTTGGCCCTTGCAGGCCGCGTGTAATTGGGTTGTTGGCAAGCGTAAGGCCAACTGCCTCCGCCGATTCCCCTTTGATATTGACCGCGATTTGACGATAACGTTTTGCCTCGAGCGCGGCGTCAAAATACTCTAGGATGGTTTGTGTCACATCCAACAGCTTAGGATGCTGTTTTAGGGCCGGCAAATTACCCACTAGGCAGGCCTGCGACTCGACAATCGTGCCGTCATCCAGCGGCTTAAGATGATTTTCTCGCAGGGTTGTACCCGTCTGCACCAGATCGACGATAATATCTGCATAGCCCAGCGTCGGAGCAGCCTCGATAGCCCCTTCTGCCCGCACAATGGTGAAGTGGTGAATGCCGTGAGCATGTAGAAACTGGCGGGTTTGATGCACGTAAGTGGTGGCAACCCTCAGATTTCGCTGCTGCTGATGGCGCAAATCATTGGCCACATCCGCTAGATCTGGCATCGAGTCAACATCTATCCAGCTCTCTGGCACAGCCACTACCAGCTTACAGTGACCATAGTCCAGCGAATCGTGGATGACAACCAGATCGGGATGTGGGTTTTCTTGCACCACATCATAACCTGTAATCCCCAGATGGACAGTGCCGTCAGACACTTTGTAGAGCACGTCTTTCACACGTTGAAAGAGCACGCCCACACCCTGTATGGCGGGGATACTGCCGGTATATTGGCGCTCATTGGGCTTATAGACCCGTAAGCCGCACTCCTTCAGAAAACTCAGGGTGGGTTCTGCAATAGCCCCCTTGCTCGGCAGGGCCAACATCACAGCTTCGGTCATAATGGTATTGTCTCCAGATATGCAGTCAGATCATCACGTGATGTAAAGGCCCGCCCTGCAAACAGCCACTGTGACGGGGTAATCTCGATCTGGTGACCCGCTGGCCCATCTCCCAAAATCACGATGAACCCTTTATCGCGCAGTTTGCGAACAATCCGAACAGCCTCAGCAGCATCGACTGACCGGACATACAGCGGTTGGGTCATATTTTGCCGCTGTATGTCGTGATCATTGGTATATTCCCGTATCGCATCAACATCCAAGCCAAAACCGATGGCTGGTGCCCCTTCCCCATCACCCAATAAGCGCATCAAGCCGTCATAGCGCCCGCCGCCCCCTAAGGGCACACCTTGTGCGGTGCGCAGCTCAAACATCACGCCAGAATAGTAATCCCACACACGATTGAGGTCAGGGCGCAGCACGATGCTGGTCTTACTGAGGCCATAGTTTTCGAGCAGCGACAGCGTCTCTTGCCATTGTGCTGCTAATAAGATGGCTTCTTGACTGTTGAGATAAGGCTGAATCTGCTCGAAAACATCATTAGGTGTCCCTTCAATCTGTACCCAATCCGCCAAGAAGGCCAATGCTGCCATTACACTAGAAGCGCTCTCACTTCGCCGGCGTTTTTGGACGAGACGACGCGTAATCTCTTCGCGGGTGCGTCCCCCATATGCCGAGGAACGCGGCGTAATGCTCAGCAGTGTGGAGACAACAGCTTGTTCCGCCCCATCTGGCATATCCAGCTCAATCTCGCTTAATGCCAAAAACCGCTCAAGCTTTTGTTTCACGTTATCTATACCGCCGGCAGCCAATAACCCCCGCTGATTGAGCAAGAACTGACACACTTGCCCATCGATATGAAACCCATTCAAAATCTCGCGCGTAAGGCCGGCATGACCGATAATCACTCGTATGCCTGTGATGTTCTGACGCGCTAATGCTTCCCAAGCCAACCCGATAACTTCTGCATCCGCTTGTTGGCCAGCCCATCCGATCAATTCTGCGCCGATCTGACTGCGAGCGAAAGCACCGCCGACCTGCACGGGTTCTTGAAATACAGGTCCAAAGAACTGCCAGCGTTTTACCCCACCTGTCCCCTGTGCATATAACATTGAAGCCGATGCTGTAAACTCTGGGCGCAGCGCATATACCTGATTTCCGCGCGCAAACGTAATCAGCCGCTCGATAACCCCATCCCCGCCCTTGGTCAGAAAAAGACCTGCTGGCTCAATCAAAGGGGTATCGCGCTGCTCATAACCGGCCAAAGCCAACCAAGACTGAAACTGCTCTGGAGAAAATGCCATCGAGGCCCTCTCATGATTTCAAAATATGCTGTGTTGGTTTTTCTGAGATAACCAACCAGCCCATCCAATCATAATGCCACCGGCGGCAAACGCAAGGTCTGCCGCCGGCTCAAGTGTTGCTATGTCTGGTTAGCTTCAGCTGCGCCTGAGCGCACTCAGCATTAGGCCAATTAGTCCAAGACCCGCCAGCAGCGCAATAGGCGTAATGGGTGGCAAGCTGGATGCCGCTTCCGTCAGGTTAAGTACATCGGGAATGGGGGTCTCTGTTGGCGCGCTGTTCAATGCCGAAAGG
>DAOUCZ010000172.1:0-9593 GCA_034431675.1 Anaerolineae bacterium | reverse complement strand
AATCGCCCCCTCGGTTTTATCCATAATCTGGCCAATCTCGGCATTCGAGAGGCCATCCACAAACTTGAGCAAAAGCAGCTGCTGCCGGTCTTCTGGCAGGCGGCGAACCGCCGCACGCAGTGCCTCTAACTCTTCCTCGTCTTCCACCCAGCTGTCTGGCGACTCACCTGCCAGCTCGCCCGTGATATAATCCTCCAGTGGAATGACCTTGCGCCGCCCTTGATCACGATGCCAATTGGCCGTCAGGTTGTGCGCAATGCGGTACAACCACGCCTGAAACGGCAGACCGCGGTCGGTATACTGCCCGATGTGCGCCATCGCCCGCGTGAATACCCGCGCGGTCAAATCCTCGGCATCGTGCGGGCTTCCGGTGCGAAAGTACACATAGTTGTAGATACGCTTTACATAGCGTTCGTACAGCTCACCGAAGGCCAGTTTGTCCTCGCGTGCCCTTTCGACCAGTTCTGCATCCGAAAGTGCGGCGTAGTCCACAGATGGGTTTGAACGTTTGAATAGTTTCATAATAAAGATAACCCACAAATCAGGCATGGGTTGCGCACAACTTTTCGCCACAGCGGCGGACAAACGTTTTGCTAACCTACGCCTTAGGATGGTATCCTAAAAGCATAACACCTCTCGCCTAATAAACACCGTGGCAGAACCCCCTATGCGCAAATCGACGCTGCACATCCCTGTTTTGCTGGTTCTTTCGCTGACGCTGGCCGGCTGCTTTCGGCAGGCCGAAGAGCCTTTCCGCACCCTGCCCCCCGCCACCGAGCCGCTGCCGTCAGTCATCCAGCCCACCGATGATGTGGGCCAGTCGCTACCGGTTTCGACCAATACTCCCCCCCTCATCGCCACACAAGACACTGGCCCAGCCACCAATCCTCCACTGATTATGACCGTAGAGGCCACCACCAACCCTCTGCTGCTCGCACCACTCAGCGGCAGCACCTCGACACCAGCCCCCACCGCCACCATCGACCCCAACACCGACCTGATGGGCAGCGGCGGCACGGGCGGGATGCTGAGTGACCTCATCATCGTCACCAACACGCCCACCATCGGGCCAAGCCCCACCAGTGACCTACTCCCCACCCCCACTGATGCCTTCTTTGGCAGCGAGGGCGACGAAAGCACCACCGGCGTCAACCCAGAATGCATCTACACGGTGCGCTCTGGCGAAACCCTGTTGGGCATCGCTAATCGCACCGGCGTACGTCTATCTGAGCTGCGCACGGCCAACAACATCACAGGTGACCTCATTCGCGTCGGGCAGCGCCTCGTCATCCCCGGATGTGATGCCCCGCCAATCACCGCGACGCCGACCACCCCGGCAACTCCCGTCCCCACCGGCTTCGAAAGCTATACCGTCCAGCGCGGCGACACCCTGTTCACCATTGCTCAGCGCTATCGCACCACCGTTCAGGCCATTGTGGATGCCAACCAACTCAGCAACCCCAACGCCCTACAAATCGGTGATGTGCTGCTCATCCCACAGAATTAGCCCGACCACATGCCAAAGGAAACCCTGTGAACGACCCTAAGAACATCCAGACTCTCGGTGAAACCGAAAACTATGTGGCATGGACGGATACCGACGATAACGGTGAAACCGTCTATCATCTTGAGCTGAATACCGTCACCCTGCACTTCTTCCGCGAAGATTGGGACGAACTGCTGGGCCTGATGGACGAAATCATCGCCAAGGGCGGCAGGCCCGCATCTGGCAAGCCATCGCACAAACGCTGACCCCCCAAACCGCTCAGGAAAACCCCGATGGCAAGCCCACGTATCACCCGCATCCTCACCGAAGCGATGCTCAAACACCTGCCGCCCAGCGCCTCGCAGCTCAGCCTGCTGGACATTGAAGGCGCTGCGCAAGACATCCTGACCAAGCACCGCCCAGACCTTGCGGTCACCGTGGTGACCGGCCCGCCAGAGGCGTGGCCGATTGCCCCCGCCAGCTTTGATGCTGTCACCGCCTTTGACGCTGACCCCGCCTCGCCGCTCCTGAATGCAGCTTTGTCCGCGCTGCGCCCGGGTGGCCGCCTGATTGTGATGAAGACACGCGGCGAACCCGATGCCCAGCACGTGGTCACGCTGGAACAGCACGGGTTCACGCGCATTTTGGTAGAAACCGGCGCAGAGTGCCCCCTGCCGGTCGGGGTGTTGATGCGCGGCGAGCGCCGGCACGACACCGATGACACGCTGGCGCGTGTACAGGTCGGTGCGTCAGGGGATGAAAATGCACAAACGCTGGAAAACTACAAAGGCCGCTTCGTTCACCTGCTCATCCGCCAGACCCCCGATAAGCCGGCATGGAAGCTGCGCGCTGATGAGCCGCTCATCTGGGAGGCGGTGACCCTGAACGGCGCGCTGTTGGCCTTCAGCAGCCTGCCCAAAGCAGTCGCCTTTATGCAGCCGGTTGTTCTGACCGGCACAATCCTTGGGGTCAGCAAGGTCGGCAAATTTAGCAAGCACACCGCCCAAACATGGCCAGTGCCCATCCTGCTCAACCCGACCCCCAATCAGCTTGAAAACGGCGTGTTCGGCGTGATTAATATCGACCCCGACAGCGCCGAAGCCCCCGACGAATAGGGTTGAAAAAGATTTCCCCTATTTTAGAAATAGGGGAAATCAACTGCATCAGTAGCAACCCAAGATACTTACACCATTGTAGTGGTTAACTGTTGAAGCTGGTAATCCATATGCATCCCCAACTTTAACATAGAACGCGCGTGGAGTGTTCCATTGAACATTCTTTGCGTCTGGATGCACAAGTCGGTGTCTACCAACAGCTATTCTGTTGTAGAAATAATCTGGGTTATCGAGATATAAGAAATTCACATCTCTCGCACCAGATGCATTGAGCCAATGTTTTGTGCCTTCACGATACAGAATAGGTGGGCATCCATCTATAGTTTCGGGTTGTCTCCAAACACGGCCAGATAGGGCTAGCTTTTCAAAACTATAAATCACCGGCCCCCCTTGATGGACTGCATATGTCTGAAATCTAGAACGACCATAAGGCCCACCGTACGTTCCGCCGGGAACATACATGACCTCGCCAAACACATTATATGTGCTCACAAGTGCGAGAGGCGGGGCAATATAGTAAGTGTAACCATATACACCTACAATTCCTGATTGTGCATTTGTGGGAAAGATGATAAATGAGAATATGAACACACAAACCACAAGAGGTTTCAGCTTACTCATATCATCTACTCCGTATCAATCGCCGGCTCGATGCCATAGCTAATCGTCTCAGAAATCAGCATACGGGCAAAGGAATCGGGCACGCGCGCGAAATCGCTAAAAAGCATGTTGGCCTTGCCGCGCGTCACAATCGCCCAATCGCCTGCAAGCGCATCGCCGCCCAACAGCTCAACCGTGATGTCATCTTCTGGCACGCACTGCTCCAGATACACCTCGTGGATGCGCGGCACCAGCGCTTCGTCAGACACTTCATACACATAGCTGAACATCAGAATCATCTCGTCCGCCAGCTGGCGATAGGCGGGATTCGGCTCTTCGACACAAAAATCGCCTGTTATCTCCACCCACTGCGGGAACGATACCCCCACCCCCATCAGAAGCGTCTGACTGCGATAAGCCGCCTGTGTCACCGCCACATCCACTTGATCCACCATCGACTCGTGAATCAAAACAATCTGGAAGGGCTGTTCCTCGTTCTGAGCGGCAAACGCCTTCCAATCCCCAAAAATCTGCGCCCCTGTCGCGGAGGCCACGGTCACCGAAGAAAGTGGGCTGTCTGCCGGCATAGCCTGCGGCGCAATCAGGTACGCCACCCGAAAATCGGTTGGGCGGCGGCGGTCAAACTCGCGCTGCCATTCCGCTTCAATCGCACTCAACCGCGCTGCCGCATCCGCCTGCGCAGCAGCATCTTCCGCATCCGGAAAAACTGGTGGCACATCATCCTGTGCCATCAACAGCCCACGGGTGGTCATTCCCAACACAAGCACAATCAAAAGCAGATGAAGGAGTAGATGAAGGCAGCGTGTTTTCAACGTCATAGGTCATCCTCGCAGATATGCCAGCCCCCAAACAAACCGTTTTAGGGCACAAAATCACTGTAAATCAAAAAAAAAAACAAGGAAACCCCTAATTTTGAATCCGGTACTATCTACCCACCCCGCTCAGCCTGATACACCATCCTGAGACCTGCGCAAAAACTCACCTCACATTAAGCGGCCAACCACCCCACACGTTGACGCCCTCTGCCCTCTCTACTACAATCTATGACAATGCACACCAAGATGAAGCTTGAAACCCCATGAAATATCACATTTGGACGTTTGGCTGCCAGATGAACACTGCCGACAGCCAGCGCCTTGCCTCTGAACTCGAACTTATGGGGCATACCGCCGCCGAAAACGAGGACGATGCCGATATTTTCGTCGTCAACACCTGTGTGGTGCGCCAGAGTGCCGAAGACAAGGGCATGGGACGCATCTATCAGCTGCGCACGGTCAAGAACAGCCACCCCGACAAAGTCATCGGCGTGATGGGCTGCATGGTCGGCGTCAAAGACCCGCTGCATCTGCGCCGTAAGCTGCCGTGGGTGGATGTGTTCCTTGCCCCCAGCGACCCAACCCCGATGGTCAGCCTGCTGAAGGACAAGGGCTGGGAAAGCGAAGTGATTGAGGCCGAGAGTGCCGCCCGCCTCAAGCGCGATGCCATTCAGGATGGCGACCTCATCCTGCCCCATCACGAAGCCGGAAACCTCATCAGCGCGCACGTGCCGGTGGTCTACGGATGCTCGCACGCCTGCTCGTTCTGCATCATCCCGTTCCGGCGTGGCATCGAGCGCAGCCGCAGCGTGGGCGAAATCGTGGCCCATGTGCGCAGCCTTGCGCTGCAAGGCGTCAAAGAAGTAACCCTGTTGGGCCAAATCGTTGACCGCTATGGCAAAGACATCCCCGATGGCCCAGACCTTGCCGACCTGCTGCGCGTGGTGCACGGTGTGGCTGAGGAAAACGGCATCGAACGCATCCGCTTCCTCACCAGCCACCCCAATTGGATGACGACCAAACTGCTGGATACGGTGGCCGAGCTGCCGCGCGTGATGCCGCAAATCGAAGTGCCGATTCAGGCCGGCAGCGACAGTGTGCTGGAGCGGATGAAGCGCGGCTATACCCAGCAGCAGTACCGCGAGCTGGTGGATGACATCCGCAAGCGCATCCCCAATGTGGCCATCCACACCGACGTCATCGTGGGCTTCTGCGGCGAAACCGAAGCCGACTTTATGGAAACCTATCGCGTGCTCGAAGACCTCAAGCTGGACAAAGTCCACCTTGCACGCTACAGCCCGCGCCCCAACACGGTCAGCGAACGCCGCATGGTTGATGATGTGCCCGAAGACGAGAAAGTGCGCCGCCATCACCTGCTAGACGAGCTGCAAGCCCGCATACAGGGCGAAATCAACGCCCGCTATCTGGGCCAAACCGTGCAAGTGCTAGTGGAGGATAATCACAAAGGCAAATGGCGTGGGCGCACCCCCCAGAACAAGCTGGTCTTCTTCGAAGACACCGGGGATTGGCACGGACGCCTTGTCGATTTGGAAGTGGTGTATACTTCTCCGTTCTCTATGCAAGCCCGACTGCCCGGCAGCACCACTCAACCTGCCCAGCACGACCCGATTTTGGTGTTTGCAGAGTAGGCGTAAACGCGCCAAAATTGTACGGCTCCTAAAATCGCCGACGGGTACGGGCAAAACACAGGTTTGCAGAGTAGGCGTAAACGCGCCAAAATTGTACGAGTATTAACGTCTAGCCTATTGGGTATTCGCAAACCATTTGCTATACTCTTGAAAGTCTAGTAAGTCAGGCGAGGCGCTCCCACACACTGGAGGTCAGCAAACGATGGCCCGCGAAAAAAGCGGCTTCTATTACCCCAACAAGTTTGCCCGAATCACCATTCAGGCAATGGAAGAGGTGATGGGGACAAACGGCCTCAACGCCATCTTGAATGCAGCAGGGTTGAAGGAAGTTATCGGTAATTACCCCCCCGATAATCTCGAAAAAGGCTTCGACTTTGCCGATTACACGGCGTTGAACGTCGCCCTCGAAGATATGTATGGCGCTCGCGGTGGGCGCGCCCTTGCGCTGCGCGCGGGCCGTGCCACCTTTGCCGAGGCGCTGCGTGGTTTCGGCGCGCTAGCAGGGGTGAGTGACCTTGCCTTTAAGGTGCTGCCGATGAACGCCAAACTGCGCATCGGCGTGCCGGCGATGGCCAATATCTTCAATCAGTTCAGTGATCAGATTTCCAAAGTCCACGAAGAAGGGACTGATCGCATCATCTACACCCTCGAACGTTGCCCGATGTGCTGGGGCCGCAAAACCGACAAGCCCGTGTGCCACGTTGGTCAAGGTCTGCTGCAAGAAGGCCTGCGCTGGGTTTCCGGCGGGCGTGAGTTCAAGGTCGAGATGACCACCTGTATCGCGATGGGCAACGATATGGGCCGTTACGTCATTTACAAAGAGCCGATCAACTAAACGCCCATCCGGCAGGCTCGCGTAAATCCACCCTAGCAATCCCCCCGAAACGCGCTACAATGTGGCGACGTTCTCTATCGAATACTGCATAACAGCCGGGCACGCCCGGATGTTTCGCACTAACTGAAGGTTCTGAGAGTAAACATGGCTTCGTATCACGGCCCCAAGGCGAAGGTGATGCGCCGCTTCGGTGAAGCGCTCATCCCGCGTGCCAAGTACCAGAAAATTTTGGAAAAGCGCTCGTACCCCCCCGGCGAGCACGGCAAAGAAAAGCAGTTTAAGTCTGGTCGTCGCAGCGACTATGGTGCGCAGTTGGACGCCAAGCAGAAGCTGTCGTTCATCTACAACATCCGCGAGACCCAGCTGCGCCGCTACTTCCGCCGCGCCACCCGTATGCAGGGTCGCACCGGTGGCAACCTGCTGGCCCTGTTGGAGACCCGCCTCGACAACATGGTCTACCGCGCCGGCTTCGCCGCCACCATCTGGGCTGCCCGCCAGATGGTCAACCACGGGCACATTCTGGTCAACGGCCAGCGCCTCAACCTGCCGTCCTATGCCGTGCAACCCGGTGACAGCCTGTCGGTCATCGAAAAGATGCGCCAGAACGTCCACGTGACCGAGGCCCTCGAATCGGCTGGCAGCACCCCACCGTACATGCAGCTTGACCGCAACAAGTTTGAGGCCACCCTGCTGCGCGTGCCAGAGCAAGAAGAAATCCCCGTCCAGATGGTTGACATCCAACTGGTCGTCGAATTCTACAACCGCCTGACCTAATCCGTCGGCTGTACACAGCCCCCTCTGAACGCCCATTCCTTATCAAAAGGATGGGCGTTTTTTGTCGTCTTGATGCGCCCTCTAGGGCTGAATCTCGACAATTACCCCCTCTTCGGCCCAGTCATACAGCAGTCGGGCATTGGCATCATCCAGCATGATGCAGCCATAAGTCACCTTGCGACCAAGGCTGTTGCGCCACAAAATCTGCCCACCCCCACGCGTGGGATACCCATGAAACCCATTGGTAAAATCTGCATCGGGTATCGGCTGATAAATGCCCATAAACCACGGCATATACAAATTCCAATTGCCGGCATAGGCATTGGGATAATGCGAAATCACTTGATACACCCCCGGCCACGTCGGGCTGTCATTCACCCCCGTGCTTACCGTCCACTCCCATTTCAGTGCGCCGTTCTCATAGGCCCACAAGCGCTGCTGTGCTATCGAGACGATGATTCGCTTGTTCATCACCGGCTCAAACTTCAAGAAATGATCTACCGAGGGTATCATCAGGGTCTGCCCAACGGTCAAGGCACTCGCGCCCCCATTCCAACGCTGCACCCACGGATACGGAACGCCTTCCTGATAAGCAATGCTAATCACCGTTTCGCCCGCCTGCACCACGCGTGGGCGATCCTCGTGATACACCCGCACCTGCGCTTCTGGCCGCAGCGCACGCACTGCGCTCTGCAAAGCCTCTGCCACCACATCGGTCTTTAGATAGCGATAGCTGCCAACTTGTGCATCTGCCTGCTCGATAAACCCACGCAGGGCATCATCACGCAGGTGCAGTCGCACCCCCAATGCATCTGAGGCGTCAGGCCGAGCCTCTAGCCACCCCGCCCACACCTCAGGTGCAGCACTCACCTGCATCACACCACCGGTCAGCGGGTCAAACAGTTTCAAGGTCAGCGGCTGCGTCAGCAGTGCCTGTGCCATATCCACCAAACGCGACGAATCGGTCACCGTTGGGTACAGCGTCACCATCTTGAGCGGCAAACGGCCCTCGCGCAGCCAGCCCAATGGGTCACGCGATAGTGTCTCCAGCGTACCGTCCAAATCCATTGCTCGCCCCTCACGCGCGGGCGTAGCACGCACCACACCATTTTCCAACGCGATGCCAGCATTCTGCGCCGGCACGGCCACATCATCCACAAATTCACTCAGGCCGGCCCGCGCAGCATCCCCATCAAACGTGCCGACCGGCCCAACATTCACCCCAAACAAACCACCAAAGAACTGACCATCACTCCGCCCCACGCGATACGCCTGCGCCGCTGATGCAGCAGGGTCAAGCAGCAGCCCCAACCGATCGGCGGGGATTTGCCAAGACACGCCGCTGCTGCCATCGGTCAAGCGCATCACCGCCCAATGACTGGCCAACACACGCGCCGCATCCTCCTCGGTCAGCCCCCCCACCCGGATACCAGCCACGCTCACCGCCGGCAAAATCTGATTGCTGCCCAGCGCCATCATCCCCAACACCAAAAACAGCCCCAGCGTCACCCCCACGGTGATCAGCAGCCCAGCCCCACCCAGTGCCCAAAATGGGACACGCCAGCGCCCAAACATCACCCCGCGCGCCAACCATGGTTCGGGGCGTGGAGCAGGGCGTCGCATGGCATAAGGCACAGCCGGCAAAGGATGAACAGGCGGACGACCAGCTGATGGCACAGGCGGCGGGAGCGGACGATTGCCAGCTCGCCGTGCCGCAATCGGCACAGTGCGCTGCTCATCAGAGTGTGGTGACTGCGAACGGGTGGTTTTTGATGAGTTATCCATAGTCTGTTAGGCATGCTCACCGTGTTGACCCCATGCCAACACGGTTGTGTATGCCCTCACTATAGCGCAATTTTGGCCAGCATAGGGTGAACGCCGCAAACCGCATGGCAACAACCCTGCAAACCCAACCCTTGACCGCTTAGAGCATCCCACCTATAATGAACACAGTTAAGCCTCCCTAGCTCAATTGGCAGAGCAGTTGACTCTTAATCAATTGGTTGTAGGTTCGAGTCCTACGGGGGGCAATATCACAATACAAAACGGGATGCCATCATGGTATCCCGTTTTTTGCGCCTCTATTTGTCGCGCATACCAACCATGGGGACAACGAAACGGGCCATTAACGCGGAGCAGGTGCGTGAGATTGCCGGCGCTGCGCCCATTGGATCAACTTTGCACCCTGTGTGCCATTATTTAGAACTCATTTCAAAAACAATCTGGTGATGCTAAAATAGCGGTATGAGCAGACATGACCTAACCGACGAACAATGGGCGGTGATCGAACCGCTCATT
>DAOUCZ010000171.1:0-73225 GCA_034431675.1 Anaerolineae bacterium | reverse complement strand
GTAATTCACCTTCCACCACGTATAGCCATCGGCACAGATTGGCCCTTCTAGCACTTCAAACCTGCCGCCTGCAGGAATTCGTCCAATTTTCGAGGCACTACGGGAGGGATTTTGGCGTATGTTGTTCGCGTCACCCGGGGTGACAATCGCCTGACCCCCTACAACCAAGCGTGATGGTAATGAGCCAGAACACGTTTGCTGGTTTTGTGCAGAGGTTGAGAAAAAGACCTGAAATAGGAGAAAAACAAGGGCGATATTTTTGGTCATAGGCCACACTCCTAAGGCCAATCTATGCTTGTATTGTAATGACCATATCTTTAGGGTCAACTATTAACAATAATTTCTCGCACCCTCTGCAACAAAACAAAGAACCGGCAGCTGATGCGCGGCCGGTTCTTTGTTTGACCTGTTGCTAAAGTCAGGTCTTATGCTGCGGGAGGGACAGGATTCGAACCTGCGATCCGCTTTTGGCGGATAACCGCTTAGCAGGCGGCCCCATTCGTCCACTCTGGCACCCCCCCATGGACTTGGGCTAAAACTGCGGAAGGAGTGGGATTCGAACCCACGGTGACGCGGAGCGCCACGTTGGTTTTCAAGACCAATGCCTTAAACCGCTCGGCCATCCTTCCTTAATAGACTTTCAGCCAAGCTCTTACACTATAGCAAACTCTGCCCAACAGGTCAACGGCTAAATCTGTGCCCCAGACCCGCCACCGGTTTGGTGTACAATAACGCCTAAGCATACCGTATCGCGCAGTTTTCGGCCCGCATGGGCATCAAAAGGTCAGCCCCGTGGATTCGTTTTTTACGCTCGCCGTCGTGTTTTTCGTCTTCTTTGTGATGTACGCCGCCAACCAAGCTGAGGCCGGCGGCACACCAAGCCGACAAATCACCCGCATCCTGATGCAGTCACTGGTGGCCCTGCTGTTCATGTTTGCCCCCTATACCTTGATGCTGGCCTACCTCAGCACCCAGCCACAGGCCCAAATCCCCCCGATTGCACCCGGCGCCGGGGTCTTGGTGGCCGCTTGGGCGGTCATCAGCGGCATCATCGGCTATAACACCATGAACTCGCAGAACTTTCAGGCCTTTCTGGCGCTGCGCCTGCGCGGCTATCAGCCTGAGTCGCTGGTGCACCAAACCGCCGTCATCCTGTGCCTGCTGGTGATGATGAGCAGCGCCTTCCAATTCATCACGGTTGGCGGGCTAGAAGGTATGGCAGAGGCGATTGAACAAAGCGGCATCTCGGTCAACAGTACGCTGTTCGACGCTGCCATGTGGACAGTCTCGGCAGTGCTGGGGGTGGGGTTTGCCATCCGGCGCACCGGCCCACAAACGCTGGAACGTCTTGGCCTACGCATCCCCACCCGTGATGACATCCGCGCCGGCCTAATCGCCGGCGGCGCACTGGTCGGGGTTCAAATCGCGTTCCAATCGGTGTGGTATGCGCTCGACCCGCAGGCCTTCGCCGACCAGACCGTGGCCGCACAGGCCATGAGCGGCATCATCACCTCACTGCCGCTGGCGCTGATGGTGTCGCTGGGGGCAGCTGTGGGCGAAGAAATCATCATGCGGGGTGCGCTCCAGCCCGTCTTTGGGGTCTGGCTGACCAGCATCTTCTTTGTGGTGCTGCACACCCAGTACAGCTTCACCCCTATCATGCTGCTCATTCTGATTGTCGGCCTTGTGCTGGCACGTCTGCGCTTTCGCTACAGCACTAGCGCAGCAATCATCGCACACTTCGTCTATAATGCGCTTCCGTTTTTGTTCTTTGCGCTGATGGGGGGCACAGCATCATGAAAAGACACCTATGCCAGCTGCTGAGCGTGATGTTCGCGGCCTGCGCCCTCATCGCGCACGGCAGCTCTGCCGCCGCACAATCCACACCCGTCCCCACCACCCCGCCGGCCCTGATTGAGACGCAGCTGGATAACCTCCTGCCTTATGGGGTGGCCTTTCGGCTGCGCCTCAATGCCCCTGCCGAAACCGTGACTGGCGTCTCGCTCACGCTCAGTCAGGCCGGATGGGCCGGCCAGCGCGCCGCCTTTGAGGTCACCGTCGACCCCGACAACACCCGCCAGAGCATCGTTCAGGGCCTCTTGTCTCTGCCCGAATCACCAACCCCGCGCCTGTTTCAGCCCATCGAGCTGTTGTGGGAGTTCAGCATCAACGGCCAGCCCAACGCCTACCGCCAGACCCTGCCCTTTGCCGACGGGCGCAGCCCATGGTCAGTGGCCACCGAAGACGGGGTGACATTGGCCACTCCGCAGAACCGCCTATCAGCGACCGCGCTGCTCAGCTCACTTCAGCCGCTGCGCCAGCGCCTCACCGCCGCCACCGGCCAAACCATTACCGGCGAACAGGTCATCTTCCCCGACACCGCACTGGCCCAAGACCCCTGCCCGCCCGACAACCAGATTCTGGCCAACGCCACCGGCCTGATGCTGCCATGCAGCGCCGGACGCCTTGACCCCCTCTACAGCGCACAGGGCTACCGCGTGCTGCGTCTGTCCCCACTCAGCTTTGGCGCGGCCCTGAATACCCTCACAACCGACTGGGTCGAACGCTCCTACAGCACACTATGGCCTGCCGATACGCCGGCATGGTTTCGCTATGGCATCGCTCGCCTATACGACCCTAACCCCAAGACCCCTGATTACAACACCACCATTGCCGCGGCAAGATCGGGCAGCTTGCTGACCTCGCTCGATACCCCGCCCACCGACCCCGCCCAGCGTGCCCTGTGGGAAGCGCAAGCCGTCGGCTGGACGCTCTACATCGTCGATCAAATGGGCTTTGACGACACCCTCTCGCTGGCCACCACCGGCAGCACCACGCTGGCCAGCGCCTATCAGGCTCGCACCGGCGCGCCGCTCAATGCCTTGGGCAGAGCGTGGAGTGCATGGCTGTTCACCGACCGTGCCCGCTTTGTGTATGGCATCACGCTCTATCAGCCGCCCACCGAAACCCCCAGCCACACCCCCACCATCACCCTGACTCCCACCATCACCCTCACCTTCACCCCAACCTCATCGTTTACCCCTGCCCCCACGCCCACCGAAACCCCAACCCATACCGTCCGCCCACCGCGCACCCCGACACCCACCCCCACGCCGACCGCCACCCTCACCCTGATACCACGCACGTTCGTCACGCCATCCGCACCGCCGGAGGCCGCCACCTATACCCAGAATGTGTTTGAACTCAATGACCTGCTGACCGGTTTTGGCCTGCTGCTGCTGGGCATCGCCGGTCTCTCGTACCTTGCGCGCCTGCTGCGCCGCATCAATCGACCCCACAGCTAACCGAACCAGAGAGCACCATGCCCATCAACCTATACACCCTTCGCCAAGATGACCTCACCGACCTGCTCGCGCAGTGGGGGCAGCCCCGCTTTCGCGCCAAACAGGTCTGGGGCTGGCTCTATGACAAACCGGTCGGCAGCTTTGAGGCCATGACCGACCTGCCCACCGCCCTGCGCGAACGCCTGCACAGCGAGACCACACTGGGCGTGCTGTCGCCTGCCACCGAGCGCACCAGCAAAGACGGCACGGTCAAGCGCCTTTATGAGCTGCCAGACAGCCAGCTGATTGAATCGGTGCTGATGCCCTATGACGACCACCGCCGCACCGCCTGCATCTCCACCCAAGCCGGCTGTGCCATGGGCTGCACCTTCTGCGCCACCGGCCAGATGGGCTTTGCCCGTCACCTCAGCGCCGCCGAAATCGTTGAGCAGGCGGTGCGCTTTGCCCAGCTGCTGTATGCCAGCGGTGACCGCCTCTCCAACGTGGTGCTGATGGGCATGGGTGAGCCGTTCCACAACTACGACGCCTCGCTGGAGGCTGTCCGCCGCCTGATGAGCGACCTCGGCATCGGCGCGCGGCACATCACCGTCAGCACGGTTGGCCTTGTGCCCCAAATCCGCCGCTTTGCCGATGAGGGCCTACAAGTCAAGCTGGCCATCAGCCTGCACGCCGCCACCGATGATGAACGCGCCGCCCTGCTGCCCATCAACAAGCGCTATCCGCTAGCCGACCTGATCGACGCCTGCCGCTATTACATCGACCAAACGGGTCGCCGCGTCACCTTTGAATGGGCATTGATTGCCGGCAAAAACGACACACCAGAGCAGGCTCACACCCTTGGCAAGCTGGTCTCTGGCCTGCTCACACATGTCAACCTCATCCCGCTCAACCCCACCGGCGGCTATGACGGACGCCCATCCGACCCAGAGGCCGCGCGCCGCTTCATCGACATCCTTGGCAGCTATGATGTGCCGGCCACCGTGCGCGTACGCCGCGGCATCGACATCGACGCCGGCTGCGGCCAGCTGAAGGCCGCTGTGCTGCGCAAGCAGCGCACAGCCACCCCCACCCTGACCTTGGACGACATCCCCTAAACGCCGATGCTCACCGTTGCACAAGCCCTCGACCTCGACATCCTCGCAGGTGCGCGCTGCGTGGCCGGCCATGCCGGCCTGACGCGCGAGATTAAGTGGGTGCACAATGTGGGCGTGCCAGACGCCGCCAACTGGCTCAACGGCGGCGAGCTGGCCCTCACCACCTATATCAACATGCCGGCCACCCAGCCCGAACAAGAGGATTATCTGCGCGCGCTGCACCACAAGGGCATCGCCGCATTGGGGATTGCCGTCGGGCGCTACATCCCCGAAATCCCCGCCCACCTGTGCACCCAAGCCGATGCACTTGGCCTGCCGTTGATTGCCCTGCCCTATCAGATGCTGTTTGTGGACATCGCCCGCACCATCAACATGCAAATCTCGCAGCGCGAGGTGCGGCAGGCCCTGCACATCCAGCAAGAACTCACCCGCCTTGTGATGGAGGAAGAGAGCGACCTGCGCGACCTCGCCGAAACCCTCGCCACCCTCATCAATCAATCGGTCAGCATCGAGAACGAGCGCTTTGAGGCCTACGCCTCCCAAAACGTGGCCGATGTGGACGAGGCCCGCCGCTATACCCAAAAGCAGGGCCGCACCGACCCGCGCCTAATCCGCGCGCTGGAAGAACGCGGCTATCTGCCGCAAATCCGCAAGACCCTGCGCCCCACCGCCCTACCGCGGATGCCCGACGTCGGACTGGAGATGGAACGCATCCTTGCCCCTGTCGTGGTTCATGGCGAAATCTATGGCTATCTGTGGATTATCGCCGACGCGCACCCGTTCTCGGAGCTAGAGCGGATGGCCGTCGAGAGCGGGGCAACCATCGCCGCCCTGATGCTGCTGAGACAGGAAAAAGCCCAGCGCGAAGCCGCCTCGGAGCGCGCCGAATTCCTCTCAAGATTGCTCACCCCCAAAGCTGCCGAGCGCGAAGACCTGCTGGCCGAGCGCGCCCAACGCTATGGCCTCAACCTGCGCGCCCCCTATCGGCTGATTTGCCTTGACGGCGTGCGTGCCAGCGTGCGCGCCATCGCCAACATCGAGCGCACGCTGGTCTCACATGGGCACACTGCCCTCACCGGCCAATACGCCGAACAAATCGTCCTGCTGACCCCCGACGACCCCGACGCGCTCAAAATCGCCTCGCTGTTGGTGGCTGCGCAAGCCGGTGACCCAACCAACCCGCCGCGCGTGGCAGTCAGCAGCCCCACCCGCAGCATCGCCGATGCGCTGCGCGCCGTGCGTGAATGCCAAGACGCGCTGGCGGTCGCCGCCCGCCTTGCCCCCGCTGACCGGCTCATCCGCGCCGACATGCTGGGCTATCTGCTGGCCTTGTGGCGGGCCGGCTCAGACGCGCTGTATGCCAACCCCCACGCCGACGCGCTGCGCACCCTGCGCCAATCCGAAAGCGCCGACCTGTTCCACACCCTAGAGGTCTATCTCGACCTCGGCGGCAGCGGCATCCACACCGCCGAGGCCCTCCATATCCACCGCTCCACGCTCAATTATCGGTTGGGGCGCATCACCGAGCTGATTCACGTCGATTTGGGCGACCCACTCCAGCGCATCAACCTGCAAACCGCCCTCAAGCTGCTGCGCCTGTTTGAATAAGGCTTGGTAGGGGCGCATCGCGATGCGCCCGTGACGTCGGGCAGTTCACGAACTGCCCCTACGACCAGAAAATTTGAAGCGATTACCCTGTTAGTCCGCCGCAATCCACATCAGCCCCAGCGGCGGCAGCGTCAGCGGCGCATGGACGTCCAGCACTTCCCCGCTGATTAACTCCGAGGCACGGTTGGGCATCCCCCACACCCGATGCAGGGCACGCCACGGCAGCGTTTGGGCATGGTCAGAGAAGTTGGCCACCACCACCACGCGCCCAGCCCGCGCAAAGGTCAGGATGTGCCGGCTGCCGCTGTCGAAGAAATAGGTCTCCACCCCATCAAAAGCATCGTGCTGCGCGCGCAGGCGCACCAAGCGCATCACACGCGCCAGCACCTGCCCGTGTGGGCTTTCGGGGCGGCGCTCGGCCTCGGCCAACCGCCCCCAATCAAACGGCGCGCGATGCACCCAGCGCTCATCCCCTGCCTTGTGCGGGTCTTGCTGAAAGCGATAATCGTTGAGCTGGGCGATCTCGTCCCCGCTGTAAATCAGCGGGATGCCGCCCGCCGCAATCATCACCCCGTGCATCATCACCAACCGGTCAACCGCCGCCTTCACCCAATCCAGACGCCCATCCATCAGCCCACGCTCTAGCCCGGCCAGCGACGCAGCAGACCCGCAGATGCGCATGTCCTGATTGATCGGGTTGTAATTGAACGGCAGGCCGCGCGCGTGACTGCCCTCAAACCGACCGGTATAAAACTGATTGAGGAACTGCCGATGGCCAAACCCATCAATCCCCAACGCCCGCGCATCCTCATCAGCAAACGACCACCCGATGTCATCATGACAGCGGATATAGTTCACCCATGCGCACCCCTCTGGCAGGCCAAACCGCCGCTCCATGGCATAGCGCAGCAGCGACACATCACGGGTGGCCGCCGCCTCCCACAGCAGCGCCATATAGGTCGGGTTATAGCTGATGGGCGACTCGCCCACGCTGATGTAACTCACCACATCATCAGGGTGCACAATCGCCTCTGACTTGAACAGCAGCGCCGGCGCGCTGATGCGCGCGCAGGCGTTATAGGCCTGTATGATGGTGTGCACCTGCGGCAGGTTCTCGCAGGGTGTGCCCAGCTGCTTCCAGATAAAAGCCACCGCATCCAGCCGCAGCACCTCCACCCCCTGATTGGCCAAAAACAGCATCTCGCCCAACATGGCGCAAAACAGGTCGGGGTTGCCATAGTTCAAATCCCACTGAAACGTGTTGAAGGTCGTCCATACCCACTGGCCGGTCTTGGGCAAATACGTAAACGCCCCGGGCGCTTGCTCGGGAAAAATCTCGCGCAGCATCGGCTGATACTGATCGGGCAGGGTGCGGTCAGGGAACATAAAATAGAACTTCTGATACCGCTTATCCCCCGCAAGCGCCTTCTGTGCCCACTCATGCTCATCCGAGGTGTGATTGAACACAAAGTCCAGCACCAGCGAGATGCCCTGCGCCCGCAGCTCCTCCGCCAGCGCTCGCAGCTCATCCATCGTGCCAAGGCGCGGGTTCACCGCCCGAAAATCGCTGATGGCATACCCGCCGTCGCTGTTGGCTTCTGGCGCTTTGAACAGCGGCATCAGGTGCAGATAGGTCACCCCCAACTGCTTGAGATAGCCGATTTTCTCGCGCACACCGCTTAGCGACTCGTTAAACAAATCTACGTATAACACATAGCCCAACATCCCACGCCGCTGATACCAGTGCGGCGCAGCCAACCGCTCATCATCCAGCCGGCGCAGTTGGGCCGAGCGCGCCTTAAATGCCCCCGCCAGCGTCTCCACAATCTGCTGAAGGTGATAAAAAAAGTCGTAATGCTGGCCATACAGCTCGGTCAGCAGGCCAAACAAGGCCGGAAAATGCTGGCGCAGGCGCGGCACAAACACCGCCTGATCTGCATCCGACAACACGGCACGGACACGCGGCAGCACCCGCTCAAGCGACAGATTTAACTCGTATTCAAAATCGACCATCAGAAAGCCGTCCCAAGATGACTTAAAAACCACACAAAACACTGCTTTGGCCCGATAAAACCGGCTTTGAAACCGCTTTCATCCGACCTGATTTTACCGCCAACCCCGCCGCATATCCAATAATTGGGTGTACAGTCCACGGCACAAGCACACGTCAGCACGGCGCAAGCGTGTTATACTGTGAGTTGTGTTCGCTACCAACCTCCCTCATCTTTGCAAGCCAAAGCCACCAAAGGGGCAAGAGATAAAACATGGCCAATTTGTTCGAGAAAATCAACACCCTGATTAGCGCCAGCCTGCACAGCCTTGTTGACCGCGCGCTGGAAGCCAACTCGCCCAAGGTGCTGGAAGAATACATCCGGCAGGTCGAGCGCAACCTTGAGGAGCTGGAAGAATCGACCGCCAACGTCGGCGGCACGGTCAAGACCCTGCGCCGCAAATACGAAGAATTCAACGCCGCCGCCGACAAGCTGGACAACGACATCGACCAGCTGATTATTGCCGGCAAGGACGACCTCGCCATCGCCGCGCAAGCCCAGCTGAACACCAAGCGCGGCCTCGCTGCCGAATATCTGAAGCAGTGGGAAGAGCAAAACGCCCAATACGAGCTGATGCTGGGGATGCGCGCCAAGCTGCAAACCCGCCTTGTCACCATCAAGCAAGAACGCGAGCACCTGTTGGGCCTGCTGCAACTGATGGAATCGAAGAAGATTGCCGCCAAAACCATGAAGAGCCTCGACCAAATCGCCACGATTGGGGACGAGCAAATCAGCAGCCTGTCCGAGTCCATCCGTGCCCGCCTTGACCGCGAAGATGCCCGCCTAGAGCAGGCCACGCGCAACATCGCCGACCAAATCGACGACGCGGTGCGCAGCACCGAGCTGGAGCGCCAGCTGGAAGAGCGCCGCAAGCGCCTGCTCAACAATCAGTAGGCCCGTCATCTAACCCACCTATACCTGCACGGGGCAGGTATCCGACCGAACAGCCACCTGCCCCGCGCCCCCTCGCCCTTGACTGTACCGAAGCGACCCAAAACCATGCCAGACAACGACATCACCACCTTACGCCAGCGCGCCTTTGGGGCTATCCTGACCAACGCGCTCAAAAGTCCGCAGTTTTTGTTTACCGTTGCGTTCACGCTGGTGCTGTATTTCCTTGTGGGCAACAACACCTTTATCCCCGGGTGGCAAAGCTGGTTTTGGCTGGTGGGGGGTGGCGCAGCTGCCGCCGGCTTCCTCATCTCTACCCTCACCGACCCCGAAGCCGCCCAGCAGGCCGTCAATCGCATGTTTGAGGACAACCTCAACCTCGACCGCATCAAGAACCCGGTGGCGCGCCAGCACGTCAAAAAGGCGCTGGAATACCGCACACAGATGCTGGAGCTGGCCAACCGCGCCAAAGGCTCGCTGAAGATGAACCTACTGCAAACCGTCGATGACGTCAATCAGTGGATTCAGGGGATGGTTGACCTGTCGCTGCACCTCGACGAATACGCCGATAACCAGCTGGTCAGCCGCGACATCAAAGAAGTCCCACAGCGCATCAGCAAGGTCAAGCAGCGCATCGAGATGGAATCGCGCAAGGCCGGCAGCGAGTCGGTGGTCAACGAGCTTCAGCGCCAGCTGCGCGCCCTAGAGCAGCAGCTCGAAAACCTGCAAGCCGCCACCACCAACGCCAAACGCGCCGAAATCCAGCTGGAGACCGCCCTTGCCTCGCTGGGCACGATGTACTCGCAGATGTCGCGCCTTGGCACATCCGAGGTGGACAGCAGCAAGATGAACCGGATGCGCGGCGAAATCCAAGAGGAAGTGGCCAGCTTGCAAGACCTGATTCACGCCATGGACGAGGTACAGGCCACCAACTACAACGATGCGCCGCAAGCCGAGGCACGTCGGATGCGCCTGTCTTAGGCGCTCACGCGGTTATCGACGCCGCAAAAGCCGCCACCCGTGCAAACACATCGTCTTTCTCGATGTCCTGCGTCAGGATGTGCCCAGAGCGCTCATAGATGTGCGACTCAAAGCGCGTCACGCCGGTCAACCCCGCGCGCAGCGCCTCATAATGGCCCATTGGCACGACATGATCAGCCTGCGAATAGAGCGCCAACACCGGCACGCGGATGTGCGGCAGCAGGCCATGCGTTTCGATAATTAGGCGCATCAACTGCTCAAAAGCCGCCGTAGACCACAGCCCATAGCGCACGCGCCCCAATGCCGGCTCGCCCCGCTCGTCCTGCTGCTGTGCAATATAATCGGCAAACGGCCCGCGGTCGGTTTGGTCGGTATATGGGCGCAGATACTTGAGCCAGCGCAGTCGATTAGGCGCAATGCCAATCACCTGAGTCGGCGCGGCCATCGCCACCACCCCATCCACCGGCAGACGTGCCGCCACATTCAGCGCCAAGCATCCGCCCATCGATAGGCCAGCCACCACCACCTGCTGGCACTGCGCCCGCAGCACCGAGACCGCATCCACCGCGCTGGCCACCCAATCGTGATAGCGCGCCCGCGCAAGGTCTTGGGGCTGCGTGCCGTGGCCGCTCAGGCGTGGAGCATAAATCGTATGCCCCTGCCCCGCCAGATGTTGGCTCAGCCACAACACCTCGTGCGGGGTGGCCGTAAACCCATGCATCACCACTACCCCTAACGGGCCTCCACGGGCAAAAAACGGCTGTGCACCGGGCATCACCGGGCTGTCTGTCATGGGAAATTCCTCTCGTTTGGTTGCATGTCAAGCCACACAACGTTTAATATACACTCAGACTCTGCCCAACAGCCTGTTGACAAATATGACCAAAACCCTTTTGCTCGCACTCCTGTTCACGCTTTTCATCGGGCGGGCAGCGCCGGCCCATACCCAAGAAGACGGCCTCAACCTGCCCACCGAGCTGTATACCCTGCTGCGCGACGGATCAATCCAGCGCTTTGGGCTGGGCGCTGCCGGCGTCGCCGAGGTCACCCCCACCGGCGGCGCAGCCATCGACTTCGGCCTGTCGCCCGACGGCGTCTGGTTGGCCTATCGCACCGAGGCTGGCGCGCTCAACATCTACCACATGCTGACGGGCGAAAACCGCCCGATTGACGCACAGGCCGGTTATCCTCCTTATCGTGGACGCGGCGAGAGCATCGCATGGTCGCCCGATGGCGCAGCCATCGCCTACACGCGCGACGGCGGACTGCGGGCCGCCTTCTTCGGCGGCATCACCACCGACGTGTCTGTCTCGCCCGTGCTCACCCTTGCATGGTCGCCCGATGGGCGCTTTTTGGCCGCTGAAACCGAAAATGACGTGTGGTGGGTATATCGGCGCGATGGCACGCAGCTGGTGCTGCACGCCGCCCTGCCGTCTTCACGCGGGGCGGCATGGGTCAGCAACACCCTGCTGATGATTGCCCCTGCCGAAGGCGGCCTCTTCGTGCTCGACACCGCCAATGCCAACCAGCAAATCACGCTGGCCGACGCCCGCAAACAGTATCAAAAGCCGGCCCGCCGGCCCGATGGCTCGGTGGTGGTGTTTGGCAAACAGCCCAACGATACCCGCATCACCGAAGGCGCTGCATTTTTGCACGAGGTGCGCACCACTGTCAGCGGCATCGAAGTCACACAGGTCAGCCAGACCAGCGTTGACCTGACCGGTCTGCGCTGGACGCCCGGTGGCCGCCTGATGGTCACGCTGCAAGGCGGGGTTGTGGTGCTGGTAGACCCCCTCAGCGCACAGGGCTTCCCGCTGCCGCTCACCGATGTTGCCGCTTATGCGTGGGGGGCGGTACGCCTGCCCAGCATCCCCAACCTGCCGCTGACGGCGCCCGTGCACTTCCTCGCCGATGACGGCACAGGGGCGGCGCAAGTATGGCAGCTGCCAGCGGACGGCGGGCCGGCAGTCCCCCTTACCGCTCACCCCACGCCCATCACCGCCTTCGATGTCGCGCCAGACGGGCGCACCCTTGCCTACATCAGCGAAAATACGCTGTGGATCCTGCCCCCCAATACTGACACTCCCACCCCGCTGTATCAAAGCGCGGATACGCTGCTGTCATACCCACGCTTTGACGCCAGCGGTGCAGCGGTGGCCTTTCAGGCCGGCGCGAAAATCGTGCTGGCCGACCTGAGCGGCAGCACCCCACCCACCCCCCTGTTGACCGATTACCGCCTGTTGGGCTTTGCCAGCGCCGCCGGCGGCCTGCTGGTCACCCTGCCCGACGGTGACCTTGGCTTCTACGCCCAAACCAGTGGGGAAGTGCGCCGTCTGGGCGCGTTTAGGCAGGCCAAACCCCTGCCCGATGGCCGGATTCTGGCAGTAGGGGCAGTCACGCCCGATCAACCCTCTGGCCTCTACCTGATCGACCTGCAAGCGCCAGAGCCGGCCTTGTTCTATGCCGCCCCTGCCGGCTTCACTCTGTCCGACTTCGCCCCGTTGGCCGCTGGGCCGGTGCGCGTGCTGCTCACCCGCGCCGACAGCTTGCCCGCCCCCCTGCGCGTGTTTGATGTCACCCCCACCGGTGGCGCTGTCGCCATCCCCGCCCTGCCCTACCTCGAAGGCGCGCGCATCAGCACCGACGGCGGCACACTGGCCGGCTATGCCAGCGGGGCGGGTAATCTTGCGGTATATAACATCGCGCTGGCCGCCGAGACGATTCCGTTCATTCCGGCCCGTGTAGAAGGGGTGCAGTTCCCACCATTCAGATGATTCTCATAATCACGTTGTATGTTTCTCATAAGCGATTGTTACGCTTATGATATGTGGGGAAAGTCTTGAAATTCGTACCAAAAGGATAAAAACGGGGATGTCCGGGGAACGCATTTTAGTCATTGAGGACGAGGCCCGTATTGCTCAATTCATCGAGCGTGGGCTAATTTATGAAGGGTATCGCGTCAACGTGGCACGCGACGGCCAGACCGGCCTGAACATCGCGCGTGATAACCCGCCCGATCTGGTCATCCTTGACTGGATGATGCCGGGCTTGGATGGGTTGGAAGTCTGCCGCCGCCTGCGCGCTGCCAGCGACGTCCCCATCTTGATGCTGACGGCCAAAGACGATGTCTCTGACCGCGTGGCCGCCCTCGATACCGGCGCAGACGACTATCTGGTCAAACCGTTCTCGATTGACGAGCTGATGGCCCGCGTGCGCGCGCTGTTTCGGCGGGCCACGCCCACCTCGCGCCCCGAAATCCTGCGCTTTGCCGATCTGACGCTGGACACCGGCACGCACCGCGCCTATCGCGGCGAGCACGCCATCGACCTGACGGCCAAAGAATATGAACTGCTGGAACTGTTTATGCGCAATCCGCGGCAGGTGCTCACCCGCGATGTGATTTTTGACCGCGTCTGGGGCTACGATTTCGGCGGCGAGAGCAACATCATCGAGGTCTATGTGCGCTATCTGCGTCAAAAAACCGAAAGCGAAAACCAGAGCCTTGGCCCACGCCTGATTCATACCGTCCGCGGCGTAGGCTACGTCCTGCGCGAGGAATAAACCGGCCACCAGCCATGACTCTCCGCAAACAGCTGACCCTGTGGTATGCCGGCCTGACGATTGCTGTCGTGCTGGCATTGGGCGCATCGGTATTTTTGCTGATGACGTGGTCGCTGGTGCGCTATATCGACGGACGATTGATGGAAACGGCCGACTGGATCGGGCACGAATCGCCGTTTGTCGAGCTGACCGTGAAATGGCGTGAAGACTACGGCATCCGCCTCTCCGAGCCAGAAGCCTTCACCGACTCGGTCACCGGCATCCAAATCTGGTTTCGGGATGGGGAAGACTACCGCCTTGCCCGCACCTCGCAGAACATCGCATGGCACACCGGCCCACTCGACCCCGCCGCCCTTGGCAGCAGCGACGAGCACGTGTTTAACACCATCAAACTCAGCGACAGCCTGTGGCGCACCCACACTAACCCGATCCTCGACAGTACGGGTCAGGTGATTGGCAGCATTCAGGTGGCACAGTCGCTGTCCATCATCAATGTCGCCTCGCATCACCTGCTGCTGGTGCTGATTGGCTGCTCGGCTTTTGCCATCGCCGGCGCCACCCTCATCAGCCGCTGGATGGCGCGGCGGATGCTGCAACCGATTGAAGACCTGACCATCACCGCCTCACGCATCGCCGGCACGGACGACCTCTCGACCCGCCTTGTGCGCAGCGGCCCACACGACGAGCTGGGGCGACTGATTTCGGTGTTTAACCGCATGATGGACAGGCTTCAGCACCTGTTTAATGTGCAGCAGAGCTTTATCCACGATGTCTCTCACGAGCTGCGCACCCCGCTGACCGGCGCGATCGGCCATCTTGACCTGATGCGCCGCTATGGCGCAGACCAAGAGTCGCTGGACGCCATGCACAGCGACATGACGCGCATGTCACGGCTTGTCAACGACCTCATCATGCTGGCGCGCGCCGACTACGGCGGCGTCACCATCAACCCCACCATCACCGACGCCGACAGCGTGGTGATGGACGCCATGCAAGCCATGCGCCCGCTGGCTGAGGCCAAGACGCTCAAGATGCGCCTAGCCCATATTGAGCCGCTGCGCATCTTTGCCGACCCGCAGCAGGTGCGCGACCTGCTGATTCACATCATCAAGAACGCGGTGCGCTTCACCCCACAGGGCGGCAGCATCACCCTCACCGTGCAGCGCGTCGATCAGATGGCCCGCATCGAGGTCACCGATACCGGCATCGGCATCGCTCAAGAGCACCTGCCGCGCGTGTTCGATCGCTTCTATCAAATCGACACCTCGCGCGCGCAGGACGGCACCGAAGGCTTTGGCCTCGGCCTCAGCCTAGCACGCCTGATTGCCGAAGCGCACGGCGGCTCAATTGAGGTGCGCAGTCAGGTTGGGACAGGCACAACCTTCAGCGTCCATCTGCCGCTGGCCCGCCCCGAACACGAGCACCTGCTGGACAACACCCGCGCCACCCGCCGCCATCAGCCCGTCCGCGTCCCCCAGAAAGATGCCTAACGCCCAAGCAGTCCCGCCAGCGCACGCACCGCCGCCCCAACCCCATCTTCAGCCCGCAGCACATCGCCGAGCGCTTGCGCGCGCTGGCGCATCGCTTCATCACTCACCAGCTGGCCAATCGCCCGTGCCAACCCGTCCACCGTCAATTTGCCCTGCGCAATCGGGCGCGGCCCAACCCCCGCCTGATGCACCACCTCACCCCAAAACGGCTGATCGGCGATAAACGGCACAATCAGCGAGGGCAAGCCAGCGCGCAGTGCCGCCGCGGTCGTCCCAGCCCCACCGTGATGCACCGCTGCCGCCATGCGCGGCAAAAGCCACTCATGGGGGGCTTCTCTTTTTGGTTATCCTAATGCCGACAGTCCGCGCTCCATCCGCCCTGTCAGCCGGTTACCGCTATTGGTCGTCGTAGCCCTTGGCCTTCTTCAGTTCATCCCACCGGTCAAGCATCCGGGGAAACTCGTCGGCCAAAAAGGCGTTCATGTCCCGCATCGCCATCAAGCGCTGCTGCACCCGCTCTGGTTCACCCTCCAGCGCCGCCAACCCCTGCTCAGCCAGCTCCTTCAGCGTGTTTAGATGGTGCATCCGCGCCTGAAACGAGCGCATCCACATGTCTTTGGCTGTTCGGTAATACGTCCGCCGGTCGCCCGGCAGGCTGACACGCTCCACCAAAGACAGCATAGTCAGCTCTTTCAACGCCACGCTGATGGAACTCTTGCTCGCCCCCAAGGCCTCCACCAGCTCAGTCTGCTGCTGATACGGCGGGTCACACATCAGCAGCCAGCCCACCACCCGTCCGGCGATGCGCGTCAGCCCCATCCCCTCAAGGTACAGTCCGGCCTGCTCCACAAATGCCTGCTTTTTGTCTGGGATGTCCATCTCAGCATACTCCTGTTTTATTTGTTCGGTCAATACCGAACAAACCGAATACACAAAACCATGCAGCTATTGTAGCAAAAAACTGCCGCCATCGGGCGAGATGGCGGCAGTCTGTGTGGGATGGGTCATCACGGGCGGCGTACGCCGCCAGCAGATGGGCTTAGTGGGCAGCTGCCCCCGCGTGGTCAAACTGTGCAGCCTCAGTGGAGTCCTTCAGCGCGGTGGTGCTGGCCTCTCCCCCACTGACGATGGTCTGGATGGCATCAAAATAGCCCGTGCCGACAAATGCCTGATGCTTCACCCCGCGATAACCGTAGTCACGCTCGGCGTCAAACTCGGCCTGCTGAAGCTCGACATAGCCGGTCATGCCGGTGTCGTGATATTTGCGCGCCAGCTCGAACATAGCATGATTGAGCGAGTGGAAACCGGCCAGCGTGATGAATTGGAAGGCATAGCCCATTGCGCCCAATTCGCGCTGGAACTTGGCAATCGTGCCGGCGTCGAGCTTGCGCGCCCAATTGAAGGACGGTGAGCAGTTATAGGCCAGCTTCTTGTTGGGGAACTGGCTGCGGATGCCCTCGGCAAACTTCTTGGCCTCGTTCAGGTCGGGGGTGCTGGTCTCGCACCACACAAGGTCAGCATATGGGGCATAGGCTAGCCCACGCGCAATCGCCATCTCGAACCCGCCACGGATGGTATAGAACCCCTCGCTGGTGCGCTGGCCGGTCATAAAGGGGGTATCACGTGGGTCGATGTCGCTGGCCAGCAAGGTGGCCGACTCGGCATCGGTGCGCGCCACAATCACGGTCGGCACATCCAGCACATCCGCCGCAAGGCGCGCCGAAATCAGCTTGCGCACAAACTCGGCAGTCGGGGCGAGCACCTTGCCCCCCAGATGCCCGCATTTTTTGGCCGAAGCCAGCTGGTCTTCGTAGTGCACCGCCGCCGCCCCCGCCTCGATAAACGCCTTGGTCAGCTCATAGGCGTTGAGCACCCCGCCAAAGCCGGCCTCGCCGTCCGCCACCAGCGGAACCAGCCAATCCACCTCGCGCTTGCCGGCCAGCGTGTCAATCTGGTCGGCGCGCAGCAGCGCGTTGTTGATGCGCTTGACCAAAGCCGGCGCGCTGTCTGCCGGATACAAGCTCTGGTCAGGATAAGTTGCACCTGCGCCGTTGGCATCCGCCGCCACCTGCCACCCGCTCACATAGATGGCCTTCAGGCCGGCGGCCACCATCTGCACCGCCTGTGTGCCGGTCAGCGCGCCAAGGCTGTTGACATACGGTTCGCTTTGCAGCAGACGCCACAAGCGCTCTGCCCCCAAACGCGCCAAGGTATATTCAATCTGCACCGAGCCGCGCAGGCGCAGCACATCCTCTGGCGTATATGGACGCTGCACGTCCTGCCAGCGGGCTTCGGTGTTCCAACGATGGGTGAGTTGTTCGGCTTGCTGGTTCATGATGTGTATTTTCCCCTCAACGCAGTTCTGTAACAGACAAAAGCGGATTCCAGCGGGTCGGCCAGCGGCCTCCGCGACATCCCAAACATGGGTTCTTATAGGCGGGGTGCGGTGTATTGGGCCGCCCCCGCCGCTGTTGAATCGGGCGGATTAGCCCGCCTTAATCCAGATAGGCATAAGCCAGCGTGGTCAAGAAGTCAGGGCACTGCGCCGCCTTTGACCAGCCCAAGAACAGCTCCGCCGCCTGATGATAGCGGCCGCCCTCAAACCGGTCGTCACCGACCTCGGCGCGGATTTTCAGCAGCTCTTCGGCCATCAGCCGCTCCACCAGCTCACCCGTCACCGGCTGACCATCATCCAGCACCGCGCCGTGCTTGAGCCACTGCCACACCTGCGCGCGCGAGATTTCGGCGGTCGCTGCATCTTCCATCAGGTTGTACAGCGGCACGCACCCGTTGCCGTTCAGCCACGCCTCGACATACTGCACCCCCACCGACAGGTTCATGCGCAGGCCGGACTCGGTCTTTGGGCCGGCAGGCACAGCCAGCAGGTCGGTGGCGCTCACCTGCACATCATCGCGCTGACGCGCCACCTGATTGGGGGTGGGCATGTGCGCGTTGAACACCTCCAGCGCCACCGGCACAAGACCCGGATGCGCCACCCAAGTGCCATCGTGCCCGTCGGTGACCTCGCGCAGCTTATCGGCGCGAACCTTGTCAAAGGCCGCCTGATTGGCCTCTGGGTTGTTCTTAATCGGGATCTGCGCCGCCATCCCCCCCATGGCGTGTGCGCCGCGCTTGTGGCACACCTTAATCACGTATTGGCTGTAGGCCCGCATCATCGGCGCGGTCATGGTGACATGCGCACGGTCGGGGAAGACGCGGTCGGGGTGCGCGCGGAACTTCTTGATGATGCTAAAGATGTAGTCCCAACGCCCACAGTTCAGCCCGACGATGTGCTCGCGCAAGGCATACAAGATTTCCTCGGCCTCAAAGGCCGCCAAAATCGTCTCAATCAGCACCGTGGCCTTCAACGTGCCGTGCGGCAGGCCCAGCAGGTCTTGGGTGCGGCGGAACACGTCATCCCACAGACCAGCCTCGTGATGGCTCTCCAGCTTGGGGAGATAAAAATACGGGCCAGTGCCCTGCGCCAGCGCCGCGTGCGCATTGTGAAACACGTACAGCCCAAAATCGAACAAGCTGGCCGGCATCGGCGCGCCATCCACCCACACATGCTTTTCATCCATATGCCAGCCGCGCGGGCGCACCACCAGCACCGCCGTCCGCTCATTCAGACGGTAAAACTTGCCCTCCGGAGAGGTATAAGTCAGGGTGCGGCGCACCGCCTTTGACAGCGCAATCTGCCCTTCAATCAGGTTGGCCCACGTTGGCGCAGTCGCATCCTCAAAGTCGGCCATAAACACCGACGCCCCGCTGTTGAGCGCGTTAATCACCATCTTGGGGTCGGTCGGGCCGGTGATTTCGACCCGCCGGTCTTGCAAATCTGCCGGCACAGGCGCGACCTGCCAATCCCCCGCGCGGATTGACGCGGTCTCGGCCAAAAAGTCTGGTAGCTCGCCGGCATCAAGGCGTGCCTGACGCTCGGTGCGCGCCCGCAGCAGGTCGTCGCGCCGAGCGCGAAAATGGCGCGTCAGGTCTGCCAAAAACGCCAGCGCCTCTGGCGTCAGCACGGCGCTGCTGTCGGGTGCGCCTGCCGGCAGATGTAGAGTCAAGCCGTCGGGGAGTGTCATGATAACCCTTTCAAAAACGTGATTTCGGTGCAAAATGCCCGCCCGACTCTGGCCCATACAGCCAGATGGAAGGGGTTCTTTCCATTATAGCGACAGCGTCTCTTGGAATATCACCACTGCACGCCACCCCCTTGCAAAAGATTGGGCGACGCTTGTGTCTGATGTCACTATACCGTCGGTTTGCAGCACAGAAAACCGAAAAACGCGCGAATTTTGGGCCATTTTTTGCGACACTTTGTACGAACAGCTTGAATACCGGCAGCTTTCCACAGCCCGCGCTATAATCAAGGGCTGAACAGAGCAGAAACAGCACAGAAACGGCGTTCCATGGTCGATAGCATCCCCTCCATCAAGGTGTTCATCTCTTCCCCCGGCGATGTCAAAGCCGAGCGAGAGCTTATCCTCAAAATCATCGACAACCTCGAATATCGCCCCTCTCTGCGCGGCAAGCTGGATGTCAAACCGGTGGCGTGGGACAAGCTGATGGCCGGCACGGCCCTCAAAGCCAAGCTCAAGCCGCAGGAGGCCATCAATCGCAAGCTGCCGCTGCCGTCTCAGTGCGACATTGTGCTGGTGGTGTTCTGGTCACGCATGGGGACGCCCTTCACCGATGACGCCACCGGCGTCGAATACCTGTCCGGCACGCATTGGGAGCTGCTCAACGCGCTCAACGACGCCCCACACGACCGCATCGTGATTTATCGGCGGATGAGCCAACCTGACAGCCTCAAGGACGCCTTTTCGGCCAAATATGCCGAAAACGTCGAGCAGTTCAAGCGCCTTCAGGACTTCTTTAAGTCCGAGCTGTTCTACAAAGACGGCCAAATCCAGCGCGGCGTCACCGAATACGAGACCCTCGACGAGTTTCGCACGCTGGTCGAGCGCGACCTCGAACAATTCGCCGTCGAAATCCTCGACGAGATCGCCGCCCGCCAAGCCACTGTCACCGCGCCGCCTGCCCCTGTTTCAAACAAATTGTACGATATCCTCATCGTCAGCTCGCCTTCAGACAAGCAGCTGACTGACGAATTTTCCGCCTTCTTGTCCAGTATCGGCCTGCGCGTGACCACGCTCAACAGCGCCTTACAGCCGGCCATGATGACCCGCCTCGTCGATCAGGCCGAAGAAGTGCTGTTCCTGCTCACCCCCACCGCCAAAACCGATGAGCGCATCACCCGCATCATCACCAACAAGCGGCAAACCGGCGAAGATTTGCCATGGTTCTCGGCCTTGTGTGCCGGCGACTTGCAAAGCAGCGTGCCCTATGGCCTTGCCGCGCTGCCCATCGTTGACCTGCGTGATGCGCCGGGCGAGCGCACTTCCTACGCCGGCATGGCGGAACTCATCCGCAAATTGGCCAAGCGCCTCGGCAGGCCGATCGGCTTCAGCGCCGCACAGGCCGAGGCGCTGCCCGCCCTGCCCGACTCACCAGCCCCGCTGACCGCCACCGCGCAGGACGCCAGCGCCCGCCAGATTTACATCAGCTATCGCTCGGTCGATGCCGCCACCATCCGGCCCGTGGTGCTGGCGCTGCAAAACTTTGGCTACTCGACATGGTTCGATGAGCGCGACATCAAAGGGTCAGACTGGCGGCGCGAAATCCAAACCGCCATCGAGCAGTGTCAAGTGATGGTGGCGCAGGTCTCACAGAACACCGTCCCCAGCTCTTGGGCCTATGAAGACCTTGCCTATGCCGACATCTGGGAAAAACCGATCGTCCCGCTGGCCCTCGATCGCACCTTTCACGGGTCAGACGCCCCCTATCCACTCAATCACCGCGAAATCCTCGACTGGTCAGCCAGCCTTGACCCGCTGCGCCACGCACAGGTGATGCTGCGGCTCAAGAACATCATCCAAGGATTCATTCAGCCCTAAACCGATACCAGTATGCTGAAACTAACTGTCCATCCATCCTACAGGAGATAAGCCCTCATGCAGCAGACCGGCACATCCCCCTCTGCACGGCTCAACACCTTTGCTGCCGCTGCCGGCGCGACCATCGTCGCTTTCATCGCCCTTACCCTGCTGGCCGGCTTGCCCCCCGCCGATAACATGGGCATGTTCGTCATCGGCGTGGTCATCCTGATTGGCGTGACCGCCGCCATCGGCGCGTTGGGCTGGCATCTGCTGATTCGCCCGCTGCCGGCAGGTCTGACGCCCGCCCCCGCCCTGACCATCCGCGCCCCCACCCGCAGCTTGATTGCCCTGCTGCTAACGCTGGGGGCGATCGGCTTTAGCGTGGGCGCGACATGGGACGAAATCTGGCATACGCTGTACGGCGTGCCCTTTGGGGAAGATTTGCTTTGGCGTCCCCACCTGCTGATGTACTTCTGCTTTTTGACCATGACCGGCATCGGCGCATGGAGCTGGTGGGTGATGATGCAGCACGGACGCGGCACGCTTCAGCAGCGTTTTCGGTCAAACCCGCTGCTCGGCTTCAGCTTCCTCAGCGGCCTATACACCGTGTTCGCCATCGGCGCAGACCCGATTTGGCACGCGCTCTACGGCGAAGACATCACCCCATGGTCACTCCCCCACCTGCTGCTGCTGGTGATGGTGTTGGTGATGGGCCTGCTGGCCACCGCCTATCACTACACCCTGCTGCCGGCACAGCCCGATTGGAGGCCGTTCTGGCAGCGCCTGTCGTGGCGGCATATGCTGATGATATTGGTGCTGGCCTGCACCACCATCGAGTTTGTGGTGTTGTTCACCGTGCAGTGGTATTACGGCGCAGGGGCAGACCCTGCCGTGCTGGCCGCTGCCGCCGGCGGCGCATCCCCGCAGGAGCTGCGCGCGCTCAGTCAAACGGTCGGACAGACAGTCGGGCGCGGGGTCAATATGTCGATGCTGATGCAGGTGGTCGTCTTCCCCGACTGGCTGCTGACGGTCTTTCTGGCCTTTATCGCCGGCTTGTTCGGCACGCTGGCGCTGCACACCACACGCATCCTCGGCGCAGCCACCCTGACCGGTTTGGTGGCTTTTGGGGTGCGTTGGGCGCTCAACAGTTTGTTTGGCAGCGCCGGTGACGGCACATTGACCATCCTGCTGATTGCCCCGCTGCTGCTGGCCCTCGACCTGACTTATGCCGTCAGCACGCGGCGCGAACAGCGCGCGCCCACCCTATGGGTCACCACGCTGGTGGTCGGCGGGGTGCTGGCCCTCATCAACCTGCCGATGACCGCCGCCTTCTTCCCGTTCATGCCCACTGACCTCGGAGTACTGCCGGCGCGCGCGCTGGCCGGCCTGCTGACCATCGGGGCGACGCTGTGGTTTGCCCGCATGATGAGCGACCTCAGCGGCGACCCGACCCATACACCAGCTCAATCCGCCGCCGAGACAGCCCCCCGATGGGCCACCGCCCTAACCTATGGTGGATTCTTTGCCTTTGTGGTGTGGTTCGTGGTGACTGCGCCGCCGCCGGTCTAGGCCGATTTCCCCCTTACGGGGGACGCTCGCCCACCTCAAATCGGATAGGATAGAAAGCGGGGATAGAAAGCGAAAGCTGTTTTTCTGCCTCGCTTTCTATCTTCATTCATCCCATCCGATGCATTGTGGGCCGCAGCGGCCATCCCAGAGACCCCACCCATGAACCAGACCTCCCCCCCTCCTCTACCAACCATCGTCCCCGCATGGCGCACCACCCTCATCTTGACCTTGATGGGCGCAGGAACAGGCATCACGGCCTATCTGCCGGTGGTGCAGGCCATGCGCCAGCTCGGCGTGGATGAACGGGTCGGCATACTGCCGCTGACAGTCATCCTGCTGCTGTGGAACGTTTGGATTTGGCACGGCGTGGCCAGCGGACTGGTCAAAATCAACCTTGCGCTGGCCTATCTCAATGAAAATCAACCGATAGCAGAAATCCCGCCCGACTGTGCGCCGCTGCTGCGCCCGATGGTTGCACAGGTCAACCGCTTGATTGAGCAGTATGCCAACCTGCGCCAGATGCGCGGTCAATTGGTCTCGCAAATCAGTGAGGCCGCCGCCCAAGAAGAACGCAACCGCCTTGCCCGCGACCTGCATGATTCCATCAAACAGCAGGTCTTTAGCATGAGCGTCAGCGCCGCCGCCGCCTATGCCCACCTGACCACTCAGCCCGAAGCCGCCCGCGCCGCGCTGCAAGACGTCAAGACCAGCGCGCAGGAAGCGATGGTAGAGATGCGCGCCCTCCTCCAGCAGCTCTCACCCGCCCCGCTAGAGAAATCTGGCCTTGTGCAGGCCCTGCGCGACCAATGCGAGGCACTGGCCTACCGCACCGGCGCATCAGTCACCCCGCAGTTCAGCGCCCTCCCCCCTGATGACCGCCTGCCTGCCGGCGCGCAAGAGGCGCTCTTTCGCATCGCCCAAGAGGCGCTGTCCAACATCGCCCGCCACGCCCGCGCCAGCACCATCCACCTTCAGCTAACCGCCGGCCCAGATGGCCCGCTGGAACTGCGCGTACAAGACGACGGGCAGGGCTTTGACCCCAACAGCCCGGCCGTCGGCATGGGCCTTGCCAACATCCACAGCCGCAGCGCCGCCATCGGCGCAGCCGTCCACATCGACAGCGCCCCCGGGCACGGCACAACCCTGACCGTCCGCGTGCCGCTGACCACACCGGCATCCGAGCCCCCCACCCCCCCCGCCGACCAACCCGACGATGCGCAGCTGAAGCCGCTGATTTCGCTGTATTTTCAGTTTGCTGGTGGTATCGCCGCCTTCATCACCACGACTTCGCTGATTGTGTGGCGGCTCATCCACAAGCCAGAGCGCATCGCCGAGGACGGCGTGCTGCTCACCATCTTCATTATTATGGTGGTGGTGATGCTGGGCGCACTGCCTTATGGCATCTGGGCCTTGCTGCGTGCACAGCGGCGCAGCACCGCCTTGCTGATACAGCACGGGCGCGACAGCCGAACCGGCCTCAAGCTGCGCCGACACATCGAGGTGGCCCACATGATCATCACCATCGCCGCCGCATGGTTCTTGCCGATGCCGTGGATTGTCGAAGGCGAGCACAACCTCACCGCCGTTTGGATTGGGGCGGTTGGCCTAGCGACGGTTCTGTGGCGCTATCGCCGGATGTACCTGCTGTATCGACAGGAAGTGCATCAGCTGACACCAGCTCAGCGCGTGCCAGAGCTGGAGCAGCGCCTGCGCGAGCTGCGCAGCGGGTGGCCCAGCATCATCTTTCTGCTGGTGATGATTTTCTTCTCCGCCCTCATCAACGGCGAAATGCGCTTTCCCCCGCTGGAGACCGACCACTGGATGAACCTTGTCTTTTTTATCCTCGCAGACCTGATGCTGGCCAATCAAATCGTCAGCCTGCTGATTTATCGGCGCTGGCGGCAGCAGGCCATACAGCACACCACATCGGAGGCCCACCTATGACCCCATTGCTCAAAATCGCCCTCGTCGATGACCATCACATCGTGCGGCGTGGGCTGCAAAGCTTTCTATCGGCCTCGCCCGATTTGATAGTGGTTGGCAGCGCCGCCAGCGGTGAGCAGCTGCTGGACAACATCGAGCGCTGGCTGCCCGACGTGGTGGTGATGGACTTGTATATGCCCGGCGGCATTGACGGCATCGAGACCACCCGCCGCCTGCGCGACATCACCCCCCATACACAGGTGGTGGTGCTCACCGCCCACACCGATGACGAGCGCGTCATCGCAGCCCTGCGTGCCGGCGCGTCGGGCTACATCCGCAAAGAGAGCGACCCTGCCCTGCTGGTCGAGGCCATCCGCGCCGCCGCGGTCGGCCAATCGATGATTGACCCCGCCGTGGCCGGCGCAGTGCTGCGCGACATGACCCATACCCGCCTGCCCGGCAGCGACCTCACCGACCGCGAGCGCGAGATCTTGCTAGAGCTGGCCCACGGCCTCAGCAACAAAGAAATCGCCGCCAAGCTCATCATCGGCGAAGAGACCGTCAAAACACACGTCGGCAATGTGCTGTCCAAGCTGCACCTGCGCCACCGTCATCAGGCCATCATCTATGCCCTCAAACACGGCCTCGTCCAGCTCAACGACCTCGAGACGTAACCGCCCACAAATCCCCCGCTTGGGGGAGCGGTAAATCCCCAATCGGCGGGGCGACCGGCATCCGACAACAGGTTAGGCTGTAGGTATCCGTTAGAACAACAAACAAAGGAAACACCTCGATGCCAACCCGCCTTGTCCTGTTGATCGTCGTTTGGGTATTGGCCCTTGTGCCCGCTGCGGCTCAATCGACCCCGCCGGCCTTTACCCCCTCTGACTGCCCGTTTGCCATCCCCGCCGGCGCACAAGTGGACTGCGGCACGCTGACTGTGCCGCAAAACCGCGCCGCCCCACAAGCCGCCAGCATCCAGCTTGCCATCGCCATTTATCGCGCCAGCGGCAGCGCCGCGGTCGCCGACCCGATTGTGTTCTTGCAGGGTGGGCCGGGCGCTGGCATCATCGAACTGACCCCGCAGCTGTATCAACCCTTTATCGCCCCGCTGACCCAAGCCCGCGACATGGTGTTTATCGACCAGCGCGGCACGGGCTATTCGACGCCGGCGCTCAGCTGCCCAGAGGTCACCGCCGCATCACTCACCGACCTCGAGAGCATCCTGACCGCAGAAGAGGCGCGCCAGCTGTACCTGCCGGCCTTTATCGCCTGCCGTGACCGCCTGACCGCCGACGGGGTAGACATCGCAGCCTTTACCAGCGCCGCCAGCGCCGCCGACATCGCCGACCTTGCCACCGCGCTGGGCTACGCTCAGGTCAACCTATACGGTAGCTCATACGGCACGCGCCTCGCTCAGACGGTCATCCGCGATTATCCAGACCTCGTGCGCAGCGCCGTGCTCGACTCGGCCATCCCCGTCGAAGTGAATCTGTATGCCGGTCAGGCTTATAAAGCCGAATTCGCCATCGAGCGCCTGCTGGCCGCCTGTGCCGCCCAATCCGCCTGCGCCGACTTCTACCCCACCCTGCGCGATGACTTCTACGCCGCCATCGACCGCCTGAACGCCCAACCACAGGCCATCACCGTCACCAACCCGATCAGTGGCGCGCGTTATACCGTGCAAGTCAGCGGCGCAGACTTTATCACCGGCACATTCATCACGATGCAAGTGCCGCAGTTTCTGCCACAAATCCCGGTGCTGATGAACGAAGTCAGCAAAGGCAACACCGCCGCGCTGGAGCTGCCGTTTATGCTGGTGCTGCTGCTGTCCGACCAGATTGACATCGGTCTGTTCAGTTCCATCAACTGCCACGAAGAGGTGTTTGCCACCACCGCGCAGGACATCGCGCAAGCATGGGCGCAAACCCCCGCTTTTGCCAGCTTTGCCGCCGAAGCGGCCTATGGCAGCACCGACACCCTGACAGAAGTCTGCCAGACATGGGGCGCGCAGCCCTTTGACCCGCAAGAAGCGCTGCCGGTCACCGCCCAGACGCCGGTGCTGGCGCTGGCCGGCGAATTCGACCCTGCCACGCCGGTAACATGGACGCAGCAAACCGCCGCCAATTTCCCCAACAGCTTCTATTTTGAATTCCCCGCCATGACCCACGTCGTCGGGCAAAGCGGGGGCTGTGCGGTGCAAATCGTGCAGGACTTCCTTGATGCGCCGCAAACCGCCCCCAATGCCGACTGCATCGCCGCCATGCCGCCCATCCGCTTTGACTTGCGTTAAACCGACCGTCAAGCGCCTCCCTTTCATCCCCTAAAAACAAGCCCCCTGCTGGCGAAGATGCCCGACTATATCGGACATCTTCGCACAGCGGGGGGTGTTGTGGTATAAGGAAGCACTCACACACCAGACCACTGGCCCGTGATGGCTATGGATACACCGCGTTTCTGGCGGTAGTGTTAAGCGTGCATACACTCACCCGCCCGATCGGAGGCCTCGATGCACCCCCTTCCAGACCCGCTGCCGCCCGAGGTGCTGGCGCTGCGCCACAGTCTGCCGCTGAAACCCACAGCGGTCACGCTGCGCGGGCAGTTTGTCACCTTGCAGCCCACCGACATCGAGCGCGATGCGGCGGTACTCCATGCCATCTCGGACGGGCGCGCCCTGACCATTGGCGATAAGCATGTGCCGGCTTATGACGCCGAAGCGGTCATCTGGCGCTATATGTTTGCCGGCCCGTTTGCTAGCGAGGCCGAGATGCGCAGCTATCTGCAAGCGCAACTCGACTCGCCCAACACGCTGGCTTTCACGGTCATCGACAACGCCAGCGGACACGCGGTTGGGGCGGCAACCTACCTCAACAATGCCCCGCGTGACCTCAAAATCGAGCTGGGCAGCATCTGGTACAGCCCGCTGGCACAGCGCACGCAGGCCAATCTGGAGGCCACCCATCTGATGACCGCGCACGCTTTCGAGCTGGGTTATCGGCGGGTGGAGTGGAAGTGCAACGCGCTCAACGAACGCTCGCGCCGTTCGGCCCTGCGGATGGGCTTCAGCTTCGAGGGGATTCAGCAGGCCCACATGATCGTGAAAGACCGCCCGCGCGATACCGCATGGTTTCGCATCCTCGCCGAAGAATGGCCGGCTGTGCGCGCCCTACAGCTCGACCTGCTGGCCCGTCATCCGCTTTAATCTCGTTTAGTCACCCTTATCTCACCCTATAGGAGCGTATCCACCGATGGCCTTCTTTGATATGCCGCTGGAGCAGATGGTCAGCTATAAGCCAGACCGCAGCGAACCCGCCGATTTTGACGCCTTTTGGGCCGAGACCCTGCACACCCAGCGCAAACAGCCCCTCAACGCCACCTTCACCCGCATCGATACCGGCATGAAGCTGATTGAAACCTATGACGTGCAGTTTGCCGGCTATGGCGGACAGACCATCCATGGCTGGTATGCCCGTCCCGCTGGCGTCACCACCCCGCTGCCGTGCATGGTGGAATATCACGGGTACGGCGGTGGGCGCGGTTATCCCCACACCGTCACCTTTTGGGCCAACGCTGGCTATGCCCACCTCACCATCGACACGCGCGGGCAGGGCGGCAACTGGCGACGTGGGGATACCGCCGACATCCCCGACGGCGCAAACCCGTTCCGCAACGGGTTCATGACGCAGGGGGTGCTGTCGCCCAGCACCTATTATTACCGCCGCGTGTTCGTCGATGTGGTGCGCGCGCTGGACGCCGTGCTCACCCGCGCCGACGTCGATGCTGACCGCATCGGGGTCTGCGGCGCCAGTCAAGGCGGGGGCATGTCGATTGCGGCGGCAGCGCTCGCGCCTGACATCGTCAAAATCTGCCTGCCCGATGTGCCGTTTTTGTGCCACTTCCGCCGCGCGGTCGGCCTGACCGACCGTCACCCCTACAGCGAAATCGTCGAATATCTGCGCGTCCAACGCGAGAACGAAGAGCGCGTCTTCAACACCCTCGACTATTTCGACGGGGTCAACCTTGCCCCGCGCATCAAGGCCGACTGCCTGTTCAGCGTGGCGCTGATGGACGTCATCTGCCCGCCCTCCACCGTCTACGCCGCCTACAACCATCTGCCCGCCGGCGCGCACGACATCAAAATTTATCGCTGGAACGATCACGAAGGTGGCCAAGAAGCCCACGACCTGCACAAGCTGGCCTTTGCCCGCCAGCATTTCGGGGACTAAGCCCCTCATCCTCCCAAAAACTGTGCCCACACAGGAGCGAACCGCCATGCGCCGCCTCTCGCTGATATTGGCCCTTACCACCCTGTTCACACTCGGCATCATCCCCGAGGCGTGGTGGCAAGCCGTAGACTGCGGCACAGCCGACTCGCTGACCTATCCGATCGATACGGCGCGCTTTGTGCTGGTGCAGGGCTACACCGTGCCCAGCCCGCGCCATCAGGGGCGCTATCACACCGGTGAGGATTGGGCGCTGCCAGACGGCGGCAGTCTTGGCGAGCCGGTTTATGCGGCGGGGCGCGGCAAGGTACGCTACAGCTATCCGCTCGGGTGGGGGCGTGATGCCGGTGTGGTCATCATCGAGCACCGCACCCCTGACGGCGTCACCCTATACAGCCTGTATGGGCATCTGGGCGAAACCGACGCGGTCAAGTTCCCCCGCGTGGGCACATGTATCGAGCAGGGAGACGTGCTAGGGGTGATGGCCGACGTGCGCCCCGCCCCCCACGTCCACTTCGAGATACGCCTTGCCCAGCCTGATACGCCCGGGCCGGGCTACACATGGAAGCTGCCCGAATCGCACGACATCCAGTATCGCAGCCCAAGCGCGGTGCTGAGCCGCTGACAAGCGGCATGCTTTACACCACCTGTCAGCAGCGGGCGCGTCATTCTGGCCACAGCACCGCCATCAGGCTGTCCGCATCAGCCTCGGGCACGCCGCAGCTGGCAAAATAGCGCGTGATGCGCACCACATCGCGATACAGCAGTTCTTTGGCCAGCGGGTTGCTCTGCACGCTCACCACCTGCGGGAAGTCGATGAGCACCACCTCACCATCCCAATACAGCAAGTTATAGGGGGACAGATCGCCGTGGACGATGCCCAAGGCCATCATCACCCCCAGATTGCGCACCACCTCATCATAGGCTTCCTGCGCCTCGTCAGGGTCAAGCCGGATTTCGCCCAGACTCGGGGCGCTCAGGTGCTCATCCCCAACAAAGCTCATCAAGATACCGTTAGGCGCATGGGCTATCGGCAGCGGCACATTTGCCCCCGCCGCGTGCAGGCGCTGAAGAGTCTTGAACTCGTGCATCAGCCATGAGGTATGCATCACCTCTGCCCCATAGTCTGATTTCTTGGCAATCGCGCGCATTTCGCGGTGATCGGTCTTCTTCAGCGCGCCCCCGCCAGCACTCAAGATGTGCCGGCCCTCACGATACACGTGGTCGTTTTTCATCGTGCGGAACATCTGCGGGCGATACACCTTGGCCGCCAGCAGTGCACCATCGGTCAGCTGACTGCCCCGACAGCGATACACATTGGCCTCTTTGCCGCCCTTCACACGGCTGAGCACGTCGGCCAGCAAGCCCATCTCGTGGAACGGGCGCAGCGAATTGAGCAACCACCCCTCCTCAAAGATGCCGGGCCGATAGGTGGTGTTAAACCCATCCTCCAGCGCCCCAACCTCGGCAGACTGCTGCACCTGCTGCGCGCGCGAGATTTTGGGCTTGTGGTTGGGCTTGCGTTTGCGCGGCAGGCGCGCCTCAAAAGCCGATGCGTAATCGGCATAACGGTCTAAATCGTCGTCGTTCGTCCAATCGAAAGACACTGCTCAGTACTCCGTAATGGGGTAGATGGGGTGAGAGAATCGAGGATGATCAGCAGTTCCTGACCGTCAAAAACAATCGTCATGGCCGTGCCTCCTCCACCCCATTACAGGATGGGTCACAATGGGTCAATAGACACTAGCATGTGTCATATCCTGTGTTTTGTCAAGCCATTGACCCCCAGAGAGTGGGGGCATTGGCCCTGCTGCTGCACAGGGGCGCTGCCACATCACCCCCCATAATCCCACAGTCCTAAGCCCTGTAACCCTAGGGCAATCGCTTGAAAATCAGTAGGGGAGCATCGGGATGCGCCCGTGACATCGGGCAGTTCACGAACTGCCCCTACGACCAGAAAATTTGAAGCGATTACCCTGCCTGTAACCCCTTCAAACGACCACACTCCCCTGCGCGAGCGCACTTTTGGGGCAGAAGCCACAGCAAATCACGGCGCATTTACTGTAGATTTAAGTAAACACGCCACCAGTTTAGTTCAAATCGATTGCGTGCAAAAATAATTTTTTGATTTATAATCATGAATAGCGCTTGTGTGCGTGTTATTCGCGTCCCACATCATTCAGACTGGGATTAGCACGTAAGGACGTCATTTGCCCTTGGTTTTATTTTTACTACTGCACCACCCGACTGCCCCGCGCACCATCTTGACCCAGCAGAGGTTTCTATGCGAACACACGTCCCACGATTAGTAATGCTGCTTATATTGAGCACGCTGCTGCTCATCAGTGTTGGCAGCGTCTCGGCAGCCAGTTTTGTCATCGAGCAAAAGCTGACGCCTGCCGACTTCACCACCGATACGCCGGTCAACATCCCCGACCATGAATATGGCAGCGCTGTGGCCGTCCATGGTGTGTGGATGGCTGTCGGTGCGCCCAGCGCCCAGAGCAACCGCGGCACGGTCTATATCTATGAGCGCGTCAGCGGTGCGTGGGTCTACCGCACCCAGCTGGTGTCGCCTGCCCCGCAAAACGGTGCGCAGTTCGGCGCAGCGGTGGACATCTATGAAGCGGGCGGCTTGCTCACCGTCATCGTCGGTGCGCCGCTGCACGACATCGCCCCCTATGTCGATCGGGGGAGCGCATACATCTTCAGTGATACCAACGCAGGGGCGGGTTTCAGCTTCGTCACCACGACCATCACCTCTACCGCAGAGACCGATGCTCACTTTGGGGCATCGGTCGCTTTGTTTGCCGACCTTGCTGCCGTCGGCGCGCCTAATGACGGCACGACTGATGACGGCTTGGTGAGCATCCGAGGGCGCAACGTCGGCGGAAGCAACGCATGGGGGCAAATCGGCGCGTCCAAAATCGGTCAGCCGGGCACAGCTTTTGGCACATCGGTTGACCTGCACGGCGAATACCTGATCGTCGGTGCGCCGCTGATGACCAACGTCGCCAATCTGCCAACCGGCGCGGCCTATATCTATCGCCAAGACCTCGGCGGGGCCAATGCATGGGGTCTAAAGCACACTCTGACTCCATCATGGGGGCAGCCCAATGGGATGTTCGGCCAGTCGGTCGGCATCTGGGACAGCAACCTCGGCGGCGCAGACAGCGCCAGCCGCAGCGTGGTCGGCGCCCCGCTCTATGATGATGCAGGGGATGTCGATGCGGGCCACCTCGCCTTTTTTGCCGACGGCGCGATTAACGCGCAGTTTAACGGTGAAGACCCCAACGAGCAGCTCGGCTTCAGCGTCGCCCTTGAGGACACGCTGGCGCTGGCAGGCCGCCCGGGGCGCACCGTCTCTAGCCAGCCCAACGTCGGCAGCGTCAATACCTACCGCTTTAACGGCACAATATGGCTCACCAACACCATCAACCTTGCAGCAGCAGGCGGCAGCACCACCAATGACCAGTTCGGCTACACGGTCGATGTCTCTGGCACGCTGGCCGCAGCCGGTGCGCCCGGCGCCCGCCGCGACACGCTCACGCTGCCGCCGGGGGCACCACGCGCTGGCGCGCTCACCACCCTTGAGTTTGTTAGCCCGTCATTTGTCGTCTCCACGCCCGAACTCATCGCTCGGGTTGACCTGCCCAACACCGCCGTCGATCAGAACTTTGGCATTGCGCTGGATATGACCGATGAATGGTTGGTCGTTGGGGTGCGCGGCGACGCGGTGAACGGCAGCACTGCCGGCGCGGCCTATGTGTATCGCAACGTCAGCGGCGTATGGACACCGCACAGCCGCCTGACCCCGCTCTACAGCAGCGCTGGCCAGTCTTTTGGCCAATCCGTCACGATTGTCGGCAACCAGATTATCATCGGCGCACCCGGCATGGGCGGCTTCCCCGTTGGCACGTCCAACTCGGGCGCCTTCTATGTCTATCAATGGAGCGGCTCGGTCTGGTCACAAATTGCCGAAATCACCTCTCCAAACCCAACAGTAAACGGCTTTTTTGGCGCGTCCATCAGCCGGCATGGGGATGTGCTTGCCGTGGGCGCTACGGGCGAAAACGGCAGCCGTGGCCGCGTCTATGCCTATCGTAACTTTAGCACTTTTGCCAGCCCAACCGTCATTGACGTGCCCGCCGCCAGCGTGAACAGCGCCACCGGCTACTCGGTCTCGGTCTATGACCCCGCCCCCGGCACCCCCAACGATGAAGTCATCGCCATCGGTGCTTATAATGAAAACAGCGGGCAGGGCGCGGCTTACGTCGCCTCGGGCGCGACCTTCTCCACCATCACCACGCTGGTTGACCCCAACCCGGGCACCAACCGCTACTTTGGGTACTCGGTATCCATCCACAGTGGTCGAGTCGCCGTCGGCGCGCCCACCGCCACCGCAGCCCCCAGCGGGCGTGTGGTGGTGTTCAGCGGCAGCGGTTATGCCACCGCCAACACCCTGCCCGCCGCCACCGGCAGCGCGGGGCAGTTTGGCTTCAGTGTAGACCTCGAAAACACCTCGCTGGTGGTTGGTTCGGTTGCCACCGCAGGGCGTACCGGCCTTGCCCACGTTTACAGCTTCACCGCCGGCGGCTGGACAGAGCAAGGGCCGCTGCAACCCACTGACCTCAACACCTTTGACGAGTTCGGCCACGCCGTCACCCAAAGCAACGGTCAATATGTGGTGAGCGCGCCACTGCATGATGCCAACAGCATCAGCAACAGCGGCGCGGCCTACGTTTTCACGCTTGCGCCAGAAATCACCGTTGACCCGACCACCCTGAACGTGAGCGAAACTGGCCCAACCACCGACACCTTTACCGTGTCGCTCAACCAGACCCCGCCCACCAACGTCACTATCACCCTCACCTTCGACACGCAGGTGCAGGTCAATACCGGCAGCGGCTTTGGCGCGTCGCCGCAGACCGTCACCCTCACCCCGGCCAACGCCACCACTGGCGTCACGGTCTCGGTGCGCGCAGTGGACGACTTCATCGACGAGGCCGACCCGCACACCACCACCATCACCACCAGCGCCACCAGCAGCGCCACCCCGCGCTTCAACGGCCTTGCGGTCGATGACGTGACGGTGAACATCACCGACAACGATACAGCTGGTGTCACCATCACCCAGACCGGCGCAAGCACCGACGTCAGCGAGAGCGGCACTACCGATACCTACACCATCGTGCTGGATACTCAACCGACAGGCACGGTCAACGTGGCCATCACCTTCCCCGCCACCGACCTGACCATCAACGGTGACACCGACGGCACTTACAACACCACCTTTAATGCCGGCAACTGGAACACGCCACAAACCATCACGGTTGCAGCAGTCAACGACCGCAACTTTGAGGGTGACCACACCGGCAGCATCGTCCACGCCTTCACCAGCGCCGACGCCAATTACAACGGCATCACCGCCCTGCTGGACGGCACAACCGCCACCAACACCATCACGGCTAACATCACCGATAACGAAACGCTGGAACTGCGCTGGGTGAACGCCACCGGCAGCGGCGCAGAAGGCACAACCTACAGCCAAAACGTGGTGATGGACATCACCTCTGACCCGATCGGCGGCACGCCGCAGAACGAAGTCGCCATCAGCTTTGAAGCGCCGATCACCTTCCTGACGGCAGAAGCGGCAGACATCCAAGTCTTGTTCCTCAACCAGACCATCTCGGCAGGCAACAATGACGGCGCGTTGTTTGCGGTCTTCCACAACTTCTTGAGCGACACGCTGATCGAAGGTGACGAGACCTTCTCGATGGCCATCGCCATCACCACGCCCTACCCGGGCCTGACCGCGGGCACAGACCACACCGCCACCATCACCGATGCCAACACGGCCACCGTCTCGCTAACCGGCGGGACAACCGTGGCCGAGTCCGTCGGCACAACCCCGCTGACCGTGACGCTGAACACCAGCGCCGGTGACACGCTCGAAAACGCCCTGACCGCAGCCATCAATCTGACCGACGGCACGGCCACCTATGGCGGCGGCACTGGAGACTTCGCCTTCAGTGGGCCGGCCAACACCACCAGCGTGACCTTCACGGCCGGCAGCGGCAATGGGGCAACACGGGTGGTCAACGTCGGCATCACCGAGGATGTACTGGTCGAAGGCACAGAGAACTTTAGCGCCGCCATCGGCACGGTGACCGGCCCGGCCACCGTCAGCGGCACGGCCCAGACCATCACCATCACCGACAACGAAGCAGCCACCATCAGCTTTGCGACGACCAGCAGCAGCACGCCAGAAGCCAGCACGCCGCACACCGTCAACGCGCAGCTGAACATCACCTCAGTTGGCACAGGCACACCGCAGCTGCAAAGCGCGGTCTCGGTGGCCGTCAGCCAGACGCCCGGCACCGCCGCCACTCCGGCAGACTACACCCTCAGCACCACCAGCATCACCTTCCCTGCCGGCGCTCAGAGCGGTAACACCCAGCCCATCGACATCGCCATCGTCAATGACGGTATCGACGAGGCCGACGAGACCTTTACGCTTGGCTTTGGCGCAGTCAGCGGCGCGGCAACCGCCAGCGGCACACACACCGTCACCATCATCGACGACGACACCGCCGGCATCACCGTCACCGAGAGCGGCGGCAGCACCGACGTCACCGAAGGCGGCGCCACCGACAGCTACACCGTCGTGCTGGACAGCGAACCAACGTCCAACGTCGTGATTAACATCACCTTCGATGCCGCACAGCTCATCCTCAACGGTGACACCGACGGCGCGCTGGCCCTGACCTTCACGCCGGCCAACTGGTTCACCGCGCAGACGGTCAACGTGACCGCCGTAGACGACACGCTGGTCGAGACCAACCCGCACAGCTCGCTGATTGTGCAGACCGCCGCGTCGGCAGATGCCATCTACAACGCCATCAACCCGGCAGACGTCACCGTCACCATCACCGAGAACGACTTCCAAGAAATCACCTTCTCGCTGACCAGCAGCGCTGTGGCAGAAAATGCCGGCCCACACACCGTCAATGCACGCCTAGACCTGATCAGCAACGGCACGCCGGGCGGCACCATCAGCAGTGACATGACCGCCACGGTCAACCTGACGCTGGGCAGTGCCTCCGCTGGTGACCAGTCGCTGACCACCACCAGCGTCACCTTCCCTGCCGGCAGCACGCACGCCAGCACCCAGCCCATCAGCATCGGCATCACCAATGACCGACTGCTGGAAGGCGACGAGACCTTCACCCTCAGCTTCACGCTGGTCACCGCCACCGGCACGGTCAGCGGCACGCACACCGTTACCATCACCGATGATGAGACAGCCACCGTCGCGTTTACCAACCTGTCGCAGAACTTTGCCGAGAATGTTGGCAGCGCCACCACACCGGTCGAGCTGGTCATCACCGGCAGCGGCACGGGCGGCCCGAACTTCACCACACAAGGCGCAGTCACCGTCCAAATCACCGACACAGCCGGCACGGCAGCCAACCCCGCCGACTATACCCTGACCACCACCAGCCTGACCTTCCCGGCCGGCACGGAGACAGGGACGTCGCTCAACGTCGCCACCGCCATCGTCAGTGACCGCGTGTTTGAGGCCGACGAGACCTACAGCCTGAGCTTTGGCACGGTCACGGCCAGCGGTGCAGTGACCACCGGCAGCGCCCACACCGCCACCATCGTCGATGACGAGACGGTCAACTTCGCCATCGCCCCCGCCACCAACTCGGTGCCGGAATCGGGTGGGAACCATGTCTCGACCGTCACGATGACAGTGACCGGTACGGGTACGGGCACGGCGAGCATCCAAAGCGCCTTCTCTGTCCCGGTCATCTATACCGACATCACCGCCACTGCACCGGCAGACTACACCCTCGGCGTGCCGCTGGTCACCTTCCCTGCCGGCAGCGAGAGCGGCGAAACCCGTGACATCACCGTTGGCATCATCAGCGACGCCATCGACGAGGCAGACGAGACCTTCAGCATCAACCTCGACACCAGCATCGCCGCGTCAGACGTCACCTTTGGCAACGCCACCACCACCGTCACCATCATCGACGACGACACCGCCGAGGTGGTCATCATCCAGAGCGGCGGCAGCACCGATGTCACTGAAGGCGGTGCCCAAGACCTGTATAACATCACGCTGGCCAGCCAGCCGACCGCCAACGTCGATGTGACCCTCAACTTCAACACGCAGCTGGAGGTCAGCACTGACGGCGTGAACTACCTGCCCTCGCCGGTGACGGTCATCTTCACCCCGGGCACGTGGAACAGCCTGCGCACCATCACCGTTCGGGCCATCAACGATACCATCGTGGAAGGGCCGCACACCGCCACCATCAGCCACACCGCCGTCAGCAGCGACCCGCTCTACAACGGGTTCGTCACCGCCAGCGTGGTGGTCAACATCACCGACAACGACACCGCTGAGGTCATCTTCTCGAGCGCCGGCTTCACCGTCATCGAAGGCGCAGTCTTCTCGCCGGGCATGACGCTCAAGGTCACCGGCAACGGCGCACCGGGCGGCAGCATTGCCAACCCGATCGTGGTTGACCTGCTGCTAACACTGGGCACAGCCGAAGCCAGCGACGTCACCATCACCACGGCGCAGGCCACCTTCCCTGCCGGCGCTGTCCACGATGATGTCAACAGCACTCACTCGGTGAGCGTCACCAACGACTTGATTGTCGAGCGCACCGAAGACTTCACGCTCACGCTCGACATCGCCTCGGGTCTGGCCAGCACCACCGCGTCCAACACCTACGACATCAGCAGTGACGACACGGCAGCTGTCAGCTTCTCGGCGACCACCAGCACTGCGCCAGAGGCGGTCACACCGCACACCGTCAGCGCGCAAATCACGCTCGGCGGGACGGGCACGGGCACGGCCAGCATCGAGGAAGCGATTACGGTCGCCGTCCTTGATACTGCGGGCACGGCCACGGCGGCAGACTACAGCCTGACCACCACCTCCATCACCTTCGCCGCGGGCAGCCTCAACGCCGCCACGGCCAATATCGCCAGCGCCATCGTCAACGACGCGCTGATTGAAGGCCCGCACAGCTTCGACCTCGGCTTCGGGGCGGTCACCACCGACCTGACCGGCGTCTCGGCCAGCGGCACACACACCGTCACCATCATCGATGACGACTTCGCCGGCGTGACCATCGTCGAGACCGGCGGCACAACCAATGTCACCGAGGGCGGCGCCACCGACACCTTCACCATCACGCTCAACGCGCAGCCGACCAGTGACGTCACCATCACCTTCGACGTTGGCACGCAAGTCACCTTCGCGCCCAACCCGCTGGTTATCTCACCGGCAGACTGGAACGTGCCGCAAACGGTCACGGTCACCGCAGTCGACGACGTCATCATCGAGGGGGCACACAGCACCGTGGTGGGCTTCACCTTCACCGGTGATGCCGACTTCGCCGCCATCACGCCCAACAGCATCGGCGTCACGGTCAACATCACCGACAACGACATCCCGGGCATCGACGTCGTCGAAACCGACGGCAGCAGCCTCGTGGTCGAGGGCGGCGCGGATGACCAGTTCAGCGTGGCGCTGTTCACACAGCCCAGCGCCGATGTGACCATCACCTTCGACGGTGGCAGCCAGCTCACGCTCGCGCCGGCCAGCGTCACCTTCACCCCCACGGACTGGAACGTACCGCAGACTGTCACCATCACCGGCATCGATGACCGCATCCTCGAGGGGCTGCACAGCGGCACAGTCGGCTTCGTCTTCACCAGCGCCGACAGCAACTACAATGGCCTGACATGGCCAGCCCTGTCGGTCACCATCGTGGACGGCGACAGCGAGGTGCTGCGCAACGGCAGCTTCGAGACCGCCGGCGCTAAGCCCGCCTTCGCGGCCAACTGGGTGCGCAAGAACCTGTCGGTCAAGGATCGGCGCGTGTGCAACACCCTCAGCAGCACCGTGGCCTTCGAGGGCAACTGCGCCTTCCGCTTCAACTTCACCGGCCCGGTCAACGTCAACCGCTTCATCCGTCAGACCATCGCGTCGCCGGCGTGGGGCGAGGCCGGCGACAGCCTGACCTTCAGCGCCATGGTTCGCACCATCGGCCTGACCAACGGCGCACGCCTGCTGGCCCGCATCAACTACACCGACAATACCTTCGAGGTCATCCGCCTCGACGTGGCATCCGGCACACAGCCCTACACCCTGTACACCGGTAATCGCACGCTGAGCAAGCGCGTCAAGTCGGTGGTCGTCACGCTCAATGCCCGCACCACCAACGGCAGAATGTTCCTCGATGCGGTGTCGCTGCTCTACACCGACGGCACCCCAATGCTCAGCCCACGCCTGCCGACCCCGGACATCGACGGCGCAGCACCGCTGCCGCTGCCGATGCCGCCGGCCAGCAACTAAGCCCAGTTCTTTGGCCCACCGGTGCAGCCTAACGCTCTGGTGGGCCAAACACCCAGCACCTTCGCTTTCGTTGTCTCCGCCGACGGCAAACACACAGGTCACACCACAGGGAAACACTCCTATGTCTCATCGAAACCGCTTCATCTTCAAAATATGTCTCTTAGCCCTGCTGATGCTGGCCTTCTCCAGCGCAGCACTGGCACAAGCAGCCCCCACCGTGACCGCAGATAACTACGCGGTCAACGTCAATGGCAATATCTCGGTCGATTCGGCCTCGGGCCTGCTGGCCAACGACACCGGCTTTAATCCGGCCACCCACCGCCTAGAGGTGTACGATACTGTCAGTCAGTACGGCGCAAAGGTCAGCGTGGCCGCCGACGGCAGCTTCACCTATGACGCCCCCGCCGGCTTCGCTGGCACAGACACCTTCAGCTACACGGTGCGCAATGCCTTTGGAACCAACAGCACGCTGGTTACCATCAATGTGACCGGCGAAACGGTGTGGTTCGTCAACGCCAGCGCGCCCGCAGGGGGCGACGGCACATTCAACGCACCGTTCAACAGCTTTGCCCCCCTCAACGGCGCAGCTGGCGCCGGTGACATCGACTCTAATAACCACACCATCTTTGTGTATGCCGGCACCTATGCCAACCTCGAATTTGACCTTGAAGCCGGCCAAAAACTGATTGGTCATGGCATGGGCCTCGACCTTGTCGGCACCCAGAACGATGTGGCCGCCGGCGGCACGCCACTCCTGACCAGCGCCAGCAGCTTCCCAATCATCGAAATCTTTGGGCAGGGCGGGCAGGTTCGCGGCTTTAATATCGAGAACACATCGGGCTGGGCCATCCGTGGCGCCCCCACGCCCAATGGCAACTTCACCATCACCGATGTCGCCATTGCGTCCAGCGTCAGCGCCACCGGTGGCATCGAGTTCATCAACTCGACCGGCACCATGGCCCTGACCAACGTCAGCATCAACGGGGCGCTCCCCGCGCTCAGCCCCGCCCTTCAGTTCATCAACACCAGCGGCACCATGACCCTGACCAACGTGGACGTTGGCGCAGGCAGCGGCTTTACCGGCGGCTATGTGCTCAACGTCAGCGGCAGCGCCGGCACCATCACCTTCGATGCGACCAGCTCGCTCACCTCGACCAACACGCGCGGCATCAACATCGGGACGATGACCGCTGCCGGGTCTGTCACCCTGCCCATGGTCAACATCGCGGGGGGTAGAACCAGTGAACCGCTGGTCAGGTTGCAGTCCAACAACGCCGCATCACTGGTCAACTTTGCCGACGGCGTGGTCTCCAGCAGCACCGCCACCGACTCGGCAGCCTTCCTCTCTGATGGCGGGCGACTGACCATCGGCGGCACGGGCAGCACGCTTTCGGCATCCAGCGGCCCAGCCCTCTATCTCGAAAATGTTGAGCTGACCGCCAATGCCACATTTGCCAGCTTGTCCTCGACCAACAGCAACGCGCGCGGCATCAGCGTCAGCAACCCCACCGGCGGGTTTGACGTCATCGTGACCGGCACGACCACCATCTCTAACCCCGCAGGGCGCTTCATCTACATCGACGACACCACCCCCAGCGGATTTTTGCTGAGCACTAACATCCTGACCGCCAGCGGCGCGCAGGACGGCATCTTCGTCAACGGCGCAGCGGTCACAGTGACCAGCAGCACCAGCACCCTGACGACCACCGCCGGCGTCGGCATCTTGTGCCAGGACAGCACGGTCAATGCGGCCTTTGCCACCCTCAGCGCAGGCGGCAGCACCAAGGGCCTGAGCTTTGACAACTGCGCCGGCACCATCACAGCCACCGCCGGCACGCTGGCCAGCACCGCCGGCGCTTCTAACCACGTCGTGGACATCAACACCAGCACCATCAACCTGACCTACGGCGGCAGCATCAGCAAGAGCAATGCCGGCGCAGCGGTCAACATCAACGGCCTGAGCACCCCGGGCGCAGTGACATTTAACAACACCGTGACCGCGACCAATGCTTCTGGCGGCGTCTCGATCCAAAACAGCACGCGCACAGTCACCTTCACCACGTTGACGCTCGGGACAACTGCCGCACGCTACACCACAACACCCATCACCCTTGTAGGCAACACCGGCGCGGTCGACCTTGGCAATGTCGCCGTCTATACAAACGGTGCTGTGGCGCTCAACATCGCCTATGCCAACGCCAGCCCCGGACAGGTGAACAGCAGCGCCAGCAGCCTGTTGGACGTGACCGGCAGCGCGGTCGCCCTCAACGTCAGCCATGCCACCAACCAACCGCTGAACTTGCAGTTCGCCAGCATCAGCAATCCCGGCGCAGGCACGCACGGGATCAATATCAACCGTGCCAGCGGCACACTAACGGTCAGCGGCACAGTGAACATCGGCGCTAAGACCACCGCCGGCGTCGAGATCGCCAACAGCACGATCGCCACCGACATCACCACCCTCAACATCACCGGCGCGACTGGTGACGCCGTGCGCCTGACCAACAACGGGGCTGGCAGCACCTTCGTCATCCGCGGCGACAATAACTTTGTCAGTGTTCATACCAACGGCGCGGGCGGCACGTGGACGAACATCGGCGGCAGCGCTTTCAACATCGACGGCGCGCGCGACATTCAGGTCACCGACCTGACCATCAACAACGTGGGCAACTACGGCGTGCACGGGCGCGGCATCATTAATCTGCTGTTCTCCAATGTCGATATGACCAACATCGGCAACGCCGACAACGAGCACGTCTTTAACCTGCGCGAGGGCGAAACCAGCGGCGCGCCGATCAGCGGCAACTTTGAGGTCAACAACAGCACCATCGAGAACTTCACCGACAACGGCGTCTACCTCGAGAACTTTGCCGGCACGCTCAACTTCCGCTGGACGAATAACGTGCTGCGCAACAACATCACCACCACGGCCTGCGGCGGCGGCAACTGCAACGGCAACGGCATCCTGCTGCGCGCCGACGGCACTGCCCGCATCAACGCTTTTATCCAAAACTCGACGTTCGAGCAAATCGACGGCATCGGCATCACCGCCAACCCCGAGGGCAGCAGCTCCGCACGCATGGACATCGCCATCGTCAGCAGCGCCTTCACCGCCGCGCCCTATGCCGGCACAAGCCATACCAACAACGGCGAAACAGCCATCAGCCTGCGCAACGCACAGGGCAACAGCACGCTGAACTTCCGCCTGTTCTCCAACGACATCCGCAACTACACCGGCGAGCTGGCCCTCGGCGTGGTCGAGGTGGAAGGCGGTGACTTCACCACCACCAACGGCGTGATTGACGTGCTCTACATCTATCACGCTCACGAAGGCAACGCCATTCAGCTCTTTGCAGATGGCGCAAACACCGGCGGCGGCGGCACTACCGCATTCACGCTGAACGTCTCGATGAACGAAGTCAACGTCCCTGCAACCACGCCTATCTTCGGTGCCAGCATCCTGCTCCAGAACAACGGGGCAATCAGCGGCAGCACCATCAATGCCAACTACATCATCACCAACAGCAGCCTGCTAGCCAACGCCACCGCCTCATCACGCCGCACCATCACGGCCAACATCCGCGACTTCAACAATGCGTGTATGGACATCCGCAATAACACGGTGGCTGCCGGCACGGGTGGCACACAGCCCTCGGTGAACCTGTCTTATAACGGGTTTGGCGCAGTGCGTTTGCAAGGCATGATAGGCACAGGTGATACAAATGCGCAGACCTATCTAAATGCCAACAACACGCTGGCGGTGGGCGCGATCTCTGGGCCAAACAACAACATCACCAGCGCTACCTGCACCATCCCGTCACTGCCAGTGGGCTTCCCGTTTAGCTAGCCTCACGGGTGAGAGGCAGCACCTCTCACCCGTCCTTACTTTCTGTCGTGTACGCGGCGGGGCGCTGGTCTGCTCCGCCGCGCTGCAACGAGAATTTTTTTTATCCGCAGCCACACCCATCGAATCGCAGGAGAACGTATCGTCATGGCAGAACCATTTTTATCTGAAATTAGAATAATGTCCTTTGGGTTCCCGCCCAAAGGATGGGCACTATGCAACGGCCAGCTGCTGCCCATCAACCAGAATCAGGCGCTGTTTTCGCTGCTGGGCACCACCTTCGGCGGAGATGGACGGGTGAACTTCGCCCTACCCGACCTGCGCGGGCGTACACCGATCCATGTCGGCAGCTCACACACCCTTGGCGAGCGCGGCGGCGAGCAAGCCCACACCCTCAGCATCGCCGAAATCCCCACCCACACCCATGTGGCTCGCTTTAGCACCACCGCAGCATCCTCGGATGCCCCGACGGGCAATGTCCCCGCCCAGACCGTTTCTCCGATTTATGGCCCGCCCCAAAACCTCGTCGCAATGGCCGCCGGAGCGGTCTCCAACGTCGGCGGGAGTCAGGCGCACCTCAATATGCAGCCATTTCTGACGCTCAACTTCTGTATCGCCCTTCAGGGCATCTACCCCAGCGCCACCTAACCGCAACCTGACAGGAGACGACACGTCATGGCTCAACCTTATGTTGGTGAAATCCGCATCTTTGCCGGCAACTTTGCGCCGGCAGGATGGATGTTCTGCGAAGGACAGCTGCTGCCCATCTCGGAATACGAAACGTTGTTCAACCTGATTGGTACTACCTATGGCGGGGATGGACAAAGCACCTTTGCCCTGCCCGACCTGCGCGGGCGCATCCCGCTGCATCAGGGCAACGGGTTTATCCTTGCCGAAACCGGCGGCGTCGAAGAAGTCACCTTGACAGTCAGCCAGATTCCGGCCCATACCCACCCGATGCTGGCCAACTCACAGACCGCCACCGAAAGCGTGCCCAGCAGCAACACCCTGCCAGCCTCTCCCAGCGCCCTGATTTATAACAACCTGACACCGCTGGGCAACATGAGTCCACAAATTATCACGCCAACCGGCGGCAGTCAGCCACACACCAACTTTCAGCCCTATCTGTGTGTGAACTACATCATCTCGCTGTACGGCATTTTCCCATCACCGAGCTAAGCGGCCGCGCGCTTTACTTTTTATCCATCACCGGAGACTCTATCCATGGCCGATCCATTTGTTGCAGAAATCCGCATTTTCCCCTTCAACTTTGCGCCCAAAGGCTGGGCATGGTGCGATGGACAGCTGCTGCCGCTGTCGCAGAACACCGCGCTGTTTTCGCTGCTGGGCACCACCTATGGCGGCAACGGCAAAAGCAACTTTGCCCTGCCCGACCTGCAAGGGCGTGCTGCCATGCACCCGGGGCAAGGCCCGGGGCTGTCGCTGCATGACCTTGGCGAAACCGGCGGCAGCGAGACCGTCAGCCTGCTGGAGAGCGAAATCCCCTCTCACAGTCACAGCGTGCAGTTCTCGGATAACCCCGGCGAGCGCAACAACCCCGCCAACAACTATTACGCGCCGCCAGACAGCGGTCGCATTTATGCCCCTGCTGCCAGTCTTGTCAGCATGAATGACGTGATGCTCGCCCCCGCCGGCGGCGACCAACCGCACAACAACATGCAACCCTATCTCACCTTCTACTTCAATATCGCCTTGCAGGGCGTCTTCCCGCCGCGCACCTAACCTGCACGGCAGGTCTAATCTGTTCAAAATGGGTGGGGGATGCCAGCAGGCATCGCCCACCCTTTCGCTTACCCTCCCGACGAGAATCCGCATGAGTCAGTACGTCATCCCGCCTTTGCCACCCGACTTCTCGCTTACGCCGATTAGCCCACCAGATATGCCTTTTCTGTGCTGGCTGTATGGCACAACGCGCACCGACCTCGCCCCTGTGCCGTGGACGGACGAGCAAAAAAACGCCTTCATCGCCATGCAGTTCAACGCCCAGCACGAGCACTATCAAACCCACTTTCCGCATGTGGGTTATTACATGTTATCGTATCAGGGCGAGCGTGCCGGACGCCTCTATGTCGATTGGGAACGCGGCGGACAAACCCTGCACCTGATGGATGTCACCCTTGCGCCGGCGCTGCGCCGACAAGGCCACGGCACTGCCCTGATGCGCTGGCTGATGGCCGAAGCCGCCCGCCGCCGCGTCCCGATGACCCTATACGTCGAAGACTTTAACCCAGCCTACCGCCTATATCAGCGCCTTGGCTTTGAACCCACCGACCAGCACGGCATTTATACCCACATGAAATGGATACCATCTACGCCATGACCTCCATCATCCTGCGTCACACCGATTTTGAGCCGCTGCTGAACGAGACGTTTCACCTCCATTATGGGGACAACGAGCGCCTGCCGGTCACGCTGACACAGGTGCGCCCGTGGGGGCCGCAGACCAAACACCCGCAAGATGAAAGCCTGTTTCAGCCGTTTGCACTGATGCTGCAATCCACCCTGCGCGACCAATATCTGCCGCAGGGCAATTTTATCCTCAGCCACCCGCAGTTGGGCGAGCATGTCTTATTCATTGTCCCCCATGCCCCCAATGCCGTCGGCATCGAATACGAAATCACGTTCAGCTAAGCGCCCAACCGACTCATTATCGTTCAGCCCCATTACCTACCATCGGAGTCCCCAATCATGAGTTCTCATCCGCTCTCCCGCCGCAGTTTCATCCAAATGGGCGCAGGCCTTGCCGCCAGCCTTGCCGCCGCGCCGCTGGGTGCGCTGGCCGCCCTCGATACCCACCACCTCTCACAATCCGCCACCGAGGCCAACAGTACGCTGATAGGCGTGATGCTGCCCGAAACGCGCCAACTGCCCGATGCCGCCGCTCATCTGCTGCACGGGATTCAACAGGCCCTTGGCACGCAGCACACCCTGCTGACCGAGCGCAGCGGCATCACCAGCGACTCGGTGGTGCTGGCCGCCCAATACCTGCTGGAGGCCGGCAGCAAGCTGCTGATCGGTCTGGTCAGCCCGACCCAAGCCGAGGCGCTGCACCCCATCCTGCACGCCCACGACGCCGTCCTGCTGGCCCTCACCCCGGGCGAGACGGTGGTGCAGCGCGCGCACCCGCGCGTGTTCTACGCCTCGCTGGGATACTGGCAGAGTGCCTATGCCGCCGGCCAATGGGCCGCACGGCAGCACGGCGGGCGCGCCATGCTGCTGGCCTCGTTCTACGAAAGCGGCTTCGACACCGTTTATGCCTTTGAGCAGGGGGTGAGCGCCGCCGGCGGCCAGCTGATTGACCGCCACATCACCCATGTTCACCCCACTGCCGACCGGCTGGCCGCCGCATTGAGCGCCGTACGCGCCAACCGCCCCGATGTTGTGTATGCCGCCTATCAAGGGGCGCAAGCCGCCGCCTTCCTCAAGGCCTATCGTGGCGCTGGCCTGACCGCGCCGCTGGTGGCCGCGCCGTTCATGACCGATGCGCAAAGCCACACTGTGATTTCAGCAGCGCATGGTCAACAGCCTTTCATGGCATTGGGGCAAACCGCCGGCCAATGGCTCAGCCGCGCCCTTGATGCCGCCCGCGGCGACATCTTGGCAGTCCGCCATCACCTGCCGGCAGCGGTAGTGACCGGTCACCATTTTGACGCCAGCACTCACACTCTGCTGGCCAATCAGCTGGTTGTCCGCCATAATGGGGCACAGCTGGCCCATCTGCCTACCCCCGCTGTCACCCTGAGTGGCGCAGGTCAATCGGGCTGGACGTTTGGCTATCTCACCGTCTAGCCCGCTGTATCGGTCTGCACAAACGCAAAAACGGACGGTGTCTCTCTCCCGTCCGTTTTTGACATCCGCAGGCCATCACTCTGCCGCGCCTAGCCCTTGACCGAGCCGGCCAGCAGGCCGCGGATGAAATAGCGCCCCAGCACAATATACACCAGCAGCGGGGGCAAAGCCGCCACAATCGCGCCGGCCATCGGCAGATTCCACTTCACGGCCTCGCCGCCAGCCAGCTGAGCCAACCCCACCGTGATGGGCTGGGCATCGTTGGCGGTCATCGTCACGCCGAACAAAAACTCGTTCCAAATCTGCGTAAACTGCCAAATCACTACCACCACAAACCCGGGTATCGACAGCGGGAACACCACATTGGTATAGATGCCAAAGAAGTCCGCACCGTCGATGGCCGCCGCCTCCAGCATCTCGTCTGGGATGTCCACATAGAAATTGCGAAAAATCAGCGTGGTGATGGGCAAGCCATACACCGTGTGAATCAAGATGAGGCCCGGCACGCCGCCATACAGCCCGATGCTGCGCATAAACTCAAACAGCGGTATTAGGATGGCCTGATAGGGGATAAACATCCCAAACAGCATCAGCGGGAACAAGATTTTCTCGCCCGGGATGCGCCATTTACTCAGCACATAGCCGTTTAAGCTGCCCAACACCGAGGACAGCACGGTCGCGCCAATCACCAGCGCTACGCTGTTGCGCAGGCGCGGCCCAAAGGCTGTCAACACCTCGCTAAACGACTGCCAGTACAGCTCGCTGGGGGGCGCCCATGTGGTGGCCAGATTGATTTCGGCGGGGTTCTTGAGGCTGGTCACCACCACCAGATAGACCGGCAGCAAAAACACCAGCGTCATCACAATCAGCATGACATAGAGCACTGTGCGCACGGTGTAGCGCCGCCACTGCTTGGGGGTATACACGGTCGAAGCCGTTGAAGCCATGTTGCACGCCCTTTCCTTTACGACTTCCCGCGTGAGGCTTCGCGGAACTGAGACCACAGATACGGGATGATAATCAGCGCCACAAAAAACAGCATGATCACTGCAATCGCGCTGGCTTTGGCAAAGTCGTTCTCGCGGAAGCCTTCGGTATACACCAGCAGGCCGGGCACCACCGTCTGGGCGTTGTCTGGGCCGGCCATGGCGAACACAAGGTCAAAAATCTTCAGTGAGATGTGGCCGAGGATAATCATGGCGCTCAAGAAAATCGGGCTGAGCTGCGGCAAGATGATATAGCGATACACCCCGATTTCGCTGCACCCGTCCACGCGCGCCGCTTCGCGCAGCTCGTCACTGACGCCGCGAATGCCGGCGATGAACATAGCCATGGTATAGCCGGCCATCTGCCAGACCGCCGCAATCACCACCCCCACCAGCGCAAGATTGAAGCCCTTGGGAGCCATGGCGTTTTCGGCCTCTGGCACCGCCAGCGTCGGCCAAATCACGTCCCAGAACCCGATCAGCGGCAGCAGCAGCACCGCGGCCACCCCTCCGCCGGTCACCATCAGCGCCTGCCGCCGACCGCTCAACGCAAAGCGCAGCGCCATCACGCTCAAAATCGCCACACCGACCACCGTGAGTAAACGCGGCACATCGGCCCACTCAAACCCAAAAATCACCTCGCGCGTGTTGATCCAGCTAAACTGAAGCGGCGGCAGCCCAAACACCTGCGGCAGCACATTGATGCCCCCTCCCGGCTGAAGCATCCAGCGCCAGATTGTGCCCGTCACCACAAACGACAGCGCCATCGGGAACAAAAACACCGTGCGAAAGAACCCCTCACCTTTCACGTTTTGGTCAAGCAGCAGCGCAAGGAATAAGCCGACGAACAAACACCCCGCGACAAAAAAAATGGTGAAGAAGAACGTATTGACCAGCGCATTGCGGAAATTGAACTCCAGCAGGTCGGTCATGATGCTCTGATAGTTTTTGAACCCGACAAAGCTCTTGACCACATCCAGCGCCAGCGGGGGCTGTGCCGGGTTCGATCCCCAATCGCTCAGCGACGTGCTGATGGCCTGCCCAATAAACCCATAGACGAACAAACCCAGCAGTGCCAGCGAAGGCAGCAGCATCAAGAACGCGATGATGCGATCCCTTTGGCTTCTCACGGCGCGCCTCCAATGACCAACCGTCAGATTGACTATGCAAACAATCGTTAAACAAGGTGGGGGATGAAACAAGGGCGGCGCGGATGGTGGCCTGCCGCCCTTGTTTGGCCTTGCACTGTGCGGTGCGCGGACGGGGCTGACCCACCACACACCGCACAGCGGGTTTACTGTTCAGCTCAGCCGCATGCGCCGCTGGTGGCACACACTGCCTTGAAGGCGGCGCTGGCTGCTGCGCTGCTGCGCGTGGCAAGGAAGATTTCCATCACCTGATTGAAATCGCCCATGAAGCGCTCATTAGCCGCCGTGCCGTGCACAAGGCTGGCCGCCAATGTGTTGCTGGCCCAGTCTGAGGCCGCCGATTGCAGATAGGCGTTATACAGCTCTGGCGCAGCATCCACCGCGTCCACACGGGCGGGGATGCTGCCCTTCAGCGGGTTGAAGGCGTTTTGCCCCTCCACCGACCCCAGCACCGCCAGCCATGCCAGCGTGGCTTCACGGTTGGGCGAACCAACCGGCAGGCCAAAGCTGTCCGACAGCCACATGAACGTGCCGTCAGTGTCCGGCGAGGCCGCATAGCCAAAGCCCTCACCCGGCACGAGGCCCAGCGTGGTCGCCATATACCCGGCAGCCCAGTCGCCCATGATATTGAAAGCGGCTTCGCCCGCAATCACCTTGTCGATGGCCTGCTGCCAGCTCAGGCCGGCGCTGTCCATGCCGATATTGGAGCACGCCAGCACTTCCGAGAAGCGATCCCAGACCGCCATCATTTCTGGCCCGTCGGCAGCGGTCTCACCCGTCCAGATGCCGGCCCAGCCATCTGCACCCAGCACGCCCAGCGCCACGCTCTCCCACAAGTGGTTGACCGTCCACGCCTCACCCACCACCAGCGGGGTCACGCCGGCAGCTTGAATGGTCGGGCACAGCGCAAGGAAGTCGTCCCACGTGGCCGGCACGTCAAAGCCCCACTCGGCCACCTTGGCCGGGTTGTACCACATCACGTTGGAGCGGTGGATGTTGACCGGCACGCTGTACACATCGCCCTCATAGCTGATTTGCTCAATCAGCTGGGCGGGGAACGCCTCGTACCAGCCCTCGGCCTCAAACAAGTCGTTCAGCGACTCCATGCGGCCTGCAATCACCCACGTGCCGGTCAGTTCTTGGCCGGCGTGCACCTGAAAGCTGGCCGGCGGCGTGCCACCCAGCATGCGGGTCTTGAGCACCGCGCGCGCATTCACACCGCTGCCGCCGGTCACGGTGGCGTTGATGACCTGCACATCGGGGTACTGGGCGCTGTACAATGCAATCAAGGCCTCAAGAGCTGGGCCTTCGTCGCCCGCCCACCACGAAAAGATTTCCAACTCACCCGACGGCCCGTCTTGCGCGCTGGTTAGGCCAAACACGCTCGACAAAGCAAGAAGCATCACGACAAAGACCAAACGAGCTTTCATGCGTTACACTCCATAAAAATATCCCTACAGCCGACGACCGAGATGGCCATCTGGTACAAACTATACCGGTTGGATGCACGTTTTACCGTACATTTTTGACAAAGTTGTGACACAACCATGACAAACTATCCCCCACACGATGACACACCCCCCTCCCCGCCCGAAGACTTTACCGATCACGTCCGGCAGGCCCTCGAGACTCTATACGACCTGCCCGCGCTCAACCGTCACCCACTGGCCGCCAGCGCCCCACAAGGCAGCACCAGCGAGCCGCAAGGTCAGCGCCTGCGCCGAGAACTCATCAACACCATCGAGGCGCTCAACCCCGGCAAAGACCTTGCCCAACGCCCCACCGCCAGCCGCACCTATAACCTGCTGCACATGCATTATGTGGGGGGCATGACCTTGCAAGAGGCCGCCCATCAATTGGGTATCTCGCTGCGCCAAGCCTATCGTGACCTCAAAACCGGCTGTGACGGCGTGGCCGAGCTGATGTGGTTCAACCGGCAGAGCACCCCCCAACAGCAGCCACCCGCCGCCGGTATCTCTTCGCTGGCCGACGAGCTGGCCCGCCTAGAAGGTCAACAAGCCCCCACCGACCTGCTGGCCCTCTGCCAGAGCGCGCTCAAGGCCGTGCAGCGCCTCACCGAGCAGTATCACGTCAGCCTCAGCCCTGCCCTGCCGGCGCATCCGGTGGTGGTCTCGGTCAACAGCGCAGCAGCGCAGCAGGTGATGATTTCACTGTTGAGCAGCGCGGTGCAAGCCGCTCAACCCCACACCACTCTGCACATCGCGCTGTCACAAGCTGCACAGTCGTGTATGTTCAGCCTCACCCTCACCCCTCGCAGTGATGACTCGCTGGCGCTGGCCGGCCCAATCCAACAGATGATTACGCGCCTGCGCTTTCAGTTCACCCAAGCGCGCGTGCAGGGCGGCCAACTGCACCTCCAGCTCGGCATCCCCGCCTATGGCACGCGCATCCTCGCCATCGACGATAATCACGGCCTGCTCGACCTGCTTCAACGCCTGCTGCCCGAGCCGCGCTACAAGGTCACTGCCGCCGCCACCGGCGCAGACGGCTTGAACTATGCCGCACAGTTTCAGCCCGACGCCATCCTGCTCGACCTGATGATGCCCGACCTGAACGGCTGGGATGTGCTGCAAACCCTGCGCGCCGACGAGCGCACCCGTGCGATACCGGTCATCATCTGTTCGGTGGTCAGCGACCCAGAGCTGGCCTATTCGCTGGGGGCAAACGCGGTGATTGCCAAGCCGATCCAGCGCGCCGGCCTGCTGCAAGCGCTGGAGGCACTGGGCCTATGAACCTGTTCATCCGCGACCCCAGCCTGCGCGATACCTTGCAAAACCTGCGTCACAGCATGGTCAAACGCTTTGGCTGGCTGACGCTGACCGCCTGCCTGCTGGGGCTGTATCTGTCGCTGTTCAACGTGCGCTTCCCCGTCACCCTCACCGTCGTGCTGATTGGCCTTGTGCTGGCCATCGGGTTCGTGCTGTGGCTGCTGCCCCGCCACCCCGATGCCGCACGCTACAGCCTGCCGCTGCTGCTCACCAGCGCGCTGCTGCTGGCCATGGCGCTCGTCCCAGACCCAGCACTGCCCCCTATCGGCCTTGCCCTGATGGTGCTGTCGGGTATGACCGTCACCTATGGGCACTGGACAACCGCCGTGATGCTGGCGCTGGGCACAGCAGCGCTGATGCCCGCGGGCTATCCAATCTGGGGCTTCATCGGCCTGCTGACGCTGATGCTGGCCCTGCTGCAAACCTCGGTGGCCTCGCTGTATACCGCGCTGGCATGGTATCGTGCCATGCAAGCCCGCGCCGACGCCCTGCTGAACGAATCGCGCGAGCATCAAGCCAAGCTCACCCAAACCCTCAAGTCGCTCGACCTCGCCTATCAATCGCTCAACCGCACCCAACAGCAGTTGGTCATCGCCCGTCAGCAGGCCGATGAGGCCCGCCGCCTCAAGCAGCGCTTTGCGGCCAACATCAGCCACGAGCTGCGCACCCCGCTCAACCTGATTGTCGGGTTCAGCGAGATTATGGTGATGACGCCCGAAGTCTATACCGATCAAAAGCTGCCGCCCAAGCTGGCCCGTGACCTGTATCAGATTTACACCAGCAGCCGGCATCTGCTGGGCATGATTGACGACGTGCTTGACCTGTCACAGGCCGAGCTGTCGTCGTTTTCGCTCAATTTCGAGCGCATCAACGTCGCCCGCTTCATCGACGACTCGCGCGAGATTTTCGACAGCATCTTCCGCGATGGCCGCCTGCGCTTCAGCATCGAGCTAGCCCCCAACCTGCCCGACATCGAGATGGACTGCACCCGCATCCGGCAGGTTCTGCTCAACCTGCTCAGCAACGCCCACCGCTTCACCGAGTCTGGCGCGGTGATGCTGACCGTGTGGCAGGCCGGCCAAGAAGTGCTGTTCGCCGTCTCGGATACCGGTCGCGGCGTCCCACCCGACAAACAAGCCATGATTTTCGAGGAGTTCTATCAAGTTGATTCATCGCTCAGCCGCCGGCATGGTGGGGCGGGCCTTGGGCTTGCCATCAGCAAGCGCTTTGTCGAGACCCATGACGGGCGTATCTGGGTGGAGAGTGAGCACGGACACGGCGCAACCTTCACCTTCAGCCTACCAGTGCGCAGCATCAGCGCGCCCGGGCGCGCCGCCGGCCCAGACGGCACACGCAGTGCCGGCAGCCTAACCGTGTTGGTCAGCCAAGCCACACCGGCCCAGACGCTGTTTGTCGAGCGTGCCCTGCCCCACTGCCGCATCATCAGTGCGCCGGCCAACGCCGCCGAAAACACCCTGATGGCCTTGATTGAACGGCACGCGGTCGATGTGGTGCTGAGCGGGCAAGGTGAGCTGCCCACCATGCCGCGCCCCATTCCCACCATCACCTGCACCCTGCCCCGTCTGCCAGATACCCCATCTCAGGCCGATGATGCGCTGTTCAAGCCGGTCAGCCCCGACGCACTCCTCCGCGCGGTGACGCGCCACACCATACCGCGCAGCGTGCTGGTGGTCACCGATGACCTCGGCTTCATCCAGCTGGCCCAACGCGCGCTGGAGCGCCTCTCCCCCGCCCCTGATGTCTACAGCGCGCTGAGCGGGGCGCAGGGCCTCAGCCTCACCCACGAGCGCGCACCAGACCTGATTCTGCTGGATGCCGCCAGCACCGAGTCCAACGGCTTTATCGAGGCCGTGCGCGCACGCGCCATCCCGCCCCGCGTGGTGGTGATGAGCACCCCGCCCGCCCTCAATGCCGAGGGGGACTATGCCGCCCCCATCACCCTCACCCCGCCGCCGCAAGCCCCGCACCGCCTGACTCTGGCCAGCCTACGCGCCCTGACCGAAGGCCTCAGTCGGCTCTAGTCACCCGTCACACTGGCAACGCCATAAGCCGGCAGGGTCAATGCAGCTGTGCCGTCGAGCGTCACTGGCCTCAGCGGCAGCGCACCGGTCGCCTCAGCCAGAACCGCCGCCTCGTCTACCCCCAGCACGACGCACTCCGGCGCGCCGGTCAACGCGCTGCCATTCAGGCGCACCTCCACTGGCTCAGCGCTCTGATTGGCCAGCACAAGCCGCACCCGCCCATCCGGATGGCGCAGGGCCAGCGCCGCTACGCGCTCTGGCGCACTGACGGCACACGGCAGCACCTCATGCGCGCCAAAGCCCGCAATCATCCACAGCGCGGCATACACCGGAAACAGCCCACCCGCCGCAGACGGGAACTTATCAGGCAAAGGTGAGCCGCCCGCGCGCTCCATCACCCCCAGCCAGCCGGTCGTCTCAAACAGCGTAAGCGACGCTGCCCCTCCGCGCGCCGCCCCAGCCACGCACGCTACCGTCCATGCCGCAGCCAGCATCGACATCTGACGCACATCCACCGTCGGCGGTAGCTGATCCGCCGGCACAGGCGCAGGCGCACCGGTGGCGTCGGGATTCCAGCGCATCTTCAGCGTTAGCGGTGAGACCGCCAGCGCCGCCCCATCCGCAAATCCGCGCGCCGTCGCGAGGATGGCCGGCAGCACCGGCGCGATCTCGAACAAGGTGTCATTGTCAAAGGCGTGCACCTGCGGGTTGGCCGAAAACGCCAACACATCAAAGGCCTCGGGCTGCGCTGGCCGATTGCGGTTGAGCGCCGTGAAAAAAGCATCCGTCCCGCCGCCAAACGGGGCATCCAGCGCCACCAGTTCGCGCGCCAGCGCCACCCACTGCGGCGCGGTCACCGCACTGCCAGCATGAAAGACCAACACGCGCGCCGCACGCACCGGCGGATGAGCGGACAGCAGCGCCTCAAAAGCCGTCAGCTCTTGGCGCGCCTCATCGCTGACATGCAGCGCCCACTCCAGTGCACAGCCCAACGCAGCCGCCTCGTTCAGCGCACGCACGGCGCGCGCCTGCCACCCCGCCTGATACAAGCGCACATCCGCCCGCAGATGCGCCAGAGATAAAGCGCGCAGGCGCTCCACCGCCGCCGCATTCAGCGCCTCATCATGGCTCGCAAGGCTTAGGCCCAACGCCGGCAGATTGGCCGCCGCACCGTCCAATACCGAGACAGTCACACCATCCTCGCCGGCTTGCATCACCCCCTCGGGCGTCCCGTGCGCCGTCAGGGTGATGGCCTGCTCGATGACTGTGCCAGCCCGCACCTCCACCGGAAACGGCAGTCCAACCGGCGTACAGTACGTCTTATAGCTGGCATCTCCCCATTGACGCTGGTCTTCCATCTCAAAGCTGTCGCCGGTCATGCGCGTCTCTATCCACAAGCCGCGCGCCGCCTCGTGATACAGCGCACGGATGTCGAGATACGGCTGATACGGCGTGACCTCCACCGGCAGCACCCCCTCGCTCTGCCGACCATCGGTGTGCTCGATGCGGCAGGCCGCGCCCGCGGCTTGCATCGGGTGCAGCACGCAAAACCCGATGCGGTTGCGCCGGAAGGACGAACGCGCCTCCCCGCGAAAGCGAAAGGTCAGCTCCCCGTTCGGGCTGCCGGTGATGTCGCCCAACCACACAAAATCGATGTCGGCCTGCCGGTGCTCACTGCGAAACGTCACACGGAACGAGTCGGCCTGCTGGTCAATCGTCAGGTCGTGCAGCGTCCCGCCAATGGTGGCCCAATTGTGGTCTCGCAGGGCTGCATAAATCTGATGCAGAGCCAGCACGCCCTGCACGCGGATGTCGCGCAGCATCCCCCGCTCAAAACGGGCGGTCAGTGGGCCGGCGCGCAGGATGGTCGGGGGAGTGGGTGGGTTCGGGTTGCCGTGGAGTAGGATGTTTTGCAGCATAAGAGGCCTTTTTGTGCGGTCAATCAGTCAACATACCCCGCTGATTGTGGCCCACAAGCCCCTATGACGCAAACCGCTTAGCGGCGCGGCGGCTTGCGCGGCGTTTGATTGCTGCGGTGATGACCGCCCGCCCGATTGATCGCCTCACGGCGCTGCTGCTCGGCGCGTAGGTTGGCCATCGCGCCCTGCACCAGCCCAAAACGCGCCCGATTGGCCTGCGCAAACAGCCGAAAAGCCGCCAGCATCGCGCCGGCAGGTTGTGCCTTCAGCCCGCGCCCCATCACCAGCCCGTGCTCCAGCAGCAATGCGAGCTGTGGCCCGCTGAACAGCTTGCGCCAGCCGCCCTCTCCAGCGCGATCTTTGGAAACCACCGCCAAAAAGTCCAGATACAGCGCGTGATGGGCCGAATCCAGCAGCGGCTCGGGGCGGCGCGCCAGCGCAAACAGCGCGGTCTCGACCGACGGCGCAGGCCGAAAATCGGACGGCCTAAACCGATACACCTCGCGCACGTCATACCACGGATGCACCATCAGCGCCTTCAGCGTCAGGGCCGGCGCACCGCCCTCCCCCACCGCGATGAAGGTATCACGCTGCAAAATCAGGTGTGCTTGTGCCGGCCCAACCCGTGGGTCAAGCATCCGCTCCAGCAGCGCCGAAGTGATGTTGAACGGGACATTGGCAAACACCGCATATGTGCGCCCCAACGCGCCAAAGTCATAGTCGAGGATGTCCCCAATCATCACCTTAACCTGTGGCCGCGCGGCAAACTGCCCCGTCAGCGCTGCGGCAAGGCGCTCATCCAGCTCCACCGCAATCACCTGTCCCTGCGGGCCAACCGCATCGGCAAGGCTGCTGGTGATAATCCCCTTGCCCGGCCCGACCTCCAGCACCACCCCGCCGGCAGTCAGCTGCGCCTGCTTGACCAGCCGCGCCACCAGCGCCGCATCGTGCAAAAAGTTCTGGGTAAACCGCAGGTCATCGCGGCGCGGTGTGCTCATGGCAAACGCCTCACAGCGGTCAAGGGATGACGCGGTTGTTCAGCATCTGGTTGGTAGCTTTGACAAGGCGGCGCAGCTCATCCTCTAAATCAGGCGAGATGTCGTCAAGGATAGCCGCATCACGCAGCAGGTCGCGCGCCTCGCGCAGCGCCTCCTGCCCCTGCCGGATTTTGCGCAGGGCCGCGCGCATCTGGTCACGCGCCTGACGGCGGGCCGGCGTGTTTTCGGCGTTGGGGACATCCCAACCGTGCAGGGCTGCCACCTGTTGCAGCTCGGCTGCAAAGCTGGCAGCGGTGTCAAACTGCTGGGCTGCGCCCTTTTGCAGCAGGGCTTGCAGCGCCTTGCTCAGCGTCGGCTCAACCCCAAAATCGAGGTCGCTGACCGATTGATAGCGCGCCTCCACCTCGGACATGCTGCTGGGCTGAGCGCGCAGCCCGCCGTTGATGGCCGAAATACCGGTAAACACCGGGTACAAGATGCCAACACACAAACTGCGCAGGTCGGCGCGGTAATGGGCCGCATCCTCAGGTTGGCCGGTCAGCAAGCGCGAGCTGTTCAGGTCAATCACCTGAAGGCGCGCGCCATCCCAATACACATGCTCCAGCTTGTGATCGAGATACACAATTTTTTGGGCGTGGGCCATCTGCAAAAACTGGGCAAATTGCGTGGCCAGCGCAAGACCCTCTTCGGTGGGCAGACGCCAGCGGGTGTCGGGCTGACTGGGCTTCATCAGATACAGCAGATTGTTGGCGCGCGGCAGGTCTTCGAGCGCCAGATACGGACGCCATCCCTTGTGGGCATATTCGGCAGCGGCCAGCGCAAACGGCTTGGGCTGCGGCCCAAACGACACCAGCTGCCCGCTGCGCGGCGCTTCGTCACCGGCCTCGACATAACCGCAGTCCATCAGCTTGACCACCGCCGGGCTGGCCGCCAGCCGCCCGAGCAGGTCGGCCTCGCTGTGAAAGGCGCGGTATTCCCAGCGCATCTCGCCATCGGGCGACAAATGCTCTGGCCGCAGCACCTTAAAGGCCACCGTCTTGCCGGTGCGCCGGTCGGTGGCAGACAGCACGCGGGCATAATGCCCCAGCGCAAAGGTATCCACAAAGTCCGCAAGGCGGTAGACATCTTGAAGCAGAGTCGTCATAATCTTAACATCAGCCCATGCAAAACCCCGTCGGGGGCAGCGGGGTAACTCCCTATGTATCGGCGGATGAGAGTAACACGTTTGTGATAGACTCGATAGGGCGCTTTCGGCTTGCAGGCATATATTACAAAGCCGTAAACGTTGCCGATGTCATGAACTGAGTTACAATAGACTCCATAATGCTATCAAAGGTCATGATATGTCCAATCCGCAGTGGGATGTCATACTAAGCTGCGATGCTCAGTCCAGCACCGGCCAGATCCGCGAGGTCAACGAGGACTCGGTGCTGCTGTGGGCGCGCGAACACATCGCGCTGGCAGTTGTCGCAGACGGCATGGGCGGCCACATCGCCGGTGAAGAGGCCAGCCGCGTCGCCGTCCAGATGATTTATCAGTCGATACAGCCCCAAAACCTTGACTGGAACAGCGCATCCAAAGATGAGCAGACCGATGCGTGGTACTGGCGAATGCGTGAGGTGATTGGCGAGGCCAACCGAGAAATCGTCCGACTGTCAGAGGCCAATCCGCAACTGCGCGGGATGGGCACAACCGTCACCTCGGCGCTGGTGCAGGGCAAACGGGTCATCATCGGCCATGTGGGCGACAGCCGCGCCTACCACATCCACGCCGTCAGCGGCGAAATGGCGCAAATCACGGTTGATCACAGCTTTGTCGAGGCCATGATTGCCGCCGGTCATATCACCCGCGCCGAAGCCGATGACCACCCCATGAAGCATGTGCTGTACCGCGCGCTGGGGCAGGGCCTAGACCTTGATGTCGATATTTATGAGGCGCACCTCGAGGTCGGTGACCGCCTTGTGCTGTGCTCCGACGGGCTGACGCTGCATGTTCAACCGCACGAAATCGCCCAGCTGGCCCTCTCTGGCACTGCGCCAGACATGGTCTCTCGGCAGCTGATTGAGCTGGCCAACGCACGCGGTGGGCGTGACAACATCAGCGTGGTGGTCATCATGGCCGAAGCCCCCGAAAGCGCCGGTGACGCCCCACGTATGGTCATCCGTGGGCGCACGGGCCGCGGCACAGGCATGTTGATGAACAACTATAACCCGTTTGCCTCCAACGACTCGCAAGCCCCCTTCCCCGGTGATGATCCCGATCCGTATCGTTAGGCGTTGACCCCGCAGCAGGTTGTGCTATAATCAACTGCACATTGGGGAGTCGCCAAGTGGTAAGGCAGCGGACTTTGGATCCGCCATTCGTTGGTTCGAATCCAGCCTCCCCAGCAATTTTGGAGATGTTTCTAACATCCCCCCGCAGCACTGGCCGAGAAATACTCTCGTCCAGTGTTTTGTTTTCCCTTCGGGCGCGCTGGGGTGTGAGGTCAACATCATCACGAAGAGTGGCCGCACATACAGACGCCCTCGCCGCGTTCCTGACCGCCGACCCAACGCGGGGATGCAGTGGAAGGATGTCCAGCAATGCCCGAACCCTGCAGGGATTAAACCGGCGTATAATACGCCCCCTCGTGACAGGCTTTGCACCTCACCTCCCCTGCCACTTCAATCCCTCGCTCGTTGAGGATTTCTTCGCCGCACACAGCACAGTTGACGCGCACCCCCGGGCGGCTAATGAGCGCCTGCATATCAACCGTCAAACGGACTTCTCGCCAACACAGCAGTGCGTCAGCCGGCATCATCTGATAGGCTTTCAGCATCGCGTGCCAGCGGCTGCGCTCATTGGGGGCATATTCTGCCGCCAGATGGCGCGCTTGAGGGTTGGGCACAATACGAATGGCACGGTCCGTCTCTGTATCGACAAATGTCGCCGCCACTCTACCATAATCCATCAGGCGCAGAGTGCGCCGCCCCAACCAGCAGTTTACCGCCACGCTCACCCCATCGGCAAAGCAGCCATCGGTTTCCACAAAGGTGTACAACCGCTTATCCATCTGTGGCAAATTCATCCCCAACAGTTGGCCCGCCAGCAGTCCCATCCGCACACCCAATACCTGACGAGGACACAGATGATTGTGCAGCGCAGCGGTCTGGGTCAGCAGTTCCCCCAGCCCCAATGGGACATTCCGTTGAGGATTCTTTGTCGAATGACTCATGATCACAGCCCTAAAGTTACGGAGGCACAGGGCTAAACCGCCTGCGCCTCCTTCGACATGTCGTGCTTAAACTTTCTCGACCCTGACCATCGTATCGTAGAACACGGCGCTCCCACCTACAGGATCAACCAGTGTCGTGTTCGGTGTATGCGGGTCTGTCCGCAGCGCCGCGTTGATGTGCAGACCGCGCCCGCGCCGCTCATCCGCTGGGATGGTCGTCCCATTGATGGTGAACGGCACACTTCCATAGGCCCAATGGCCAAAGCCAAGGCTGACCGCAATCACGCCCGGACGAATGCCCTGAACAGCCTTAACCTTACCGACCATGGGCACAATATGGCCATTGCCCAAATCCCATTCCCCTGCGGGATTGCTCTTGGAGATGATGCGCACCAGATCGCCTTCCTTTAACTGACGTTCTGCCGCATCACGGGCGTTCATTAGCACAAAGTTCTCTGGCAGAATGCCCAACAGCCAGTAATTGGAGGACGTACGGCTCTTGGTCTGCGCGATTTCACGATAGGTGATCAGGCGCAAATCAAACCCCTCTGCCGCATCACCATCCAGCACGTTTTCATTCAGCAAGCTCATCCCCGCTGGGACATAACGGGCATACCCGGCCAACCGCTCCCCGTTCATCGAGCTGCGGGTCTCATAGGTCTTTTCCTGATAGATATTGATCAGTTTGCCATAGCGATTGCCCAACTGAACGCCGTTGGCGGTTTCCCGATAGCCCCCGCTGTGGTTCTGGAAGCGGCCGCCGCGATTCAGCACATAGACCACCTTGGGCCACAATTCACCAGCGATGGCCTGCCAGCGCTCAGCATCAAACACGCTTTTGCGAAGATGCCGGCGTGACTCGGTGAAGATACGAATTTCTTCTTCATCTGCATCCGGCACAGGCTCACGGTCAATCGACAGGTTGGCGACCATGCGAATGTACAGATCGTCTTGGTGGGTGAAGGGCTTGCCTTCGCCAAAACCATTTTGGCCAAAGCCGGGCAGCTCCAAACGTTCTGCCAACCCCAACAGCATCGCTTCCAGCGACAGCGGCATCGATTGGCCAAACACTGTGACATCCGGCACCAGCGGGTCAATCGCCGGATTGCGCAGCGGCTGAATGCGGAATGGCACGTTGGGGTGCGTTCCGTGGAACTCCCAGCGTTCCAGATACATCGTGTCGGGGAAGATATAATCGGCGTACATAGACGTTTCGCCGATAAAGGCGTCACTGGCGACAAACAAAGGCAGCTTCTGCGGGTCGCGCAGAATGTCGATGTTGGTGTGACCAGCCGGAAGTGCATAGACCGGCGACCCCATGTACAGAAACAACGCCTTAACCGGATAAGGGTAAGCATCCCCAATGGAAGGCGCGATTTCCTGATAAATATCTGTCGCCAGCGGATACCAATTGCGCCGAGCGGGGTAGCCATCGCGCAGGAAGAGGGTGCTGTTCTCATACGCCTCTGTGCGAATGATGGTAGTACCGAATGGGAACTGCTTCAGGTCGGCATCACCGATATTGGCGTAACCACTGGTCATGCTGTAAGTGGATGGCCACACCAATCCACCCGCCCAGTCGAAATTGCCAATCAGCGCATTGAGCGTGTACCACGCATAGACGTTATAAAAGCCATTGGTGTGTTGGCTGACCCCACGATGGATGTCTGCAACCGCCCGTTTGCCATGGCTGGTAAACTCACGGGCCACCGTTTCGAGGTCGCGAGCGCTCACCCCACAGATTTCTGCCCACTCTTCCAGCGTTTTCTCGTTCGCAGAGTCAGCGATAATCTGCAAACCAGACTTCACCCGAATGCCCTCGATTTCGGTATCCACCAGTAGGTCACCCAACACGGCGTTTTCCGCCCCTTCGGCGTTGGGGTCAACAGCAACCGGCTGACCATCCACCAGCGCGACGAAGTAATCGAACATGAAGGTCTTTTCGGCATCGGTTGATAGCGGGCGTTCTTCTGGCTCGCGCAGGCCGATCTCACTGGCGCGCAAGAACTTACCCGGCTTACCGTCAGCATCCAGCTTGACCAGCCAAGCCGCCTCTGTCCACGTCGGCTCACCGATTTTAGCAGCAGCAGCCTTGTTGGTGGCGGACAGATAACGCCGGTCATAGCGCTCATTCTCGATAATCCACCGGATTAAGCCCAGCGCCATCGCGCCCTCAGAGCCGGGAAGGGCCGGCAGCCACTTCCAAGCCTTTGCAGCAGTCTTGGAGAAGCGCGGGTCAACCACCACAAACTTCGCGCCGTTCTCCACCGTGTTCTCGGTCAGCCCGGGCGTGCGCAGTGGTGGGCCATAGCCCCCCTCAAAGATGGATGACCCAACGATGATGGCAAATTCTGTGTTGCCCAAGTCTGCCTGCCAATAAGACTTGCTGCCACCCGACCATTTGCCATCAACATACTGATGTGACATTCCCATGCCGGTAAAGTAGAGGCTGCCTTGGCAGACAGTGGTGTGCCCGTGCGCGTTGACCGAGCCAAAACCTTGCCCAATCCAACGACGATAAAACTCGCTGCGCCCCGCTTTTAGACGTCCCCAGCTAAAGACGACTTGATTGTTCTTTGGCCCAAAGTCGGGATGTTCGGGGTCAATCAGCGTGTGCAGATGCTCGGCAAAGGTTTCTTGAAACTGCGCCACTTTTGCCCGTTTGGCCAACGGGTCTTTCTCGCTTTGGATCGCTTTTACCGCGTCTGCCATGGCCTTAGCCACAGTCGGGTCAGTCAAAGCATAAGACTCACGCAGGCCGGGGACGTGACCTTCACCAAACAAATCCCCGCCTTCCACGATTTCTTCGATGGCCTGTTCAAACGATATGGTTTCCCACTCACCGCCGCCGCGAGGTGTGCCGGGCTTGCGCTTCACAACACTCACCAGTCGATACGGGTCATAGACAGATTGCAGGCCAGACTGGCCCTTTGGGCATAATCCCCCTTCCACTGTCCCCATCTGCGCAACGGGGTTATCGTAATCAACATGGGGATTCATCGTCATCGGACTGTAGGGATTGCCGTCGATTTTCACCGCCACGCCATCCAGCAGCTTGACCTTGATGCCACAACCGGTATTGCACTGCAAACAAACCGTATAGATTTGATTGGTCGGGTCAAGCAGCGGATAGGATACACCCCCTTCTGCCGCCTGTGCTTGTGCTGCCATCAGCTGTTTGAAGCCGAACATCGACCCCAAAAAGGCGGCTGTGCTGCCCGCTGCCGCACCGACTTTCAAAAACGTGCGCCGAGATAGGCTGGACTGCACGGGCTGTTCAACCTGCGCTGCCTCTTCAACCGATTCGGCCGGGGCACGATAGTGATTGGTCATTTGCTGTTCATTCATGGCTGCTCTCCTCCACGTGATGGGACTGAAGCGGCAAGAAGCGCAAGCCCAGTCCAAAAATAGTGCTGCCGATGCCAAAGACGAACGCCAACACCATCCATTCCATCAGGTTTGGCGCATAATTGAGATCGAGTTTGGGGTCAACAAACGCTGTGGCCAACCCTTTAAGTTCTTCGGTAACCAAGGTTGGGATGACGATATTGAGCGTGACCGCGACAAACGTGATGCTGCTGAGGAAAGCCGCAGTACCGGCCATCACGGGTTTACCGGGTGCAGCAAACAGCAGCACCAGCGGGATCAACACCCCCAGCAGGATATGCACAATCCAAAAGCTCCACCAATACGGGCCGCTCAGGATGAGCTGGATCGCCTCGGCACGAGTCGGGTTGCCGCCGCCTTTGTATAGCATGGTGAAGGCGATCACCCCAGCAGCGAACACACCAACCAACAGCAGCAGTCGTGTGATCGAAGACAACCGTTTCACCAGGGTGATATACTCTTCACTGTCTTTGTTCTGCCAAAACACCACCACCAGCAAGAGCAGCAGACCGCTGCCAGCAGCCAAGGCAGACAGCAAGAACATCAGGGGCAGACTGGCGGTATTCCACAGTGGACGCGCCGCCACCACACCAAAAATCGAACCACTGACAATAATCAGCGCCAAGCCAACCGGAAGGCTGATATAAGCCAGCGGCTTCAAAAACCGCCCCCACTTTGCCCCACCCCAGAACAGCAACCCCAATTCCAGTGTCAGGATAAGCAGATAGGCCGAGTGCAACCACACCATCCAAGCAATCATCGACCCAAAATCAGGATAGAGAAGCACGTGCCAAAAGCGCTCTTCATGCCCCAAATCCAGCAGAACGATGAGCAGTCCCATGGTGACAACAGTAAAGCCGGTGAATAGGACAATCGGCTTGACCTTCGACAGCAGTGTATCTCCAAAGACGTAAATCAGGCTGGTGAAGATAAGCAGACTGCCCACTTCCATCCAGACCAGATAATCATAGAAACCGACCCACACCCCCCAAGGGACATAGCTGGTGAGATTGGTCGGTGCAAGCCCTTCAGTCAAGCGCTGCCACATGGCGGGGATGCCAGCAATCAGCAGAACAGCGCCTAAAACCCAGAAAATGTCCGTCCAGCGCCACTCAAAACGACCCCGCGTTTCGGCCGGGGGGGTGGCGCTTTCTTGAGGTTGAACTGCCTGTGCCATGATGGCCTCCTTAGGTCAGATAATAGACACGCGGCTCAGTGCCGAGTTCTTCACGCAGGCGCATGACGTTTGGACTAGCGATGAGTTCCGCCACCAAGCTGTCAGGGTCATTGGCATCCCCAAACAACGTTGCCCGACCAATGCACGTTGTGACACATGCCGGCAGCTGTCCCTCTTTGATGCGATGCTGGCAGAAATGACATTTACGAGCGTTGCCCACCGGAGATTTACGCCCCTCTTCACGGGCATATGTTTTGCCATATTCAAAATTGGGTGCGCGCTCATAATTATCGGCAATATCACTGCCCATAATCAGCCCATCACCGTTCGCATTGCCTTGCGTGTAAGTCAAGCCAAAGTCGGCCGTGCGCGCCGAATACGGACAGGCCGTGATGCAATACCGGCAGCCGATGCAGCGCTCATAATTCATCTCCACAATCCCCTCTTCGTTGGTATAGGTGGCACCAACTGGGCAGACCGGCACGCAAGGCGGGTTATCACACTGCATACACGGGCGTGGGACAAAGCGGCGGGCCACATTCGGATATGTCCCGATCTCTTCTTCGATGACCGGACGGTAGACCACACCGGGAGGCAGCTTGTTTTCTGCAATGCAGGCCACCGTGCACGCATGGCAGCCCACGCATTTGCGCAAATCAATCACCATCACCCAGCGCCGTTCTGCGGGGGTCTTTTCCAGAGCGCGGCGCAGTTCCACACGCATACGTTCCAGCACATCTAGGGTTTCCAGATTCGTGCCTTCGGCATAAACCAGCGCTTGAATTTGTGCCTCATATTGGGTTACCGCCTGCTCAGCATCCACAGACAGCTGATCAAGCGCTTGCAGGGCCACCGCGGCACCGCCCATACCGGCTAGGCTGAGCAAAAAATTTCGCCGGTTAAGATCAGCACCAGATGGCTGAGGGCGTTTTGGTTCTGTCATAGTCCATCCCCTCTTTCTTAGTGAAAAACAAACCTTGCAACAAAAATCACGAACCATAAGCAGAGTTTAGCTAAGGACAGGCCAAGTGCCGGCTGACATAGATAACATGTTGGGAATGACGAATGTACTGTATTGAAAATAAAACGTCGCTGTGGTTAAACCTACAGCAACGTTTTGCAAAAACAGACTTACAGAAAGTTAAACATTGTTATCCAGTCCATCCACCACCCACGTACACACCTTGACCGCGGATGGAGTAGGCAGGATAAATTGGTGTGTTGGACGGTCAAACCGCGCTGTGTTTGTCGGCCACCAAGCAGGGGTTTAAACCACCTGATTGAACAAGTAACCAGTGAGGGTAATGCTGATACCCACCACAGCCACAAAAATCGCGATTAACCGCGGCTTTAGGACACGACGCAGGATGATCAGCTCTGGCAGGCTCAGCGCCACCACAGACATCATAAATGCCAAAACCGTGCCCAGTGCAGCACCTTTATCCAACATCGCGCTCACAATCGGGATCACCCCCGCTGCGTTGGAGTACAGGGGAATGCCCAACACCACCGAGGCCGGCACAGACCACCACGCCTCCTCACCCATAACCCCCGTCAGCGCATCTTCGGGCACAAACCCGTGAATGAAGGCACCAATGGCAATGCCGATGATGACAAACAACCACACCTTGCCGATGATTTCGCGCGCGCCTTCTATGCCGTGGGCAAATCGGTCTGTCCAAGACAGCTTTTCACCCATCGCAGCTGGTACATGGGCCTTGGCTTTGACCGCATATACAAACGGCTCAACATAGCGCTCCAGCTTCAGCCGCCCCAAAATCAACCCAGCAACCACACCGATGGTGATCCCAGAAATCAAGTACAGCACGGCAACTTCCCACCCAAATAAGCCCCACAGCATCACAAAAGCCACCTCATTCATGATGGGTGATGTAATCAGAAACGAGAACGTGATGCCCAGCGGGATACCAGCCTGAACAAAACCGATGAACAGCGGCACGGACGAGCACGAGCAAAACGGGGTAAGCGCCCCAAACACAGACGCCATCAGATTACCAACCCCCTCACCCCGTTTTTCCACCACAGTACGCACTCGTTGGGTATCCATAAAGGTCTGAAAGACGGTGATGACAAAAATCATCCCGCTCAGCAGCAGCAGCAGTTTGGGCACATCATAGACGAAGAAGTTCAGGGCTGTGCCAATCTGCGTCTGTGGGCTTAACCCCAATAGGCCATAAGTCAGCCCGTCAGCAAAGGGCTGCAAGTTGTTATAGACCAACCACCACACAGCCGCCGCCACGGCAAGAAGTGCAAATGAGCGGCGGTCACGGTGTTCAACCGAAGAAAGTACTGCATGAGGGCGCATAAACGGAGTTCCTTTGCACACACGGCTTGTTTGAGACGAGATCGGGAGACAACCTACAGCGAATGTTGGTTCACCCACTCCAAAATCTGCTGACGCTTGGGGATGCGCCCAAACGACACCACAGCCTCGTTTATCACCAACCCGGGCGTACTCATAATCCCATACGAAGCGATGTCGGCATAGTCGGTCACTTTAATGACTTCATAGTCGATCGGGGTGTCTGCAAGAGCATCGCGGACTTCTTGCTCTAGGCGTTTGCAGTTGGGGCAGCCAGAACCGAGGATTTTGATGGTCAACATGGGGTTTCTCCTTGAAATAGATGTGCTTGAATGCATCACGAATGTCGTCAGCATAGCGCCGTATCGCCCTGATATTCAGTGTCAGACATCACCTTCGAATAATGATATAGATAACCATCTATATAGAATTTCATCTATGTCTTATACCCAAAAAACGGCCCGATTGCGACTCTGTCACCCAGAACCCGATAGGTGACGGCCTAGAGTTAGCCTTGTGGGTGCACAACGGATAGTAAGCTGCGTACGGCGTCAATCATCGCTTGATTTAGCTGATAATGAACCCATACACCACGTGACTCAGCGGTGATTAACCCCGCATCACGCAGCACTTTCAAATGATGCGAGATAGTGGGCTGTGTCAGGCCAAAGTGTCGTTCGATGTCGCACGCGCAAGTCTCCCCCTCTCCTTGACTGATTAGGTCAAAGATTTGCAGACGCACTGGGTGACCAAGCGCCTTAAAGACCTCAGCAAAGGTCGCCGCGTCCTCCGAAGCAATCCGGAGTGCCAAGCTGGGATCGCATGTCCGTCGGGCTGACGCGCTGTCAAGTTTTGTGGGAACGGCCATCGTTAAACACCTCATGACTGCGAGCGATAGGCGCTGATTCTATCATCAAATCATAGATAGTCAATTATCTATATTGATAATTATCTATCCCTCTCTCATTCTCTGCTGTGTACACTAAACCTTCTTCGCAGACAAAATGAGGTGTACTAAAAGCGAAGGGGAAAAACAGATGAACAGCACCGGCTTCCACAGCCCGCAGGAATCGACGCGCGTGCTCGCCATGTCCATCGACTTTGCGCCCCGTGCCAAAACCAGCGCCGAGGCGGTGCTGGCACGCCTGACTGCGCCAGAAGCAGTGGCGGCAGCGCCGTAAAGCCCGCTCTAGCCATCTCCCGTTGGCAGGCTGTGGGGGCGCAGTAGGCCGACCCCGACTTGCACCGTCAACCGCTTCAGTTCTGCTGTTTGCGTAGATGGTTAACTACACAATCGTCCGGTGTTTATAGTTTACAGACATGCCCTAGCTTTGCTTTTTATCAAGGTAGCCCAACGGTGATGATAACCTTACCCCTAGCACGCCCGGTCTCAAGGTAGCGCATGGCGTCCACCGCTTGGTCTAGGGCGTAACAGCGGTCGATGACCGGCGCGATTTTTCCAGTCCTCAGCCAGTCTGCCAATAGTCGCAGGTCGTCCGTGCTGCTTTTGACCGTCCCCATCATCCCGACGGTTTGCCCGCCGCGCCTAGACATCAGCGGGCCGATGACCAGATGCTCGAACATGCGCGGCAGGGTGGTAAACCCGACGATGGCGGCGATCCCCTGCGGCGTCAGTGTCCGTTTGAGCGCTGAGACCCCGTGGTTGCCGATGACATCCAAAATCAGGTCATAGCGTCCGGCACTGCGCGTAAAATCCTCACACTGATAGTCGATGGCCTCATCTGCGCCGATAGAGCGTACGAGATCGAGGTTGCGTCCGCTGGACACGGCGGTGACATGCGCGCCGAGTGCCTTGGCAATCTGAACGCCGAACGTCCCGACCCCACCCGACGCGCCGTTGACCAGCACCCGTTGACCGACATGGATACGTCCGTTGTCGCGCAGCCCTTGCAGCGCGGTCAGTGCTGCCAGCGGGACCGCCGCTGCCTGCTCAAACGAGAGGTTTTCCGGCTTTAAGACCAACGCCGACTCTGGTGCACACACGAACTCAGCGAACGCGCCCAGCCCGGTATGGAACACCTCACCAAACACCGCATCGCCGGGCTTGAACGATGTCACACCCGCGCCAACCGCCTCGACCGTCCCGGCAAGGTCTGCGCCCAAAAACGGGCGCTTGGGACGGCGTAGGCCGTATTCCAACCGGGCAAGAAACGGCTCACCGCGCATGATGTGCCAGTCCAGCGCGTTGCCGGACGAGGCGTGAACTTTGACCAAGACTTCACCGGGTTTGGGCGTCGGCTTTTCGACCTCGGCCAGCCGTAGGACATCGGGCGAACCGTATTCGTTAAAGAGGATAGCTTTCATGGTAATGACTCCCTAATTTCGGTTCATGTCCGGTTGGCGGCACGTGCGCTTTTGCGCTGGGGGCGGGTTAGCCGCCGGTAGATGACCCACTCGGCAATCAGCAGGTTAATCACCCACCCACTGCCCATCACCACATTGCGCGCCAGCTCGCCCGATGTGCCGACCAACAGCACCCACACAATCTGGGTCAGCACCTGCGTCCCTGCGCCCATACCAATGGCGTAGGCGCGCACCATCCAAGCGCCGTGAGGGGCGAATTTACGCTGTAAGACGGTTATCACTGCCAAGACCAGCGCCAGCGTCATGAGTAACCCGAAAAACAGGCGCATCACGTAGAGGATATAGCCGTCGTTAGCAGGCCACGGATAGAAATGCGCCATCCACAGCCCAGTCAGCGAGGCGGCCAGACCGCAAGGGACGAGCAGCCACCCGGTGCGGCGGTGCCAGCGTGGGTGGCGCAGGCGGAAGGTCGGCGCAAATTGGAACGCCCCCAGCAACGCGTACACACTTGAGCCGATGATGTGCAGGATGACCGGCAGCGGCGACGCAAAAAACCGTTCGTTCTGCGGGGTGATAGGCGTGGTGTCGGCGGCCACGGTGAGCTGGCCGACACGCACCGCGCCCGCCAACACTGGGATGACCGCCAACAGGATGAGTCCGGCCGTTACCCAGCGTTCCCCACGTGAGGGGCGCGCTGAACGTGGCGATTGCTTGTCTGCCGTAAGAGGGATTGCGTTTTCCACCGTTATGCTCCTGTTGATGCGTTAGCGTCATGGCCGGGTTCAACGCGCGATACCGAAATCAACACGATTCCGGTATCTCGGATTTTCCTGAGGACGCCATGCAGTGCGGCTTGATCAACCACGCCATACAGCGTGGTCGTGCCGTCGCTGTGACGGGTCAGGCTCAGGCCATCAAACCCGTCGTGGTGTCCTTTGAGGCACAACCTGTAACCCGCTGAGTCGTGTGTGCTGTCGTGCATGCTGTGCCCCCTGCGCGCTGCGTCGGCCCAAAACGTGGACGCTGATGCTGCTTGACGTTGAACACAGGGTATAAACCGATGTGGGGAGGCGTCATCCCCAGATGTGATGATTTTGGGATCGGTTTAGATCAGGCCGAGCGCTTCGGCGCGGTTGACGGCTGCCCGGCGGTTGGTGGCGTCCAATTTGTCGTAGATGTGCTTGGTATGGGTACGGACGGTGCTGAGGGCGACGCCTAACAGGTCAGCGATTTCTGGTCCTGACAGCTCGGTCTTGAGCAGGCGCAGTACTTCTAATTCACGCTCACTCAGTGGGTCAATCAGCGCGGGCAGTGTGACTGAGCGAGGCGCTGGGGCGCTGGGTGTGTCGAACGCCGCCAACAGTTTACCGGCATAAGCCGACAGACGATGTGCGGCGGCTTTTTCCAGCAGCGCAGCCATCGGGCGGCCTTCATCCACAAACAGTTGAAAATACCCTTCACGTTCAGCGAGAGTCAGGGCGTGCGACAGCGACTTCAGCGCGGCGGGGGTATCGCCGCGGGAGTCCAGCGCCAGCGCTTGCAGCATCCGCGCTTCGATGATGCTCCCGATGCGCCCGCCCGCTTCTGCTGCGTCGAATAGGCGCGTTAAGAGCCGTTGGGCATCGGCTAACGGCTGCGGCCCGCCATCCTTCCGATGCTGCGCCAACAGAATCCGCGCTAAGGTAAAATGTTCATATTCGCGCAGGTAGCTCAGGTCATCATCGGCGGACAGGCCGCGCCCGCGCACCCATGCCAGCGCCTCTGGCAGCCGGTCAGCCAGCAGCAACAACCGCGCCCGCATCGCTGAAACGGGTCGTACGTCAGGGATCGGGCTGCGATAGTACAGGTGTTCGGCCTCGTGCATGAGTGCGAACATGGCGTCTAAATCCCCTGCCGCCAGTTTGAGCCGCGCCTCGACCATGCACCACAGATAGTCATACCCCGGCAGCGATGCGCGCTGGCGCAAATTTGCGCCGCTGGCGAGGTGGGCTTCGGCTTGTGCGACCTCGCCATGTTCGAGGGAGATGTCCGCGAGGCCGAGGTACATCTCTGCCGTGCCTTTGAGCAGGGGTTCACCGTGCGCGGTCGAACGCTGAAGGGACTGGCGGTAGGCGTCTGCCGCTGCGTGCAGCCGCCCCTGTGCCGACCGAATATGCGCGAGGACGATCGTCCCGCCCATGCGGATGAGGATTCCGCCGCCACGCTCTAGGTCGTCAAGGCCGCGCGCAAACGAGTCATAAGCGGACTCTAGGTCACCTGACGCCCAGTAGGCCAGCCCCAGCAGCGCCGCCGTTGTCCCGCGTTCGTAATAGTCGTCTGCGGCCAGCAGATCCAGTGCCAACCGCGTATAGCGCACTGTGCCGGGGAGGTCGTTCAGGGCTTGGGCGCGGTAGGCACGGGCGTTAGCGACAGCAGCGGGCAGCGACTGGAATTGCTGCTCATCAATTACCACGTAATCTTCGGACGAGGTATCCAATAGGCGTTCTGCATCGCGCAGGCGGGCTTCCACCGCGTCGAATTCTCCCGCGTCGAGCAGCGCCCAAGCACAGATGACGCTCAGGACAGGCCGCTGGCGGATGAGGTCATTAGGGAGCGCCTTCACCCACGGGCGGAAGATCGCCTCCTGCCGCGTCTGGCGGATGGATGGCCAGGCCCGTTCCACCAGCGCTGCCGCCCGCTCAAAATCCTCGGCGGCGAAGGCGTGGTGGATGGCCTCAGCGAACAACCCCGTTTGCGCGTACCAATCGCTGGCGCGCTGGTGCAGCGCGATCACCTGCTCTGGCAGAGTTTTCATCAAGCGCGCCCGCAGCACCTCGCCAAATAGGTGGTGATAGCGATACCACTGACGCTGGTCATCCAGTGGGATAAGCATCAGGTTGGCTTGTTCGCAGTATTCTAACATCGCTTGACCAGACAGGTCGACGCTGTCGGTTACAGCCTCGCACAGCGGACCGCACAGACGGTCAAGGACGGATGTGGACAGCAAAAAATGCTGAATGTGCAGCGGCTGGCGGTCGAGAACCTCTTCGACCAGATAATCCAACACGAAACGGTGGCTGCCGCTGAAGGCTTGGATGAAGCCGGTGACGTCCATGCCGTGTTGGGCGGTGGGTGAGCCTTGCAGCGCGAGAGCGGCCAGTTGCAGACCGACAATCCAGCCCTCAGTGCGGGCTTGCAGTGCGCCGATGTCTGCCGCGCCCAGCGCCAGCCCCATACCCTGACCGAGGAAATCGGCGGCTTCGTCCAGCGTAAAGCGCAGGTCGGCGGCGCGTACCTCGGTCAGTTGGTTGCGGGCGCGCAGGCGTGCCAGCGGGAGCGACGGGTCTTCGCGGGTGGCGATGACCAAGTGCATTTGCGGCGGCAGATGGTCGAGCAGAAACGTCAGCGCTCCGTCTACGTCGGGGCTGTCGAGCGTGTGGTAATCGTCAAGGACGACAATGAATCGGGCTGAGACCCGGTTAATTTCGTTGATGAGCGCGGTCAAGGTGGTTTCGATTGGCGTGGGATTCGGCGATTGCAGCGCATCTAAAACCACGCCTCCGATCTCTGGCTGAATGGTCTGCAACGCGGCGATGAGATAGGTCAAAAAGCCGCCCAGCACCGCGTCACGCTCATCCAACGACACCCACGCGATGGGGCAACCGCAGTCGGCCAGCCACTCGGTGACGAGGGTGGTCTTGCCAAAACCCGCCGGGGCGGAAACCAGCGTCAGCTTGCGGGCACGACCGTGATCTAACCGTTCGACCAACCGAGCGCGCCGCACCAGCGACGGACGCAGCGGCGGGATATGGAGCTTGGTGGCTAACAGGGGTGTGGGCATAGTGAACCACTAAGGATGAGGGATAGCCTGTACAAATTAACCTTCTCCGCCGACAGCTGTCAGAGACAAATTGGCGGGAGCGATGGGGCGGCGTGTCATGCTGCGGCGGCCTTGGCGCGGGCGCACGGCATGGCAGCAGACCAGCCAGCGATCGAGGTCAAACGTGCGATCATACACCCAATCATCAAGAGAGATACCTAACTATGCACGCTTAGCAGATAACCTGCCCAGCATCACAGTACCGGCCAGCATCAGCATCGCGGCCAACCCGAAACCAAGCGCAGGGGAAACTGCCGTCCACAACCCACCAACCAAGGTGCTGGAGATAAATTTGGTTGTTCCGTTCACCGTGCCAAGTGCCCCGTAACTCGTCGCGAGTGTATCCATAGTCACCATATCCGCGGTTACAGTCGATTACAAT
>DAOUCZ010000170.1:0-10831 GCA_034431675.1 Anaerolineae bacterium | reverse complement strand
GCCTTCGACCAGATATTCATCTTCGCCCATCTCGCGCCATTCGGCCTCTTCGTCGTCGTCATACTCATCGCGGATGTCGCCGACGATTTGTTCGATCAGGTCTTCGATGGTCAGCAGGCCGGCAGTGCCGCCGTATTCGTCCAGCACGATGGCGATGTGGACGCGCTTTTGGCGCATCTCTTTGAGCAGTTCATTGGCCGGCTTTGATTCAGGCACAAAGTGGGCGGGGCGCATCAGGTCGCTGGCGGTTTTGTAACGGGCGCGGTTGGCGGCTTGATGCGCCATCAGCAGGTCTTTGGCCACCAAAATCCCGCGCACGTTGTCGATCGTGCCCTCGTAGACCGGCAGGCGCGAATAGCCAGACTGGATGAACACCCGATCGAGCGAGTCGAGCGGGGTGGACTGCTCGACGGCCACGATGTCGATGCGCGGGACCATCAGCTCGCTGGCTTGGGTCTGGTTGAGCGACAGCACCGAGTCGATCATCTCGCGCTCGCCTTCTTCGATCGTCCCGCCGGTGTGTGCGGCATCGACCAGTGTCATGATTTCTTCTTCGGTCACGCGGTTGACGAGGTCATCGCCGCCAAAGGTGGCCGAAATCACGCGGCTGAAGGCGGTCATGACCGAGATGAACGGGCGGCAGATGACCAGCAGGGTGCGCAGCACGCCGGACATGGGCGCAGCGAGCCGGTCGGCATACAGTGTCCCGAAGGCTTCGGGCACCAACTCGCCCACAACCAAGGTGGCGGTGATGGTGAGGATGGCGGTGAGGGTGTAGGCCAGCCAAGGGGGCAGGCCGTCGGGGGTGAGGGCAGGGGTGGTGATGTTGAGGATGGCCAGACCGGTGATGGCCACTTGCAAGGTGGTGGTGACCAGCAGATAGGTCAGGCGCATTTGGTCGGGTTGATCGGCTAATTTGAGCAGGCGGCGGGCGCGTCTGCTGCCGCTTTCGGCTTGCTCGCGCACCGCTGAGATGCGGACGTTGGCCAGTGCGCCGTGGGCAAGGGCCACCAGCGCATGGAAACCCATCAACACAACGAGGAGAACCAGCGCAGTACTAGGGTCGATGTCCAAGGGACTTTTTCCTCAAAAAGGCGCGCGTCACACAGTCGCTTCACAATCATACGGAGTGCCTTTGGGTGCATTATAGCGCATATCGCGCCGACCTGACTACTGCACAGCATCGCGGGGCGGGCAGAACGCTGTGAGGCGTGCAAAACGCGCCCCTGCACGCCCCACAGCCTATGACGGCTATCCCCCTACGCTTGTGGGGTGTGGGGGGCAGAATCTCGCATTTTTGGTGGATTTGTGCTAAAATAAGCGGTGATTATGGGGCAAAACGCCCCGCGTGTGCGGGTAGTGTTGTGCACTCCGCCGCGTTACCCCTGCATCAGTCTCCACAACCAGTCTGAACGAGGCCACACCATGGAATTCGACGACGCATCCCTGCCAGAGGGCGACGCCGCGCCCGCCGACAATACCGACGGCGTCAGCGCCTCTGCCCTCTCTATCGGCAGTGTGCGAGCGATTAACATCAACGAGGAAATGCGCGGCAGCTTTCTCGATTACGCCATGAGCGTGATCGTGGCGCGCGCCCTGCCCGACGCCCGCGACGGCCTCAAGCCTGTCCACCGGCGCATTTTGTATGCCATGTACGACATGGGCATCCGCGCCGGCACGGCCTACAAAAAATCGGCCCGTATCGTCGGTGAGGTGCTGGGCAAGTATCACCCGCACGGCGACAGCGCAGCCTATGACGCGATGGCGCGCATGGCCCAAGACTTCAGCCTGCGCTATATGCTGGTGGATGGTCAGGGCAACTTTGGCAGCATGGATGGTGACAGCCCAGCAGCGATGCGTTACACCGAGGCGCGTATGTCTCAGGTGGGCGAAGAGCTGATGCAAGACATCACCATGGACACGGTCAACTTTAGCGACAACTACGACGGCACGCAGCAAGAACCAGACGTGCTGCCGGCGCGCATCCCCAACCTGCTGGCTAACGGCGCTTCGGGTATTGCGGTCGGGATGGCCACCAATATCCCGCCACACAACCTGCGCGAGCTGGCGCAGGCGGTGACTTATCTGCTGGATCACTATGACACGGTGGATGAGGTCACGGTGGATGACCTGATGCAGTTTGTGAAAGGGCCAGACTTCCCCACCGGCGGCAAGGTGATTGCCAATGAGGAGCTGAAAGAGGCTTATGCCACCGGCAAGGGCCGTGTGGTGATGCGCGCCACCCATGAGTTGGAAGAGAGTCGCGAGGGCGCGTTTCGGTTGGTGTTCACCAGCTTCCCGTATCAGGTCAGCAAGGTGGGCATCATCGAGAAAATTGTGTCGCTGGTGCGCGAGGGGCGTCTGGACGGCGTGCGTGACCTGCGCGATGAATCTGACCGCAACGGCCAGCGCCTTGTGATTGAGCTGAAGCGTGGGGCACAGCCGGCCACCCTGCTCAACCGCCTGTATAAATATACGGGTTTGCAATCCACCTTCAGCATCCAAATGCTGGCGCTGACCAATGGTGAACCGCGCACCCTCAGCCTGAAGCGTGCGCTGATGATTTTCATCGAGCACCGCTACGAGGTGATTGTGCGGCGCTCGCAATATGAGCTGGACAAAAAGCGCGCGCGCGCCCACATTCTGGAAGGGCTGCTCAAGGCGCTTTCGAGCCTTGATGCCATCATCCAAACCATCCGCAGCGCCGCTGATACCGAAGATGCGCGCACCCAGCTGATGAGCCGCTTTGAGCTGACTCAGCCGCAGGCCGACGCGATTTTGGAGATGCAGCTGCGCCGTCTTGCCGCGCTAGAGCGCCAGAAAATCACCGATGAGTATACCGAGGTGCAGGCCCGCATCACCTATCTGGAAGAGCTGATTGCCTCGCCGGCCAAGATTCGCGGCGTCATCCGCGACGACATCATCGATGTGTCAGAGAAATATGGCGATGCCCGCCGCACCCTGATCGAATTTGGCAACGCCGAATTTGATGAGGCTGACCTCATCCGCGAGGAAGAAGTCGTCATCAGCCTGACGCAAAATGGCTATATCAAGCGCGTGCCGGCCCGCGAATATAAACAGCAGCGGCGCGGCGGCAAGGGCGTCAACGGCATGGCCACCAAAGAAGAGGATATGCTGCGCAATGTGTTCGCTGCCAGCAGCCTTGATACCATCCTGTTCTTTAGCACGCGCGGCAAGGTCTACAGCCAGAAGGCCTATCGCATCCCCGAAAGCACGCGCGCGGCCAAAGGCCTGCTGATTCACAGCTTTTTGCCGCTGGAGCAGGATGAGCGCATCACCGCGGTGATTAACGTGGAGACGTTTGCCCGCCCAGAGGGCAGCGAAGCCTATTTTGTGCTGTGCACCCGTGCCGGCAAAATCAAGCGCGTCGAGCTGTCCGAGTTTGCCAACATCCGCTCGACCGGCCTGATTGCGATGAACCTTGCCGAAGATGACGCTCTGAACTGGGCCAAGTATACCGACGGCGGGCAGGACGTCATCATCGCCACCGAGAACGGGCAGTGCATTCGGTTTCACGAGACCAGTGTGCGCACGATGGGACGCGCTGCCGGCGGCGTGAACGCTATCCGGCTTGACGAGGATGATCGCGTGGCCGGCATGGACGTGATCGGCGAAGGGCATACGCACGTGTTTGTGCTCACCCGTCACGGGTTTGGCAAGCGCACCCTGCTGGAAGAATATCGCACGCAGGGGCGCTATGGGCTTGGCATCCGCACCATCTCGCGCAACGAAAAGACCGGCCCAGTGGTGGCTGTGCGCTGCATCACCGAGGAAGACGGGGTGGTGGTGCTGACCAAGCAGGGGCAGGTGCTGCGCACCTCGCTCAACGAAATCCGCGAGACCGGGCGCAATACGCAGGGGGTGATGGTCATTCGCCTTGCCAAAGATGATGAGGCGGTTGGTCTGGCCCTGCTGAGCAATGATGATGAAGACGAGGTCGTGCCGGTCAATGGCGAGGGCGCGCCGCAGGATGCGTCGGTCGGCGAGGACGAGGCCTAACCCGCGCACCGGATCGGGTTATCTCCCTAAATCGGTTAAGATGGGCGGCACAGACACCTGTGCCGCTTTTTGGTGTGCGCCTAGGGGGTGGTTTGTTGGGCGCAGGCCGCCGGCCCTTCTGGCGGATAGACCCATGTCTCGCGGAAGGCACTGGCCATAGTGCGGAACTCGTTATAGGTGGCGACCCATCCCGCGCAGTCCCCGTTGAGTTCTGCGGCTAGCCCTTGCAGATGCCAGCATTCAAAGGTGCGCTGTGCGGGGGCTAATCCCTGCATCACTTCTAGGGTGGAGCAGCGGTTGAGCGTGGTCTGAGCCTGTACAAAATCGCCGTGCAAAAAGTATTCGCGTCCCAGTGCGTGCCAGCCTTTTGCCCACCCGGGGGCAAGGGTGGTGACCTCTTGGCAGTAGCGCAGCGCGTCCTCGCGCCGGCGCAGGGTCGAGTTGAGTTCGCACAGGCGCAGGCGGGCTTTGACGTTGTTGGCGTCCAGCGCCAGCACGCGCAGATAGGCCGTGTTGGCCGCGCCGCTGTCGCCGATTTGTAGGGCATAGAGCGCCCGCTCGAAATGAGGGGCAAGCACCGTGCGGTTGACCGCAATGGCTTGATCGATGGAGGCGGCGGCCTCACGGTAGCGCCCGCTGTCCGACTGCACCACCGCCAGTGCCCGCAGCGCATCGAAGGGGTAATCACCAGCGCGGACGGCCTGCCGCACCTCGCTGAGGCCGCGCTCAAACGCGCCAACGCCGGCATAAGACAGCCCCAGCGTCAGGCGGGCGAAGGTGTGGCGGGCATCGCGGCGCAGGGCACGCTCGGCCAAGCGATAGGCCTCCAGCGAACGCCCGTCGGCATGCAGGGCAAAGGCGCGCGCGGCCAGCGCATCGGGGTCGTCGGGGTGGGCCTCGAGGGCCGCCTGTGTGAGTTCTAGGGCGCGTCGTCGGTCGGGCGCGCCGTCATAATCGGCATAGCTGCGATAGACCAACGCGCGCGTCATCAACAGGGCCGCCGGCGGCCACTGCGGTTGGCTGGCAAAGGCGCGCTCTGCTGCCGCAATCGCGCCGTCAAGGTCGCCTTGACCGAATGCGCGCAGCGCCGCGGCCAGCTCGGTGCTGGCGGGGCGTTCGGGCGGCGGGTTCAGCCATTGGTTGACAATCCCCACCCCCCAGACCAGCACACCGGCAATCACCCCCTGCACCACGGCAAACGGCAGAGACCAGCGCCTGCGACGGCGGTAGGTGTAGATTCGCATAAGGGGCAACCTTAGGGTGAGAGAATTACGACGGCACAGCCACTGTTACACTTCCGATGGTAGCCCATCGGCGCATAAATTGCACGCAGTTATGTGGGAAAGTGTGGGATTTGTTATAGGCTGGCGCGCAGGCGGTGCTCTAGCTCGCTGAGCATGATGGCGGTTGCGCCCCACACCACCTGCCCGCACAGCAGATAGGCCGGCACGCTGCGGATGTGCCCGCCCGGTAGGGTGAGGTCAACGGTCTGTTTGCAAGTGGGGTCAAGCAGCGCATCCAGCGGGGCAAGGTGCACGGCGGCCACTTCGTCGGGGTTGGGGGCAAAGGCTGGCAGGCCCGACAGATGCCCGACCCACGGGAACACATCATAGTGACTGGGGGGGATGTACAGCGGGGTCAGCGGGCCGAGGTTTGTGATGCCGTCGGTGGGGATACCCAGCTCTTCGGTGGTTTCGCGCAGGGCGGTATGCCAGAAGTCGGGGTCGGCCTCTTCGCGCCGGCCACCGGGGAAGCTCATCTGGCCGCTGTGGCCGTTCAGGCGCTCGGTGCGGCGCGTCAGCACCAGATGCAGCGGGTCGGATGGGCCGCCTTGCCCGACCACCAAGGCCAGCACCCCAGCTTGACGCGGTGGCGGGTCGCTGCGGCGGCCTTCGCGGCCTGCGGGCGACATCGCCAGCAGGGCGGGGGTGGGGTCAAAAGGGGTGATGTGGAGGGCGCGGCGCAGGTCTTCGACGGTGAGCATAGGGGGCAGGGGGCGGCATCCGGCGGTGAGGAATCCACCTGCCTCTGCGTGGGGCTTCACCCACACAGAGGCAAGCAGCTGAAAAGGTGGGCTAGTTCTGGGAGGGTTTGTTGGTTTCGGCGGGCAGCTCCAGCGCGACCAACTGATCGAGCAGGTTGCGCAGGGCTGGCTCTGGCAGTGCGCCGGGCTGATTGAACACGATGGTGCGCTGCTTAATCATCATCAAGTTGGGGATGCTCATCACCTGAAAGCCCTGTGCCAGCGCCGGGTTTTCATCGACGTTGACCTTGGCGATGATGACCTTGCCGGCATATTCGGCGGCCAGCTTATCGAGGATGGGGGCAACCATGCGGCATGGGCCGCACCATTCGGCCCAGAAATCGACCAGAACGGGCAGATCAGCGTTGACCACGTCCTGCTCGAAAGTTGCATCGGTCACGGTGATTGGTTTGCTATGGGTCATGAGAGGGGTATCCTATCTGATATGGTTCTGCCCCTTCTGACGGGGTTGGAAGCGGGGGTCTTACATGACATCGGCGGCGTCCAGCAGGCTGTCGGCGGCGTGCTGCGGGTCGAGTTGGCGGGCCTGTACCTGTGCGGCCAGCGCGTGGATGCGCTCGGGTGGGATGGCTTGTTCAAGGCGCTGCATCACCCCATACAGCACGCGCTCGCGCAGCTCGGCCTCTAGGCGGGCCTGCTCGCGCAATTGCAGACGCTGCCCGCCGGCCAGAAAGGCGCGGTGGGCGTCGATGGCTTCAAGCAGGTCGGGCAGGCCGTCTGTGCCGCCGCTGCCCCCGCGTGATGCGACGGTGCGCACCACCGGCGGCATCCAGAAGTCGTCGAGGGTGTGGGATGGGCTTGGGGCGGTTTCGACCGTCATGGATGTGCCGTGGTGATTGACCGTGGCAGCGCGTTTGGTCGGGTGGCCGAGTTCGAGCATGGCGCGCAGGGCGCGGGCAGTATTCTCAGCGCCCGGGCGGTCGGCTTTGTTGACCACCAGCACATCGGCGATTTCGAGGATGCCGGCCTTGATGGCCTGCACATCATCGCCGAGGCCGGGGGCCTCGACCACCAGCGTGGTGTGGGCGGCCCGCACGATGTCTACTTCGCTCTGTCCTGCCCCGACGGTTTCGACCAGAATCAGGTCAAAGCCGGCGGCATCCAGTGCGCGGATGGCGTCACGGGTGGGGCGGGCCAGCCCGCCGAGGCTGCCGCGCGTGGCCATGCTGCGGATGAAAATCCCGTCATCGCCGCTCAGGTCGCGCATACGGATGCGGTCGCCGAGGATAGCGCCGCCGGTAAACGGGCTGGTCGGGTCTACGGCCACAATGCCGACGGTTTGCCCGCGCTGACGATAGGCTTGGGCCATAGCGGTCACCAGCGACGATTTGCCAGTGCCGGGCGCGCCGGTGATGCCAATCACCCATGCCCGACCAGTGTGCGGATAGAGCAGAGACAGCAGGGCGGGGGCGTGGGGATGAGCGTTTTCGATCCATGTGAGGGCACGGGCAAGGGCGCGGCGGCTACCGCTCAGCACCCCGCGCGCAAGTTCTGGTGCGGTGTTCACGCGGTATGTTCCCCGCGTTCGCTAACGATGCGCCGAATGGACTCGACGATTTCGGTGGTCGATGCGCCCGGGCCAAAAATGGCGCTGACGCCGGCTTGGCGCATCTGCTCGTGGTCTTGCTCTGGGATGATGCCGCCCAAAATCAGCGGCACATCGGCAAGGTCGCGCGCGTCCATCGTCTGACGGATGATGGGGACGAGGGTTTGGTGCGCGCCGCTGAGGATACTTAGGCCGACCACGTCCACGTCTTCCTGAAGGGCCGCTTCGGCAATCATCTCGGGGGTTTGGCGCAGGCCGGTATAGATGACCTCGAAGCCGGCGTCGCGCAGGGCGCGGGCAATCACCTTGGCTCCACGGTCGTGCCCATCGAGGCCGGGCTTGGCAATCAAAATGCGGATGGAACGGGCGGTCATGGCAAAAAATCCTGTTATAAAGGCCTTGTTTGGGCCTATTGTACCCGATTTTGCCGCGCTTTTGCGGTTTATTTGCCCATGCCGGCCAGCTTCAGCGCATCCCCAACACTGCGCGCTTGCAGCACCTCTAACCCAGCGGGCAGGCCGTCGAGCGGGCGGCGCAGGCGCGGCACTAAGGCGCGCTTGAAGCCGATTTTGGCCGCTTCGTTGAGGCGCGCCCCCAGCTGGCTGACCGCGCGCACTTCGCCACTCAAGCCGACCTCGCCAATCAGCACCATGTCGGCGGGCAGCGGTGTATCGTAATAGCTGGAGGCCATCGCCACCGCCATAGCAAGGTCAGAGGCCGGCTCGCTGATTTTGAGGCCGCCCACCACGTTGACAAAGATGTCTTGTTCCGAGAGGCGCAGGCCAAAGCGCTTGGTCAGCACTGCGCTCAACAGCAGCAGACGGTTCATATCGACCCCGTTGGGGGTGCGGCGTGGGTTGCCATAGGGGGTCGGGCTGGTTAGGGCTTGCAGCTCGACCAGCAGGGGGCGTGTGCCCTCCATGGTGACCGCGATGGCCGAGCCGGGCGCATTGACCACACGCTCGGCAAGGAAGGCCTCAGACGGGTTGGGGACTTCGACCATGCCCGCCCCCTGCATCTCGAACACGCCGACCTCGCTGGTGGCGCCAAAGCGGTTTTTGACGCTGCGCAGCAGGCGAAAAGCCTGAAACGGGTCGCCTTCCAGATACAGCACAGTATCGACGATGTGTTCCAGCACGCGCGGGCCGGCAATCGTGCCCTCTTTGGTCACGTGGCCGACAAGAAATACGCTGATGGCCGATGATTTGGCCAACCCCTGAAGGCGCGAGGCGCATTCGCGCACCTGACTGACCAGACCGGGTGAGCCTTCGATGGTTTCGGTATAGGTGGTCTGTATCGAGTCGATAATCAGCACGGTCGGGTTGAGGCGGGTGACATGCTCAAAGATGTCTTCCAGCTTGGTCTCGGTCAGCAGATACAGGTCATGGGCGGTGAGGCCAAGGCGGTCGGCGCGCATCTTAATCTGTGCTGCCGATTCCTCGCCGCTGACATAGAGCACCGTGCCGATGCTGTTGGCCAGCATCCCGCTGGATTGCAGCAGCAGGGTGCTTTTGCCGATGCCCGGTTCACCGCCAATCAGGGTGATGCTGCCGGGCACCAGCCCGCCGCCCAGCACGCGGTTCAGCTCCCCCATCGGGACGGTGTAGCGCTCGCCGGTGTCGTTGCTAATCTCGGCGAGGCGCTGCGGCACACTGCGCGGCACATTCATCAGCCGCCGCTCTTGCACCGCCGCCTTTTTCACCTCTTCGGTCACTTCTTGAAAGGTGTTGTACTGCCCGCAGGAGGGGCAGCGCCCCAAAAAGCCGGGCGATTGCTTTCCACAATTCGAACAAACAAACTTGCTGCGCGTTTTGGCCATGTGCCTCAAACCTTGAACACCTGTGCGGTTTGATTATACCATGTCCGCGCGAGCTGAGGGGGGCTTCTCCCCCGCCGGTGTGATGGCGGCAGGGGAGAAGTGGACAGAGGCGGCCTTAGCGCGGGAAGGTGTACTGCACGGTATAGGTGATGACCGTTTCGCCCTGTGGCGGCACTTGCACGCGGTATTCGATGCTGCTGCTGTCGGTTTTGGTGTATTCGTGCGAGCTTTCGAGGATTTGCCAGTTGCTCCAGCGATAGAGGACTTCTGGCACGCGGATTTCGACCGTTTCGGAGTCTTTGCGGTTGCGCAGGCGGATCTGGTAGGTTTCTTGGACGACGTTGCTGCTAATCATCTGATAGGTCAGCTGGGTGCGCTCGCCGACGAGGTCAAAGGCGTTGCCGAGGTACAGCTGGATTTTCTCGCCCTTGGGGGTGTGGTTGATGGTGTTTTCGCCAATCAGCAGGGCCGCGCCGTCGGTATCTTTTTGATACACGCGCACCCGCCCCTGCGGCAGGTCGGCATCAAGGCCGCCTTCTGCGGCGGTGCTGAATTCGAGATACGTGCCGACGGTGGTGACGCCGCTGTTGCCATAATATTGGTCGCTGATGGGGTAGTTATAGCCATAGAAGCCCATCGAGCCGTTATAGACATAGAAGGTGTTGGCGGGCACGCCGGTGCGGCTGACAAACTCGACCTGCTTGGTCTGGTTGTTGCCCAGCGTGACGCGGCGGGCTACCTCGTACAGCTGATATTCAAAGAATTCGCGCTGCTCGACCTGTGGGGTGGGGGCGGCGCGGGCCATGGCTATTTCGGGCATGGCCATATCCATGGCATAGTTTTCCACAATCCGGTTGACATCGCCGGCCACCAGCTTGAGCTGGGCATTGGTGAAGCCCGTGCCGCTGGTGTTGGTGACCGTCACCCATCCGTTGATGTCGAGGTTGGTGTTGCCCTCGCCCAGCGTGATGTTGTAATCAGCCGTCCACGACAGCCCGCCAGATAGGTAGCGCAGCTCGAGCTGCTGCTGGCCGCCGCGTTCGCTGTCCATCAGCCAGCGCAGGGTTGGGCGGGTGATGAGGCCATCGGGCAGCGAGGGGAAGCGGACATCGCGCGCCTCGGACGGGCGCAGCACCACCACCTGCCCATCGGCTTGGCGCAGGATGATGTCGTAAGAGCCGCTGAGCAGCGTGCCGGTATAGACCGTGCCGTCGCCCATGGTGACTTCGATCACCTGATCGATGTAGCGGCGCAGCAGGGCGGGCGTATCGACAAGGTCATAGACGTAGTTTTGCTCTAGCACAAACGTGCCTTGGGGGTCGGTGAGTGATTTGACACTGACCGAGGTGGAGTCGATGGCGGTTGCGACAACGGTGAAATCGACCGTGCTTTCACCGGCTTG
>DAOUCZ010000169.1:0-5509 GCA_034431675.1 Anaerolineae bacterium | reverse complement strand
GGACAGCCGCAGCGGCCTGTATGTGGTGGCTTTTGGGGTGTATGACTATGTGACGGGTCAGCGTTTGCCGGTGCTTGGCGCAGATGGGCGTGTGTTGGGCGACCGTGTACTGCTTGGCCGTGTGAGGGTGAGCGAATGAGACTGCTGATACGCTGTGCTCTGTTGATGGTGGTACTGGTGCTGATGGTAGGGACATCCGATGCGCAGGTGGGTGGCTATGTGCCGGCTCGTGAGCGTCTGACGGTGTCAAATGTGGATGATGCTGCCTTGTATATGGTGCAGGCCAAGCGTGCCGATCGGGTGTTGTGGTCGCCCGGGGGGTCGGTGCTGGCGGTGGTGGATGGGGTGGACATTGACCTGTATCGCGTGTCTGACTGGCTGGCCGCGCCTGTTCGCATCCGCCTTGACCAAGCGCCGACAGACCTTGCTTTTGCGCCGTCGGGCCAACTGCTTTATGTGGTGGTGCGCGGGGGTGTGGTGGGCTACAGCACGACCAGCGGTCAGCAGGTGGAGCGTTATGCGCTGGATGCGCGGCGCATCGCGGTCTCAGCGGATGGCAAGGCGCTGGTGTGGGTGGCTCAATTTGGGGCGCTGGAGGTCTATGACTTGGCGGCGCGTACCAGCTTTCGGCTTGTAGACCAAGCCGAGGATGGGGTGTTTACGCCGGATGGTCGGCGTGTGCTGGCGGTTTTGCCAGATAAGACCGTGCGCGCTTTTGACGTGGTGACCCGTCAGCCAGAGATGGGCTACAGCAGCGATGTTGCAAAGGCGGCAGCGGACGGTGCGCTGCATGCTGTTGGGGTGAGCAGTGATGGCCGCACATTGGTGCTGCCTGCCGGCGATGGGGTGGCATTTGCGGCGTTTGCGCTAGGGAGGCCAGAAGCTGAACCGGCGCATCTAGAGCTGCCGGCCTCGTATGTGCGGGCGTATGGGTGGGGAATGAACGCCCGTGCCGGCCTGTTGGCTGCCGCGGGCATTGGACAGACGCCTCAGAACAGCGCGGTATTGGTGTGGTTAGTGCGGGGGGGCTTGCCGCTGGCAGTACTGCGTCACCCTGGGGTACGAGATGCTGCCATCAGCCCGGATGGGACACTGATTGCCTCGGTTGGGGGCGGGACACTGCGGCTGTGGGCGGCAGGAGCTTCATTGCTGACCCCAGAACAGGCGCGCGCGCTGAGCACATTGAACGTGGTTGCGGCTTGTAATGTGTATGGGGGTAGGCCGCAGCAGGGGGAACTCATCGGTGGACAGAGCATTAGCCTTGTGTGGAGTTGGTATGCCTCTACCGAGCAGCAGGTGCGCGATTATCTGGATGCGGCGCAGTTTCGGCTGGAACTGGATGGCCTAACCGTGCGCCCGTGGGTATTTGTTACTCGCACCTTGCCAGACCCAATCAATGATGGAAATCCAACAGTATATTTATATGCGCCGGTGGGAGTGATTGGGCGGGGCAGTCACCGCAGCCTAGTGGAGGTGACATGGGTACGCCAGATTAATGATGGGTTTGATGATTATGGGCCTGACACAGCCAACCCGTCTGATGGTGGGGCGTGTGACTTTGTGGCCAGCTGAGCACCAGCGGTAAAACTCACCCACGCTTCAGCGGATTGTCAACTGTTTCTAGTGTGATAGGCCTATACTGTATTCTGAATCATCATAAGTATAGGTAGGGGGTAAGGCAATGCCAGACAGCAAGCGGCGTGTCTTTGAGAAGCGCACAGTCTATAAGACCACACTAGATAAGCTGAACGCCTTTCATCAAGACCGTGCGGCGCTGTCAAAGCTGACACCGCCGCCGATCTTTATTCAACTGCACCAAGATGGGCGCACTTCACTGACTGAAGGCGACCTTGAGTTTACGTTATGGTTTGGGCCGCTGCCGATTCGTTGGTTGGCGCGTCACGAAGCGCCGCCGGCCGGTTTGCATGGGTTTATCGAGTGGCAGGTGAAAGGCCCACTGAAGTTTTGGCGGCATGAGCATTTGTTTGAGCCGGTCGAAGGGGGCGTTGCTCTACACGACCGTGTAACATTGGAGCATCAGGCGGGTTGGAAAGGTGTGCTGACTCGTTTGATGTTTGATGGCCTTCCGCTGCAATTTCTGTTCTTCTATCGGCATTGGCGCACGCGCCAAGCCGTTGAAAGGGGTTAGGCGTGGGACAGCGATTTGCATCGAGGGTGGTGGTGATTGGTGCTGGCGTTGGCGGCTTGACCACTGCTGCGCTGCTGGCCCAGTCTGGCTATCACGTGACGGTGCTGGAAGGTCAGACGTATCCGGGTGGGTGTGCCAGCACGTGGACGCACAAAGGGTTTCGCTTTGAGTCTGGCGCGACGGTTGCCGGCGGTTTTCAGGAACATGGTCCTCATGCGGTAGTCGGGCGGATGCTGGACATCGACTGGCCTGTGAAGCGGCATGATCCGGCATGGGTGGTGCATTTGCCTGACCGTGAGGTGGCTCTGACGGGGGATAATGCCGATGTGCTGCGCAAGTTTCCGGGTACTGAGGTGTTCTGGGAGCAGCAGGCCAAGCTGGCCGATTTGTGCTGGCGGCTTTCGGCAGCGGGCTTGCCGTGGCCACCGACCTCTCTGGCAGAATTATGGCAGCTGACCAAGGTGGGATTTCAGTTTTTCCCTGCTGACCTTGCGGTGATTCCGTATGCCTTTATGACCGTATACGACTGGGTGAAGCGGCTTGGTCTGGCGGCGGACAAGGCATTTGTGCGGTTCTTGGATGGTCAGCTGTTGATTTCTGCTCAGACCACCAGCAAGCATGTGAATGCTATCTGGGGGGCGACGGCGCTCGACCTCGCCCGTCAGGGTGTTTATCACGTGAAGGGGGGAATCGGTGGGATTGCCCTGACTCTGGTGGATAAGCTGCGTGAGCTGGGGGGAGAAATCGTTTATCGCCAGCGCGTGACACGCCTAGAGGTTTGCGATGGCCATGTGGTTGGGGTTTGGGCGCAGCATGGTCGGCATTCAAAGCAAGAGACGCTGTATTCTGCCGATTTTGTGGTGGCCAACACCACCCCGTGGGATGTGGCAGAGCTGTTGGGGGCTGCCGCGCCGGCTTCCCTGTTGAGAGAGGTACGCGGGCGCAAAAAGGGATGGGGCGCGTTTGTGCTGCATCTGGGCGTGCAAGAAGATGTCTTTCCGCAGGGTTTCCCCGACCATCATCAGGTCTTGACCGGCTTAGATGGCCCTTTGGGTGAAACGCGCAGCTTGTTTCTATCCCTGTCTCCGACGTGGGATGAGGAGCGCGCACCGTTGGGTCAACGGGCTATGACGGTAACCACACATACCGATGTCGATCAGTGGTGGGAGCTGCTGCATACGGATAAAGAGGCTTACTATGCCCGTAAAGACGCCTATGCACAGCGGATTATCGACACTTTGGAGCAGGTGATACCCGGCTTGCGAGATGCGATTACGCTGGTGCTGCCGGGGACGCCGGTCACTTATCAGTTTTATACCGATCGGCACGCCGGCATGGTGGGCGGCTTTCCGATTACATCCTTGTTCAAGGTACGTGGGCCGCGTACCGGCATTCCTAACCTAAGATTGGTGGGTGATTCAATCTTTCCGGGTCAATCAACCGCTGGGGTGACGTTGGGTGCACTGCGCGTTGCTGCTGATGTCAAGCGCAGTCTGGGGGTGTGGACGACGCGATCGGGCGTACGCCATCCGGTGCGCTTGACCAACGAGACGGCCGAAGAAGAGCATGAACGACTGGCAGAGGAAACCCCATGACCCCCACTCGCTGTGTGCTGGTATGGCTGCGGCGAGACCTGCGGTTAGAGGATAATCTGGCACTGCATCATGCGGCGCAAAGTGGCGCTTTGGTGGTAGTTTTGTATGTGCTAGATCCGGCGATTTTGCGCTCGCCGCGGGTAGGCGCGCCGCGTGTGGGGTTTATGCTGTCGGCGTTGAGCGCGCTGGATGGTGATTTGCGGGGGTATGGTGCGCGTCTTCTGATTCGGCAGGGCAGGCCGGCTGAGGTTGTGCCAGCAGTGGCACAAGAGCTGCAGGCCGAAGCGCTTTATTACAATCGCGATTATACGCCTTATGCGCGCCGGCGTGATGCACGGGTCGAGGCAGCTTTGTCGGAGCGCGGCATTATCGTGCACAGCTATCACGATCGGGTGCTGCTGCCGCCTGATGCGCTGCGCACTGGCACCGGCAGCCCTTATACGGTTTTTACGCCGTTCAAAAATAAATGGCGTGCCACGCCCAAGCCATTTTCAGAGCCGGTTGACACCGTGCTGCGCGGTGTGTTCATGCCCTTGGATGAGGCAGAGAGCTTGCCTGTTCCTTCGCTGCAAGACCTTGGTTTTGGATCGACTGTGCAGCTGCCACCTGCGACTGTCGCTGCTGCGCGCAAACGGCTGGATGACTTTGTATCACAGCGGATTTATGGCTATCGAGATGGGCGTAATCGGCTGTCTGGCCCGTTTGATGACCCACACAGCGGTACATCTTTGTTGTCGCCTTATCTACGATGGGGGCTGCTGTCTCCGCGTCAGGTGAGGCAGGCGGCAGTGCAGGCCTATCGCGCTGCCTCCAACGACGATGCCCGTGAGTCGGTGGATGTGTGGGTGGATGAGCTGATATGGGCGGAGTTCTACATACAGGTCTTGTGGCATTTTCCGCAGGTTGTTCATCAGAGCTTTAAGCCGGAATATGAGGGCGTAGCATGGCGCATTGCGCCAGAAGAATTGGCAGCATGGCAGGAGGGACAGACCGGTTATCCGGTGGTGGACGCCGCGATGCGCCAGCTGAAGCAGACCGGCTGGATGCATAACCGTGCACGCATGATTGTGGCCAGCTTTTTGACCAAAGATCTCTTGATTGATTGGCGTGAGGGGGAGCGCTGGTTTATGCAGCACCTGCTTGATGGTGATACGGCAGCGAATAATGGTGGGTGGCAGTGGTCTGCCAGCACCGGCACAGACGCTCAGCCATATTTTCGCATCTTCAATCCGGTGAGTCAGGGGCAAAAATTCGACCCTGATGGGGCTTATATCCAGCGCTGGGTGGGTGAACTGCGTGGGCTATCGCCCCGTCATCTCCATGCTCCATGGACGATGCAGCGCCCCCCTGCGGCGTATCCGCCCCCGATGGTTGATCATGCGCTGGCGCGTGAGCGGACGCTGTCGGCGTTTAAGTCAGTTACCCGCACCAAGGAGTGAAGCAGTGAAGAGAATAGTGATAGTGTTCTGGGTGCTTTTGGTTGGTCTGGCGAACCAGACGACCGGTTATGCACAGGCTGATACCCGCCCGATTTTGGATGAGGATGCCCGTTACATCGAGGTGGATGGGCTGTCGATTTATCTGATAGAGCGCGGCCCGGTGGATGGGCTGCCGGTGGTGCTTTTGCATGGCTTTGGCGGGTCGGTATTTACATGGCGCTACACTATTGACCCGTTGGCGCAGGCCGGTTATCGGGTGGTGGCGTTTGACCGCCCGCCTTATGGGCTTTCGGATAAGACCCCTGATGTGGTTTGGTCTGGTACGG
>DAOUCZ010000168.1:0-13093 GCA_034431675.1 Anaerolineae bacterium | reverse complement strand
CAATTTCATCTCGCAGGCGCTGCCACTAAACGGGCAGACCAGCGCCGAAATCGCCAACCGCTTTACCAGCAACCTGTATTTTCCGGCCAATTATGCCTTTAGCATCTGGGGCATCATCTACAGCTTTTTGCTGGCATTTACCGTCTATCAGGCGCTGCCGTCACAGCGTCAGAACCCGCATGTGCGCAAGATTGGGTTTGGTTTTGCGCTGACCACGGTGTTTAACATCCTGTGGCTGACGTGCTTTCACTATAACGCCTTTGCGCTCAGCATGGTGATGATGGTGGGGCTGCTGCTGGTGCTGCTGCGCATCTATATTGCGTTGGACATCGGCGGCAATCCGGTTGATCGCGTGACCAAGTGGGCCATCCATGTGCCGTTTAGCCTGTATCTGGGGTGGATTACCGCCGCGACCGTGGCCAACGCCAGCTATGTTATCCTTGACGCGCGCGGTGGTGGTGCTGACCCCGCGGATGGGATGTGGGCGGTGATTATGCTGGCGGTGACTGGGGTGCTGGGTGTATTGATGAGCCTGCTGCGCCGCGACTATGCCTATGGTCTGGTGGTCATTTGGGCGGTGTGGGCGATTTATTCGCGCTTTGCCAATACCGAGGCGCTGGTGGCGACCACGTCGGTGATTGTGTGTGTCGTGACGGCGGTGACCCTTGTCGTCAGCTTTGTGCGCGAGCGGCGCACACCGATGGCAGCAGCAGCGGCCTGACCCCTTTGATGGGGTGATGGATACGTGTGTAAACCAAAACAGACGGGGACATTCCCGTCTGTTTTGCGTTGTGGTGATGGGTGGGGTTACAGCTCGGGGGGGGTGCGTACTTGCAGGGGGCGGCCTTTGACCGTGATGTTGCCGGCGGCGTCACCCAGCAGTGCCCAGTCCCCACGCCCGACGAGGCCCACCCAGAAATCCCCGCGCACGCGCAGTCCGGGCAGGTTATCGCGCTCGGCCTGCCGATCGTGACTGCGTTTGCGGATGTCGGCCACGCGCGTGATGAGCTGCTGCTCGGTGATGCCATTTTGCCCGACGCGGCTTTTGGCCGGCACGCCCAGCTCATTTTCAGCGGCGGTCAGCAGCCCGTGCATCACCCCAAAGTTGATGGCGATGTCGAACAGCAAGGCAAGGCTGAGCGGCAGCATGATGCCGCGTGGTTCGGCACTCAGTGACAGCATCCGATTCCAATAGCCTTCGGTGGCTACCTCGTTTTGGACGTGTTTCATCACGTCTTCGTCAGCGGCGGTGATGAGCAAATCGCGGAAGCGTAGGTCGCCGCGCAGATTGGCATCGCGCGACATCACACGCGGCAGATAATCGCGGCGCAGTTCGTCGGCGGTGGCGGTGACGGAGCGCTCGGTGTAGCGCTTGACGACCGTGCCCAAACTGCCGGCGGCCAACGTAAACTGAAAGCGTCCATAGCTGACGATGCCGGTGTCGTAATTTTGATAGGCCGGATAGCCTTTGCCCTCAAAGGCATGGGTGATGGAGAAAGCGGCGCGGCGCACACGCTCTAGCTCGGTGGGGTTGAGCGCCTCGGGTGAGACGGGAGTAGGGGCGGGGTTGACCGGCGCTGGTGCGGGGGCTGGCGCAGGAGAAGGTGCAGGCGCGGGTGCAGCAGCTGGAGTTGGGGCGGGGGTGGTGCGTGTGACGGCAAAGGCAAAGGTGCGCTGGGCATAGCTGCCATAGCCTTGTGCGGCACAGTTGCCGATCAGGTCAACGAGGTCATCACGCACCCAGCCGACTGCGCCGCCGTGAAAGACCAGCTTGAACCACTGATAGATTTTACCGTCTTTGGCTTTGCCCTCGGCGTCGGGTTGGATGTCGAGGATTTTGAGGCTGTCCATGCCAACCGGCACGGTAAATGCCAGTGGGTTGCTGGTGGCCGGGCCGGTGCGGACGTTCACTTCGGTAACCGAGGGGATGTGCGGTATCCCACGGATGATGGCGACGCATTCGCTCATGATGGAGAACCCCCTGACGTGTCTTAATCTGATTTGAAGTATACCTAAAGAGTGAAGATTAAGCTTGCATGACAGGTGTATTGCGCAAATTTTGCACTCAGCGGGATAATGGGGCTTGCCAGAGCGAACACAGGAGGTTGTTTTGTGATGCGTGGTATACGAGGATGGTTCGTTATCGGGGTAATGATGCTGGGGATGTTGGTGGTGGGGATACCTGCTGCGGGGCAGGGGTTTGCGCCTGCCGACATCCTCAATGATGAGGGTGGACCAGTGCTTATCCGCGGCTCTGTGACGTATACCAACCCGTTCTTTACTTCGGGGACTGCTGCGCCGCTGATTATCCTTGAAGATCAGGCGGGGTTTGTCGATCGGGATGAGGGGTTTTTGTTCCCCCCCGAGTCGCAGGCGCTGGGGCAGATTACTTCGGACTTTTATACCTCACCGTTCACTTACAGCCTTGCCTTGCCGATTGAACCGCAGGGCAGTTTGCGTGATGTGGATCAGGATGGGCAGGCTGACCGCGGCGTGATGGTGTTTGCGGTGGCGTATTGGGAAAATGTGTGGGGCGACCCGTTTCTGGAAAAGCGTGACCAGCAGGGCGGGGGGTGGTCTACGGCCTATGCTTCGACGGTGGTCTCGGACAACCCCGAGATGCTGCGCGAGGTGATTGGCGGCAAGCTGATTATCTATGCGCCAGAGGACGGGCAGGGCTTTCCTGTCGGCTTTGGGGCGGATGGCAAGCTGTTCACGGCGGATGACCCGATTGTGAGCCTCCCGCGCGGCTATACGGTGGTCAACCTTGATACCGACCCGTTCACCTTTGACCGTTCGCGCGTGCAGGACATCGAGCTGTATGAGCCAGAGGGCGCGGCGCTGGTTGATTTTAGTGACCAGAGCTATACACAAGCCTTTGACAGCATGATAGACAAATTCCGCCGCGAGTATGCCTTTAATGAGTATAAGCAGCTGGATTGGGATGCGGCGGTGCGCAAGTATCGCCCGCGCTTTGAGGAAGCAGAGCGCACAGCAAACCGTCAGTTGTATTTGCAGACTCTGGCAGACTTAATCTGGAGCGTGCCAGACGGGCACGTGAATGTGTCGCCGTTCTCTTTGTTTGTAGACCGTGTGCGTACAGCGGTGGAGGGCGGCATCGGCTTTGCCCTGCGCGAGACGGATGACCGCCGCAGCTATGTGGTGTTTGTCACCGAGGGCGGGCCGGCAGAGCGCTTTGGGATACAGGTGGGGGCTGAGATTTTGGCGATAGAAGAGCGCCCGATTGCCGACTGGATTACGCGGACGATGCCGATGAGTGAGACCTACAGCACCCCGCATAATCGGCGGTTGGGGCAGATGCGCTGGTCAACACGCTTCCCGCTGCTGCGTTCACTGCCGGTACGGGTCGAGTTTGCCAACCCTGGGCAGGCCGCGCAGACGGTATTTCTGCCGGTCGAGCGCGAGTTTGACAGCTTTTTCTATTCGCCTGATGAGCCTTCGACGGGGTGGGAACTGCCTGTGGAGTATCGCATCTTGGATGACGGTATTGTATATGCCCGAATCACCAGCTTTTTCGATACGCAGCTGCTGACCATTCAGCTGTGGGAGCGCATGATTCGTCAGATGAACGACGAAGGGGTGCGCGGCCTAATCATCGACATGCGGCAGAATGGCGGCGGCAGCGGCTTTTTGGCTGACCAGATGGCGGCCTACTTCTTCCAAGAAGAAACGGTGGTGGGGCGGCGTGCGTCCTACAACAAAGACCTCGGCGCGTTTTTCTTCGATTCGCGGCGGGATTCGCGCATGTACCCGCCGTCGGATGACTTGCAGTATCGGGGGCGTGTGGTAGTGCTGATTGGCCCAGATTGTGCCAGCGCGTGTGAGCGCTTTGCCTATAACATGACGATTGGTGGGCGTGCCGAGTTGGTTGGGTTTTATCCCACGGCGGGCCTTGGCGGGGGTGTGGAGGATTTTCGGATGCCAGAGGGGGTGACGGTGCGGATGACGGTGGTGCGCTCGACCGACGTGGACGGCAACATCCACATCGAGGGCACGGGGGTTGCTCCCACGCTGCGCGTGCCGGTGACCCGTGAGGCGCTGTTCGCCACCACTGATGTGCTGCTGGAGACGGCGCGCGGCGTTCTCACGGGGAGATAGACGGCCAACCTGCCTAATTTGGTAGTTTACACAAGGTTAGATTGTGCGCCTCATCACAAGCGGATGGGGCGCACAACGGGTTGTTATGGGATTTGAACAAACTTTATCGTCAAAAATTTTGCGCGGTGCTATACTGTGGTAAATTCTGAGAAAACGTTTCCGTTCAATCATTGCTGAAAGTTAGCCGTCCTTATGTCTCTTGAAATTGAACATCGCCCGGACTGTACGATTGTATGTTTGTCGGGCCAACTTACTGGTAGTTTGACTTCGAGCATCTCCGAGCAAATCCTCAGCCAGATACCCCCGCACAACCCGCGCCTGATTTTGGATCTATCGGGTGTTACGTATTTGTCGAGCGCGGCGCTGCGCCTGCTGTTGATGATGTATCGGGTGATTGACCAGCGTTCTGGCGTGATGGTGTTGGCGGGGATGAGCGAAGAGGTGTGGGACATCCTCAACATCACCGGTTTTGGTGATTTGTTCCCAACCTATCAAGACCGCAACGAGGCGATGGCGCGCCTGCGCTGAAAGCGACATCTTTGATGAACAGCGTCCCTTCGCCCATTGACCTTCATCCGACGCATCAATATCAGGGGATGGGCTTGCGGGTAGGTAAGCCGTACCCATTTGGGGCGACGATTGTGCCGGGGGGGATTAACTTCTCGGTATTTTCCTATCATGCGACGGCGGTCAACCTTGTGTTGTTCCAGAAAGGTGAGCCTGCGCCGTGGGTTGAAATCCCGTTTTTGCCAGAGTTTCGCATTGGCAATGTGTGGTCGATGATTGTGTTTGGCCTTGACCCCGAGCAGGTGGAGTATGGGTTTCGGGTGGATGGGCCATACGAGCCGCACCGCGGGCATCGGTTTGACCCATCCAAGATTTTGCTTGACCCGTATGCGCGCAAGATTACCGGCAGGGATGTGTGGGGTGACACCTCACACGATGAGGATATGTATCCGCATCGGGCGCAAATCCCTTATGACGACTATGACTGGGGCGATGACCGCCCGCTGAACATCCCGTTGGAAGATTTGATTATCTATGAGATGCATGTGCGCGGCTTCACCCGTCACCCGTCATCACGGGTGAAGCACCCGGGCACCTTTGCCGCCATCCGCGAGAAAATCCCTTATCTGAAGGCACTGGGGGTCAACTGCGTCGAGCTGATGCCGGTGTTTGAGTTTGACGAGTGGGAATATGACCGCCATAACCCGTTTAGTGGGGAGCGGCTGAGCAACTATTGGGGCTACAGCACGCTGGGTTTTTTTGCGCCCAAGGCGGGTTATGCCGCGATGGGGCGCTTTGGGATGCAGGTGGACGAGTTTAAGACACTGGTACGCGACCTGCACCGAAACGGCATCGAGGTCATCCTTGATGTGGTGTTCAACCATACCGCCGAGGGGGATCACCGCGGGCAGACCATCAGCTTTCGGGGGTTGGACAACAAGACCTATTACATGCTGACGCCTGACGGGCGTTATTACAACTTCAGCGGCACAGGCAACACGCTCAACTGTAACCATCCGGCTGTGCGGGGGATGGTGCTGGACTGTCTGCGCTATTGGGTGTCGGAATATCACATCGATGGGTTTCGCTTTGACCTTGCCTCGATTTTGGGCCGCGATGCCAATGGGATGCCGCTGGCCAACCCGCCGCTGCTTGAGTCCTTGGCGTATGACCCTGTGCTGGCCCGCACCAAGCTGATTGCCGAGGCGTGGGATGCCGGTGGGATGTATCAGGTGGGGTCGTTCCCCGCCTATGGGCGTTGGGCAGAGTGGAATGGCAAGTATCGCGATACCATCCGGCGCTTTCTGAAAGGCGACCCCGACCAAGTATGGGAAGCTGCCGAGCGTATTCAAGGGTCACCGGATATGTATATGGCCCGCGGCACGCGCGCTTCGATCAACTTTATCACCTGTCATGACGGCTTTACGTTGATGGACTTGTACAGCTATAACCGCAAGCACAACGCCGCCAACGGGGAGGATAACCGTGACGGGACGAACGCCAATTACAGCTGGAACTGTGGGATAGAGGGCGAGACGTCTGACCCGCAGGTGATTCAGCTGCGCCGGCAGATGGTGAAAAATGCGGTGGCCGTGCTGATGGTGAGCCAAGGCGTGCCGATGATCTTGATGGGTGATGAGGTGGGGCACAGCAAGCAGGGCAACAACAACACCTATTGTCATGATAATGCGCTGAACTGGTTTGATTGGTCACTGCTGGAGAAAAACGACGATTTGTTTCGTTTTTTCAAGCAGATGATTGCCTTTCGCAAGGCGCATCCGGTGCTGCGCCGGCGGCAGCATTTTAGCCACCGCGACGAGGTGGGCAGTGGGTATCCAGACATCTCGTGGCATACCACACAGCCGTGGACAACCGACTGGTCGGCGCACAACCGCACGTTGGCGCTGCTGCTGTGTGGCAAGCATGGCACACGCACGGGCGTGCCCGATGCCGACAGCGATGATTATGTGTATATCGCGATGAATGTGCATTGGGAAGACCACGACTTTGTGCTGCCGACCCTGCCGCGGGACATGGCGTGGCACAAGTTTGTGGATACACACGCGCTTAGCCCGTATGACTGCTGCACGCCCGGGGACGAGTTCTTGTTGGATGATCAGGACGTGGTGCATGTGGCGGCCCGCTCGGTGGTGATTTTGGTGGGCAAAGGGACGGGGCGGCGGGCGCGCCGGCGTTGACCATCAGTGGCGCGGGGATGCCTGCGCTGATATGATTGTGGTATCTACAGCGGCTCAATCATTGGACTGGGTGATTATGTCAGATTCGACGGGCGGCTTTGATGCCGGCCTTTTGCTGGCGGTTTATGGCGGCGTGACGCTTATCACATTGTGGGTGGCCATGACGCTGTGGACGTATCGGGATATGCGTGCGCGCAGTCGCGATGTGCTGGCCACGATGCTGGTGACGGCGATTGTGCTGGTTCTGAATGTGCCGGGCCTGCTGATTTATCTGCTGCTGCGCCCGCGTGAGACGCTGGCCGAGGCCTATGAGCGCTCGCTGGAAGAAGAGGCACTGCTGCAAGAGATTGAAGAGAAACCGACCTGCCCGGGCTGTGGGCAGCGGGTGCAGGGGGATTGGTTGGTGTGCGCTCACTGTCATACCCGCCTGAAGAAGTCGTGTATGCGGTGTGGCAAAACGCTAGAGATGGCGTGGAACATCTGCCCGTACTGCGCTGCTCCGCAGGCTGTGGTGGCGGTGGATGAGGTGTTGAGCAGTCGAAGCGCTGTGCCGGTGGCCGAGAGCGCTCGCGCCCCAATGGCGGAGCAGCGTGCCCGTCGAAGGGCTGCGCGTGATGCCGGCACGGGGTCACGGCCTGCCGATGCGGCGTCTTCGTTGGAGTTTGTGGACGGCGATTAATCGGTCAGCGTGTGGTGCGAATACATCAAAAACGCCCCAACTGAGACCCGTTGGGGCGTTTGGTTTGTGTGGGTCGGTTTAGCCGACAGAGGTAATCGGCTCGCCGACGCGGTGCACCTTAATCAGGTTGGTCGCGCCGGCCCGCCCAAACGGGACGCCGGCGACAATCACGAGGATGTCGTTGTCGTGGGCCACGTTGATTTTGCTGGCGTGGGTGACGACTTCGCGCAGCATCTCGTCGATGGTGCTGAATTGGGGGACGAGCAGCGGGGTGACGCCCCATGCCAGCGCAAGGCGGCGATAGGTTTGCTCATCGGGGGTGACGCACAGGATGGGGGTTTGTGGGCGCAGGGCGGCCACGCGTTGGGCGGTAGCGCCGCTGAGCGAGGCGGTGATGATGGCGCGCGCTTTGAGGTCATCGGCGATTTGGAAGGTCGAGGCGCTGATGGAGTCGGCGATTTTCTCTTCGCCCATGCGGATGATTGGGCGGGCGCGCTGGTTCGAAATCAGGTGGCTCTCAGCGCTTTGGGCGATGTCGGCCATGGTGGTGACGGCTTCGACCGGATAATTGCCGCTGGCGGTTTCGTTGGAGAGCATCACCGCGTCTGTGCCGTCCATGATGGCGTTATAGACGTCGCTGGCTTCGGCGCGGGTGGGGCGGGGGCTTTCTTTCATCGAGCTGAGCATCTGGGTGGCCGTGATGACGGGTTTAGCCGCCTGATTGCACAGGGTGATGATGCGCTTTTGTTCATAGGGGACGCGCTCTGGCCCGATTTCGAGGCCCATATCACCGCGTGCGACCATGATGCCGTCCGAGACGTCGATGATGGCGTTGATGTTCTCTAGCGCCTCGTGTTTTTCAATTTTGGCGATGATGGCTGCTTTGCCGCCCAGATGCGTGATGAGCCATTTCATTTCGCGCACGTCGTCGGCGGTACGCACAAACGACATAGCGATGAAGTCGGTGTTTTGCTTGAGGGCAAATTCGACATCGGCGCGGTCTTTTTCGGTGATGGCGCGCATCTGGTGACGTGCGGCGGGGGCCATCACGCCTTTTCGCGAGGTCAGCAGGCCGTCCACCACCACTTCGCAGACCAGTGTGCGCCCGGTGGTCTCTTTCACGATCAGCTCAAAGTTGCCGTCGTCCAGCAGCAGCTGCATCCCGCCGCGGATGTCCACCATAAATTCGGGGTGAGGCAGGGTGACGGTATTGTTTTTGCCGGTGTGGCCTTCTTCGAGCGTTAGGGTGAGGGTATCGCCTTTTTTGAGGTCGAGGCCGGGTTCATCAATCGGGCCGATGCGGATTTTGGGGCCTTGGATGTCGCTGAGGATGGCGACGACCGCATTTTCTTCGGCAGCAAGGCGGCGGATGCGCGCGATGCGGTCGGCATGGTCGGCATGTGCCCCGTGTGAGAAGTTGATGCGTGCTACGTTCATGCCAGCGCGAATCATCGCGCGGATGGTCTCATCATCATTGGAGCTTGGGCCAATGGTCGCAACGATTTTGGTTTTTTTGCCGTTGAGGTGATTCTGTGCCACGACGAAGAAGTCCTTTCCGTAGGAGAGCGTTTAGACTATGCCCAAAATTGTGTGTTACGGCAATGCTGCACATTGTACAGTCTAGGGTGGGGTGTTGGCGAGTCGTTCTATTCATCATGCGCTAAGGGCAAATTCATTAGCCCTTCTAAGCATTTCTGGTATATCTTCATGCTTAGGAGCGGGACATATCACCGGGATGACCAATGACTGCCTATTTGCCACAAACATGGGAACACCAATTGATTATGCTGGCGGAACAGGCGCAGCACACACGGCCTGAACCGGTCTCGCATCATGCCGATTTCGATCGGTTGGCGGCCGCATACCGATACTGCGCTGATTTGACGCGCCAGCACAGCAAAACGTTTTATCTGGCATCGGCGCTGCTGCCGGCCCACAAACGCCGTGCAGCACGGGCGCTGTATGCGCTGTGCCGTGTGACAGACAACCTTGTGGACTGTCCCGAAGAGGGCACAGACCCGTTGGTGGCGCTGGAGGCATGGCGTGTCAATGTGATGGAGGCCAATTGTCACAGCGAAGACCCTGTGCTGATGGCGTGGGCCGATGCCCGCTTGCGGTTTAACATCCCGACAGGGTATGTCGACCAGCTGATTAACGGGGTGGGCAGAGACCTGACGCAGACCCGCTATGAGACGTTTGCGGACTTGGCCGGCTATGCCTATGGTGTGGCTTCGACGGTCGGGCTGATGGCGATGCACATTGTGGGTTATTCTGGCCCAGAGGCCATCCCGTATGCGGTGCGCTTGGGGGTGGCGCTTCAGGTCACCAACATCCTGCGTGACGTGGCAGAGGATTGGCGTTTTGGGCGGGTGTATCTGCCGCAGGAAGAGTTGGCTCGTTATGGCCTTGACGATGCGTTTTTGGCTGCGGGGCAGGTGACTGAGGACTGGCGCGAGTTCATGCGGTTTCAAATCAGCCGCAACCGGATGTTGTATCAGGAGTCTTGGGCGGGGATTGCCAAGCTGGATGCAGATGGGCGGTTTGCGATTGCGGCGGCGGGCAAGCTGTATGATGCGATTTTGGGCGACATCGAGCGGCATGATTATGACGTGTTTTCGCGGCGGGCGCGCATTGGCGCTGCCGGCAAGCTGGCGCGTTTGCCCAAAATCTGGTGGATGAGCCGGTCTCGGTCGTAAGCGCGCGTTGTTTTTCACCTTTCAATTCATCACGAAGGCGGTCTTTCGGTGACTTATTTTGGGTTCTTGGCGCGGTTTGTGGTGCTGCCGTTGGTGGCACTGCGCCTGATACTGGCAGCGGGACGGCGTTTGGGGCATAAACCCCCGCAGGAGCTGACCAATTGGCCAGAGGATAAGGTGCTGCTGGCTCATGCGGCGGTGGCAGTGGCCTATACCACGGTGTGGGACAACTATCTGGTGGCCAGCGGCATTTGGGGATATGACCGCAAGCTGGTTTCTGGGGTCAAGCTGGGCTGGGTGCCGATTGAGGAGTACACCTTTTTTGTGCTTCAGCCGCTGTTGACCGGTTCTTTGCTGCAAACGCTGATGCGTTATCTGCCGGCAGACCCCCCGACTGAAGACACGATGCCACGTCAGCGGGCGGTGGTGACGGGTGGGCTGGCGGCGGCGTGGCTGGCCTCGCTGTACGGGCTGTGGAAGGGCGGGCCGCGCCGGCGCTATCTCAGCCTGATTACGGGGTGGGCACTGCCGCCGATTATGCTGCAAACCGCCTTTGGGGGGGATATTTTGTGGCGGCATCGGCGTTTGATTGCCGCGGCGCTGATACCGGCCTCGGTGTATCTGGGGGTGGCGGACAGCAAGGCCATCCGTGCCGGCACGTGGCATATCAGCGACAAAAAGACGGTGGGTCTCAATGTGATTCCGCATCTGCCGTTGGAAGAGGCGCTGTTTTTTGTGCTGACCAATGTTTTGCTGATTTTTGGCGTGACGCTGGTGCTCTCGAAAGAGAGCGAGAAGCGTTTGCCACAGTTTTTGAGGGCGGGTTATGAGCGGTTCAAAGCGCGTTATATCGACAACACCACCCCACAAGGCCCACCCACCGACGCCTGAGGGCGGCATTTGGGGGTTTCAGGGGCGGGTTTCGACGCTGCTGTTCAATTGGAACGTGGTGAATATCGCGGTCGGCCTAATGACTGGACGGCGCAAGGGGTTTTGGCGTGGGTTTGGGTCTCAGGCGGTGGGCTGGGGCGTGATTAATGTGCTGATTGCCGGCGCGGGGGCACACTTTGGTGCTAAGCGCCGCGCCAGCTTGCCTGATGCCGAAAGCCCGCAGGTTTTTGATAAAGAGCGGGCCAACTTGCGCAATGTGCTGTGGGTCAATTGGGCGCTGGACATGCTGTATATCTGGGGCGGGTGGCGTGCGCTGCGCCGCGCCAAGCCGCATCAGGCTGAACGGGCCGGCTTTGGCGCTGGGGTGATGGTGCAGGGGCTGCTGCTGCTGCTGTTCGATACATGGATGCTGCGTGAGCTGATGGCGCTGAAGCGCAAGCCTGCGGAGACCGAACGCGATGCTGCCGCCGATTGATGCCTTCACCAGCGAGGAGCATCAGCCGTTTACGCTGGTGGGTGGCAAGCCAGCGGCCCTGCTGGTGCACGGGTTTCCGGGCACGCCCAACGATTTGCGCGCGCTGGCATCGGCCCTGAACGGCGCGGGATGGACGACGCATAACCTGCTGCTGCCGGGGTTTGGGCCAGACATCGCGCAGCTGCCGCGCTATACGTTCAAGCATTGGCTGGCGGCGGTGGTGTCACGCCTAAACGAGCTGAAGGCCCGTCATGAGCCGGTGATGCTGGTGGGTCATTCGATGGGTGGGGCGTTGAGCATTGCCGCGGCGGCCCAAGTGGGGGTAGATGCGCTGGCACTGCTGGCCCCGTTTCACAAAATCAACCATGTGTTGTGGTCGGCGCTGCCGGTGGTGCAGGCGGTTATCCCGCAGGTCAAGCCGTTCAAGCTGTTTAAGCCCGATTTTGGCCGGCAGGAGTTTCGCGATGGGGTGCGCAAATTCATCCCCGATTTTGATTTCGATGACCCTGCTCAGCAGGCCATGGTGCGCGAGCTGGTGATACCGGTGCGGGTGTTTGCGCATATCCGTGAGGCGGGGGTGAAGGCTTATGCCAGCGCGCCACAGGTGCGCGCGCCGGCGCTGGTGGTTCAGGGCAGGCAGGATACGCTGGTGCTGCCCCCAAACACCCGTCGGCTTGCAGGGCGGTTGGGGGGTGCGGTGCAGTGGGTTGAGGTGGATGGCGAGCACGAAATCAACCTTGCGACCAACCCGTCTTGGAAGGCGGTGCGCGGTGCGGTGCTCGATTTTGCGACGGTCGTCTTGACCGGAAAGGGATAAGGCGATGCTGCGCTATCTGAGAGGGGTGCTGCACCCCGAAATTTATCACGGGTTTGGCCGCAAAGCCCCCTACTTTGAAGGGTGGTATTTCAAGCTGGTGGATGCGGCACGTCAGCGGCGGATGGCGATTATCCCGGGCGTGTTTATGGCCGAAGGCGATGCGCGCGGCAATCATGCGTTTGTGCAGGTGCTGGACGGGATGAGCGGGCGTGCCAGCTATCACGAGTACCCGTATGAGGCGTTTCAGGCGCATCCAGAGCGGTTTGAGGTGGGGGTTGGGCCAAACCAGTTTTCGGCGCAGGCGCTGCATCTCGACATCGATGCGTCGGAGGGCCGTTTGCAAGGCGATGTGCGCTTTGAGGAGCAGGCGTTATTCCCCTCCAGCTGGTGGATGCCGGGGATTATGGGGCCATTTGCATGGATACCGGCCATGGAATGTTATCACGGGTTGGTCAGCCTTGACCAGCGGTTAGTGGGTACGCTGACGGTGGATGGTGAGGCGTGGGATTTTAAGGGCGGTCGCGGGTATATCGAAAAAGATTGGGGGACGAACTTTCCCTCGGCTTATGTGTGGATGCAGACCAATCATTTCGCGCGTGTGGGGACGAGTCTATCGGCCTCGGTGGCGATGATCCCGCTGTATGGGCTGCGCTTTCCGGGGTTTATCATCGCGCTGTGGCACGAGGGGCGTTTGTACCGCTGGGCCACCTA
>DAOUCZ010000167.1:0-3977 GCA_034431675.1 Anaerolineae bacterium | reverse complement strand
TGGCGTCCGATACAAGTCATCTCGGCTATCATGCTTGAGTCCAGAAGCAGGCACGCTCTGCGCCCCGACCGAAATCGACATCCCCAATACCAGCATCATCAGCGCCCAAAAGCGCGCCCATCGCCCATTCATCACACAAACCTCATCACAAACCACTCTGTTTTAGGCCACCCACATCCCCAAAAAAGACGTCGGCGTGCCCCCACTGTAGCACGCCGACGAAAAACCGCCTGTAATTCTGTACAATCTACCTAAAAGCGCCCGGCCTAGTGCTCAAACCAATCTGGCAAATCCATATGGGTCATACCATCCAGCACTTGGGTCAGCTCACTGACCTTGGTGGCGCTGGCGTGCCCCTGTGACCGCCAAAACACCACCCCCGACGTATCCACGACAAACAGATACAGATTATCCTCGTGGGTAATATCCAGACACCGGCAGAACACGCCCTTATCCACATACAACGTAATCACCGTCTCTAGGGACAACTGATCTTCCAGCACAAAGCTCGTGCGCAGTGTGTCGTCCTGTGCGGCCTGATCTTCGGGAGACATCACCTGAAGTGTGGGCACTTCATAAAACCGCACCCGCGTATACTTCTGCCGGATCAATTTGAGATACTTCAGCCACGACTGCACCGCAAACTGATGAGTCGGGTTAAACAGCACCATCAAGATATTGAATTCACCCTCAAGCGAAAATGGGATGGTCAAAGACCGCCCATCTAGGCTGTGGCCGTGCGCCGTCGGAAAATACATCAAAGCGCGCCCCACCCCTCTACCTCATCCGACATGCGAGGCCATAAGTATAAAAAAAGGCCGACGCTTAAAACAGCCTCGGCCTGAAAATATTGGGCGTTCCGCCTATCCTTGCCCCATCATCTCCGTGGCCCGGGCCTGAAGCTGGCTCAAGCGTGCGCTCAAATCAGCCCGCCCCTGCTGCCCCAGCGAGTCCGCCGTCACCCCCAAAAGCTCCACCAGCGCCGGGCCAAAATGCGTCAGCCCCTCGCGCAGCAGCGCCTCCACCGTCGCCTCATCAGAGGCCGAAAGCAGCTGGTTCAAAAACTGCACCTCTGCCGGCATCGTCTGCTGAATCATGCCAACCACGCGCTCATAAATCTGGCGCAGGCGCGAGGCGCTGGCAAGGTCGCGGCGGCGCTCGGCCTCTTGAATATTGGCCGTCAACACCGCCATAAAGGTCTCATCAATCATGCCAGCGTTGGCTTGCAGCATCTCATCAAGGTTCGATGCTGTCATCAGCGCCTGCAAAAACTGCACCACCGCCCCCATCCGAATCTGAGTCTGTTGGTCAATCATCGCCATCAGCTCAATCAAACGCGCCTTCAGCCCATCCAGCACCGCACGCCCCGCATCATCTGCACCAGCAATGCGAGCATCCAGCAGCCCCATAAATTCCTCATCCATTACCGGGCGCACAAGGCTCACCAACGCCTGCACCTTGATGTCATCATCGGCATAACGCACCGCAAGGTCTAGCAGTTCCTCGCGCCCAGCCTCTTCGCCCAACGCCTCGATGTCGCGCGCAACCACCTCTACCATCGCCTGCTGCGCCTCGCGCTCGGCCTGAAGCTGCTTGCCATAGGTCGAATGCTCAATCACCACCTGCTGGGTGGCCAACACCGCCTGCGCCATATCCGCCCGCCCAGACTGGGCCAACCGCTGCGCCAATGACGTAAACGTCTGCATAAACTTGGCATCAATGCCGGCATCATGCTCAGCAATCAGGTTCATCAGGTCATCATCCGATGCCTCTACAAACTGCTGCACCAGCTGCGTACGAGCCTTCGCCTCGTTAATCATCTCGGGTGTGATACCGTCCGCCTGCAAGACCATCTCGATTAACCCCTGCATGGTCAGCGTGCGCTTGGGGTTAAACATATAGCCCTTAAAGTTCTCGCGCGGCAAAAGCTTCATCAAATCGCCGATGATGCGCTCCATCTGGTCTTTGCTGATGTTCAGCTCCATCGGGACAAACACCACCAGCAGTTCCTTGCTGGCGTCATGATACAGCAAAGGGGCAGCAATCGTGTTCACCGCGCCACAGCTGGGGCACTGTACGCGATTCAGCTGCTGATTGATAAGCTGGGCCTTCAGCCCCGGCTCTTGCTGCGCGTCCAAAAACGACACGACGCGCGTATTAATGGGCTGCCCGCAGTTGGAGCAGCGAATGGTCGAGGCCGATTGCATAATAGAAAGACTCCTTCGTCTTGATGGATTATCTGGGCAGTCGGATGTGGAACGTTGAGCCTTCGCCCAGCTTGCTCTCAACGTCGATGATGCCATGATGCGCGTCGATGACGGCTTTGGCAAGATACAGCCCAAGGCCTGTTCCCGGGGTAGACTTGCGCAGTGCCCCCTCTACCCGATAAAACCGGTCAAATACGCGCTCTTGATCGGCCTGTGCGATACCAACCCCCTCATCACGCACATACAAATACACCCACTGCGCGTCATATCGCCCGCCGATTTCAATCACGCCGCCGCTGGGCGAATATTTGATGGCGTTGCCAATCAAGTTTTCGACGACCTGCCGCAGCTTCGCTTCATCGGCACTAATGGGAGGATAGTTGGCCGGAAACTTCAGCACAAACGGGTGCTTGGCGGTCTGTGTCTTAAAGCGCTCTACCACCCGCTCCACCAGCTCTGGTATCCACACATCCCCCAGATCAAGCACCACCTCGCGCTGTGTCTGGATTTTGCTGGCCGTCAGCAAGTCTTGTATCAGCGCCGTCAACCGATCCGCTTCATCCTCAATGACCTTCAACGTCTCGCGCACCACTTCGCTGTCCCAATCCCCATCATCACGCTGAAGCGTCGCTGCATATCCTTTGATAATCGCAACCGGCGTCTTCAACTCGTGAGAGACCACCGAGATGAAGGTGTTCTGCATCTCCTGCGCCAGCCTAAAATGCGTGATGTCGCGCACATTGGCCACAATATGGTCTAGCGCACTGTTGTCCGCTGTCAACATCGGCGCATAGGTGATGCCCACGCTCAGCGTCTGGCCGTTTTTCAGGCGCAAATCTCCCTCAACATACAGCGTGTTACGCGCAGGCTCAACAGGGCTGTCAAACGGGTAACCCGCCTCTATCGCGTGGCTCAACCCGCCTATGTTGGTATCATCCCACTGGATAATCGCATCGTGGGGCGCACCAACAGCCTCCAGCACACTCCACCCCGTCATCCGCACCAACGCCTCATTAAACTGCCGGATCACGAGGTCACGATCCAAAATCAACACCCCGTCGGCACTGTGATCCAAAATCGCCTGAAGCTGACGCCGTTCTTGCGCCACCACCGCATACAACTGGGCATTATTGACCGCAATAGCCGCCTGATCTGCAAAGCTCTGCAAAATCTGTATCTCGTCCGAGGTAATCGTCGAAACAACCCCCCGAAATACCATCAACAAGCCCAACGCCCTGCCGGCAAAGACCAGCGGCAGTGTTAGCGCCTGCCTCAATGAGGTGTCAATCCCCTGCGCCATCACCTGCATCTCGCGCTCTAGTACCTCGCGCGCAGGAGCGGTCTTCAGCAAATCAGCCAAGCCCACCAGATGCTCGGCAATCAAGGGCAGTCGGTCGGGGTCTAGCCCCACATGCGCGCGCGGCACAAACCTGCCGCTGGCATCGCTCAACGCCACCACCCCAACGCGCGCATTGGTCATGATGGCCGATGCCTGTAAAACGCGCTTCAATACCTCGTCAAGGTCTAGCTGAGCCGTGATGGCGCGCGAGATTTGCAGCAAAAAATCGCGCTGACGAACACGCAAATCAGGTAAACTTAGCATCACTCAGCCCAGCATTCACAGCAAAATCACAATCGGGATATATCTCAGCCCCATATTTTCCCATTGTAGCACGTCATCGGCAAACGCCGGCAGGCCCGCCCCGATTTCTGACACGCCTCTTACGCCCCCCGCCCCAAGCGTTCCGCCAACCCCATCAGGTCACCGCG
>DAOUCZ010000166.1:0-35747 GCA_034431675.1 Anaerolineae bacterium | reverse complement strand
TGCTCTGGCTTGCTTATCCTGACCCTATCCCTTTGCCCTTACAACAAACTTTGGGATGAGTCATGTTTGTGCCGTATAATGGGCGGAGCTTATGGATAGCAACCAGCGGAAACGAACGCCGGATGAGTGAAGATTTAATCGGGAAAACCCTCGGCGGTTATGCGATAGAGGCGCTCGTCGGGCGCGGCGGGATGGCGACCGTCTATCTGGCGCGCCAGACCTCCATGAACCGCACCGTGGCGCTCAAAATCCTTCAGCGCGACCAGATGAAGGACGAGGCCTATCTCAAACGCTTCGAGCGCGAGGTCTCGATTGTGGCACAGCTGGAGCACCGCTCAATCGTGCCGGTCTATGACCACGGCCAGCACGAAGGCCAACCCTTCATCGCCATGCGCTATATGGCCGGCGGGTCGCTGGATGCCTATCTGCAAGAGGGGGCACTGGCCCAAGAGCGCGTCCTCAGCCTGTGTGAGCAGATTGCCCCCGCCCTCGATTATGCCCACAGCAAAAACGTGCTGCACCGCGACCTCAAACCCTCCAATGTGCTGCTGGACGACGCCGGCGGGGCATACATCACCGATTTTGGCATCGCGCGCGTGTTCGGTGACGGCACGACCACCGAGGTCACCCTCACCCAAAACGGGGTGGTCGGCACACCGGCCTATATGTCGCCCGAACAAGCACAAGGCAAAGAGCTGGACGGGCGCAGCGACATCTATTCGCTTGGGATTGTGCTGTTCGAGCTGCTGACCGGACGCCGCCCGTTCAACGCCGAAACCCCCTACAGCATCGCGGTGATGCAAGTGACGGCAGAACCGCCCAGCCCGCGTCAATTTAACCCGTCGCTCAGCCTCAGCCTAGAGCACGTGCTGCTGAAAGCGCTGCGCAAACGCCCCGAAGAGCGCTTCCAGACCGCCGTCGAGCTGACCGAGGCGCTGCGGATGGCCATCGAAAACCCGGGCGGGTTTAGCCCGCACGATACCCAACCCACCCGCCGCCCGATGGCCGCCGCCACCCAGCCCATCGCGGTACAGGCCATGCCGGCTTTTTCGACCCCACAGCCCCTCCACACCGCCGGCATGATGCCCAACCCGGCCACCCCACCCACCCCGGTCGCCGCGATGCGCCCGGTGCAAATTGAGCGCACGGTCAAGCGCAAAGCCCCCGCCAACAAAGGGGAAGACGGATGGTGGATGGGCGCAACGCTCGGCGCGCTGTTGGGATGCATCCTACTGTCGATGATCGGGGCGCTGTTGATGGTGTTCGGCGGGCGCTTTTTCGAGAGCGCGCCGGCCATCGCCACTAACGTCACTCCGCCCCAAACCCCCACCGCCGCCGCCACATCTACGCCGGCACTCGGCGCGCTGCAAACCGAAATCGCCGCCGATGACCGCAATATCCCCAGCCTAGCCACACTGGAAGCGCTGCGCACCACCCCCACCCCGTCCAGCGGCACACCCATCCTCAGCACCACACCGGTAGCTGGGCGTTGGGTGTATTCCGCCTTGATTGCCAGCGGCACACGCATCATCCAACACCTGTTTGTGCGCGGGGAGCGCGGCAGCACCTCCGCCCAGCTCACCACCGGCACAACCATCAACACCGCCCCTGCCGTCAGCCCCGATGGCCAGCGCGTGGCCTTCGTCAGCAACCGCGATGGCGACTTTGATGTGTATGTGATGGACATCAATGGCGGGATGATTCAGCGCGTGCTCGATACCCCCGTGGATGAATATATGCCGGTCTGGATGCCCGACGGCGACAGCCTGCTGTTGGCCAGTGATGCCTATGGCGACGGAGCGCTGGTGCTGCTGCGCGTGGCGCTAGATGGGTCGGGCGAGGCCGCGCTGATCTATGGCGCAGAGGGCATCCGCGCCTTTCGCCCAATGCCGTCGCCAGATGGGCGGCGGGTGGTCTTCACCCGTGGGCGGCCCAACGACGCGCGCACATGGGAAGTGGTCATCCTAGACCTTGCCAGCGGCGCACTGCTGCCGCTGACGGATAACACCGTGCTCGACCATTGGGGCGTGTTCAGCCGCAGCGGGATGTACGTGTATGGGGTGCGCATCGAAGACACCCAAGCCAGCATCTGGCGCATCTCGTCAGACGGGCAGGGCACACGGGACACGCTGTACACCAGCACCGGATGGCTCAGCAACCTGATGCTCAGCCCCGAAGGCGATCGCCTGCTGTTCAGCGAGACCCCGCGCAGCTCGGCCACCGGTCAACTGCTAGTCATGCCGGTCGATGCCGGCAGCGCCCCGCAAGCCCTCGACATCATCGCCGGCACCAGCGCCGACTGGATTCCATGAGTGCCTCCGCCACCCTTGCCGAAACCATCGCCGACGCGCTGCGCGCCGATCTGCGCGCCGGTCACATCCCGCCCGGCGAGCGCCTGATTGAGCTGGCGTTGGTGCAAAAGTATCAGGTCAGTCAGGCCGCCGTGCGCGACGCACTGCACCTGCTGGAACGCGAGGGGTGGGTGGTCTCAGAGGCGCGGCGCGGCGCGCGTGTGCGCAGCTTCACCCCCGAATCGGCCCACGAGGTGTTTGCCCTGCTGGCCGAAATCGAAGGGCTGGCACTGGGCTGGGCCGCGCGCGACCACACGCGCGTCACCCTGCTCGAGGCGCTGCGCCCCTGCCTCGACCATGCTCACCACGCCCAGCGCGCCAGCCAATGGGCCGAACGACGTGCAGCCCTGCGCGACTTTCATCAACATATCGCCGCGCTGGCTGCACGCCCCCAAACCCAAACCCTGCTCAATACCCTCCACAATCAGGCCGAGCTGCTCACCGCCCACTACGAGCGCCATGGCAACCCCGACGCCTATCGCACCGCACAGCTAGAAGGCTATGAGCACGTATTCGGCATGATTAAATTTGGCGACCCCGAAGAAGCCCAAGCCGCCCTGCGCACCCGCCTCCACGCCGACGCCGTCCCGATGGTGCGCTGGCTGGCCGGCGGAGGATAAGGGCGCAGGGCCGCCGCTCAGCGGTTCTTCCACACCGCCGCGCGCTTTTCGATAAACGCGCTCATCCCCTCGGCTTTGTCCTCTGTGCCAAACAGCAGATAGAACAGCCGCTTTTCGGTGGCCAATCCCTCGCTCAGCGGGGTCTCAAAGGCCGCATTCACCGCCTGCTTGGTCAGGCGCACCGCCACCTGCGAGCGCTCTGCCACCTTCTTGGCCAGCTCAATCGCCTCGTTCAGATACGTCTCCACCGGCGCCACCCGATTGACAAGGCCATAGTGCAGGGCCTCCTCGGCGGTCAGGCGGCGGTCGGTCAGCATCACCTCCATGGCCAGCGCCTTGCCGATGGCGCGCGTCATGCGCTGCGTGCCGCCCGCGCCGGGCAAGATGCCAAGGTTGATTTCGGGCTGGCCAAACAGCGCGGTCTCGCTGGCCACAATCATGTCACACGTCATGGCGATCTCGCACCCGCCGCCAAGGGCAAACCCAGACACCGCCGCAATCACCGGCTTGCCGATGCGCGTCAAGCGCGACCAATCGGTGACATCGTTCATAATCATGTCTACCGCGCTCTTGCCGTGCATCTCTTTGATGTCTGCCCCCGCCGCAAAGGCGCGGTCGCTGCCGGTCAAAATCATGCACCCAATCGACGGGTCTCGGTCAAATACCTCCAGCGCGGTGAAGGCCTCGCCAGTCATCTGGGCATCCAGCGCGTTGAGCGCCTTGGGCCGGTTGAAGCGCACCAGACCGACGCCGGGGGCAGGGGTTTCTATCACAATCGTTTGATAGTCGGGGTGGGTCATAACAAACTCCAGTTTTCTTGCTCTCATCAATCAAAAACGGGCGGCTGCGCGGCCTGTGCCGCACCGGTTGCGCGATTCTACCCCATTCCCCCAATATATGGGCAAACAGCCGTTCGGCAGTTGGTCTATAGTGGGCATAGGCGCTTAATACTGGTTGAAAGGTCACCACAACATGTCGCCACCCACCCCATTTTTGCAAACAACCCTGATGATGTTGGTCTTTTTTGGGATTGTGCTGGTTTTCGCCGCACTGCTGGCCGGTTTTATGACCCTGCGCCACGCATGGGGCGTGCTGGTATGGATGCTGCCGTCGTTGTTCGCGGTTGGGTTGGCTTATTGGGCGCTGCACCAAACCGAAGCCCTACGCGATGACCCGCGCGGCGCGGCCCGCCTCAACAGCACCGCGTTGGCCGCCGACTTTGCCTTTTTGACCGCATGGGCCTTCCACACCAACGGACGGGCGCGGCGCGGCCTACTGACGCTGGGCGCGCTGGGCTGGATTTTGATGGTCGTCACCGGCGGGATGACCGTGATAGAATCGGCCAATCTACTGCTGTGGAACGCGGCAGAACCGGTGACATGGGGAGTGATTTGGCTTGAAACGCTGTTCGTCTTGCAACTGGCCGTTCTGGTGCTGGCTTATGCCCATCAGCATACTGTTGCTGCTTACCGCTTGCAGCCCGGCAGCACAGCCCATCATCCCAACCGACCGCCCCACCCATACCCCGACGTTGGCTACTATCGCCCCCGAGTCGCCCCCGGCCAGCCCGACCCACGCCGAAACGCCCACCCCGGCAGCCACCGGCGGCCCATCACCCACGCCCCTGCTAGGGCCAACCCGCACGCCAGAGGGCGCGCTGGGCTTACCCACCCGCCCAGCTAACCCGAACGCGCCAGTCATTGAGTTCTTCCGCGCCTCACCCGAGGTCGCCACCCCGGGCGGCTCGTTCACCCTGTTCTGGTCAACCCGCAACGTCACCGAGGCTGCCATCTACCGCCTTGACGCCGAAGGCCAGCGCACGCTGGTCTACAACGTCGAACCCTATGGCCGCCAAACCATCACCCTCAGCGCGCGCGAGCGGGTGCAGGTGGCCTACGAGCTGGCCATCGGCGCAGGGGCAGGGGAGGCCATTCAGCGCCTCGTCATCCCGCTGGCCTGCCCTGTGCCGTGGTTCTTTGCCCCTGCCCCCGATTCCTGCCCAATCCGCGAGGCCAGCGCCACCCCCATCATCGAACAACCCTTTGAGCGCGGGCGCATGTTCTTTATCGAAGAAACCCGCCAGATTTATGTGCTGTTCAACGACGGCAGCACCCCGCGCTGGAACGTCTATGATGACCGCTATAACCCGGCCATCCATGCCGAGCGCGACCCCGCTTTTGACCAAGCCTTTGCCGGCACGGGCCTCGTTCAGCCGGTGGCGCGGCTGGGCTATCTGTGGCGCGGCCTCGACACCGTCCGCAACCGCCTTGGCAGCGGCCTAGCGCCAGAACAGCGCTTTGAGGGCCTGCGCCAAACCGCCCCCACCCGCGACCCGAACTACGCCGGACGCGAAGATGTCTTCATCACCGCCAGCGACGGCACGGTGATTCAGCTGCTGCCCAACGGCAGCCAGTGGCAGATTCTCACCCCCTCCCGCTGAGAAAATACGTATTACAAACCCGCAAATCTGCGGTACGATTAACAATAACCCGATGACGCTGCGGTGCATCGGGGGCTTGTTATTCTTTGGAAACCCGCACCAAAAAAAGAAGGTCACATCATGGTAGACGTCTTGTGGTTTATTCCGGGGCACGGTGACGGGCCGTATCTCGGCACCGAAATTTATAAGCGCGCCCCCAGTTGGGAGTATCTTTCGACGGTGGCCCGCGCCATCGACTCGCTGGGGTATTATGGCGCGCTGATACCAACCGGCTTTGGGTGTGAGGACAGCTGGGTGATTGCCGCCTCGATGCTGCCCATCACCCAGCGCATGAAGTTTTTGATCGCGTTTCGGCCCGGCAGCTTGTCCCCCACGTTGGCAGCGCGCATGGCCGCCAGCATGGATCGGATGAGCGGCGGTCGCCTGCTGCTCAACATCATCACCGGCGGTGACCCGGTGGAGCTGAGAGGCGATGGTACGTTTGAAAGCCACGACGAGCGCTACGCCATCAGCGACGAGTTCCTGACCATCTGGCGCGCGGTGATGAGCGGCGAAACGGTGAACTTTAAGGGCAAATACGAACATGTCGAAGGCGCGCGCATCAACTTCCCACCCGTGCAGCGCCCCTATCCGCCGCTGTATTTCGGCGGCTCATCGGATGCCGGCATCGCGGTGGCGGCCAAGCACATCGACGTGTACCTATCACTGATTGAGCCGCCCGAGATGATTAAGCCCAAGCTGGACAAAGTGCGCGAAGAGGCCGCCAAGCACGGGCGCACCATCGGCATCGGCATCCGCAGTCACATCATCGCGCGTGAGACGATGGAAGAGGCATGGGCCGCCGCCGACTCGATTCTGCGCCACGTCACCCCCGAAGCCATCGAGGCGCACCGCCAAAAGATGGCCCGCTTTGACAGCGTGGGGCAGGGCCGCATGATGCAGCTGTCGGCCAACGGCTTTAAGGGGCGCGACACGCTGGAGGTCTCGCCCAACCTGTGGGCCGGCTTCAGCGTGGTGAACAAGGGGTTGGGCACGGCGCTGGTGGGCACGCCAGAGGTGATTGCCGAGCGCCTGCAAGAATATGTTGACCTCGGCGCAACCAAGTTCATCCTCAGCAGCTACCCGCATCTAGAAGAATGCTACCGCGTGGCCCAGACGGTGCTGCCGCTGTGCAGCTGGTGGCAGCCCACCCGTGACGCGGTCAGTCAGCACAGCGCCGGCCAGATGGAATGGCAGTAGGCCGGTTCACTCCCGCCCACACCGTGCAAAACAACACCCTCAGCCCTCAGCGCGGCTGAGGGTTTCTCGTCCCCAGCCTCTTTGCCGCGCCCCCCGCGATGCGGTACACTGTCACTTGGAACGTCTTTTTTATTGATTCTTCAAGTTAGGACTGCTGCGATGCTGACTACTTTTGAAAAAATGGCCTTCGTGATGCTGGCCCTGCTGGCCATCGGCGCAACCTATCAGGGGATGCTCGAGGTCGCCCAGATTATCGGGCGCGGGCAGGGGCGGCTGGAACTGAAGGGGCTGCCGCGCCGTGTGCTCAATGCGCTGTCGGTCTATCTGACGCAGCGCACCACGCTCAAAACCCGCCGCATCACCAGCTTGTTTCACCTTGCGGTAGTATGGGGCTTCACATTCTATTTCCTCGTCAACGCGCTGGACGTGCTGTGGGGGTTTGTGCCCGGGTTCGAGGCCTTCCTCAAACAGTTTGGCATGCTGTACGACGGCTACCGCCTGCTGGCTGACCTGCTGAGCGCGGCAGTGCTGGTGGGTGTGGCCTATTTCATCGTGCGGCGCTTTGCCCTGCCATCCAAGCGTGAGCTGACCTTTCACGATAACGTGCTGCTGCACCCCAAAGTCGCCGCTGGCGCGGTCAAACAAGACTCGCTGATTGTCGCCTCATTCATTTTGCTGCACGTCGGCGCGCGCCTGCTGGGCGAGGCGGTAGCGGTGGCCCAACACGGCCAATTCGACCTGTTCATGCCGTTTGCCTCGGCCATCGCGCCGCTGTTTGGCGGCATCGGCACAGACGGCCTTGTGCTGCTGCGCAGTGGGTTCTGGTGGGTGGCGCTGGGCGGCATCCTCGTCTTTACCCCCTATTTTGCCCAGAGCAAACACGCCCACTTGTTCATGGCGCCGCTCAATTACCTGACCAAGCCCGACAAAACCAGCCCGGGCGAGATGAGCAAACTCGCGCTGGATGACGAATCGGTGGAACAGTTTGGGGCAAAAACCCTGTTCGACCTGCCGATGACCAATGTGTTTGACGCCTTTGCCTGCATCCAGTGCAACCGCTGTCAGGACGTGTGCCCTGCCTATGTGACCGGCAAGGAATTGTCGCCCTCGGCCCTCGAAATCAACAAGCGCTATCTGCTGCGCGAGGATCAGAGCGGGCTGGCTGCCGGCGGCCCTGCCCCGCTGCTGCTCGGGATGGCCATCAGCGAGTCGGCGGTGTGGGCCTGCACCTCGTGCGGGGCATGTATCGACGTGTGCCCGGTGGGCAACGAGCCGATGCACGACATCCTCAACATCCGCCGAGATCAGGCCCTGATGGAAGCCACCTATCCCGAACAGCTCGAAGTCGCCTTCCGCGGGATGGAGCGGCAGGGCAACCCGTGGGGCAACCCCGACAGCCGCTTTGCATGGGCCAAGGGGCTGGAGTTCCCCGTGCCCACCGTGGACGAAAACCCCAATTACGACATCCTCTATTGGACGGGGTGCGCCATCAGCTATGACCCGCGCGCCATGCTCACCGCGCGCGCGCTGGTCAAGGTGCTCAACAAGGCCGGCGTCAACTTTGCGGTGCTGGGTGACTCCGAAACCTGCACCGGCGACTCGGCCCGCCGCGCCGGACGCGAAGACATCTATCAAGGCTTGGCCGAAGCCAATGTCGAGACGCTCAACGCCGCCAAACCCCCGCGCATCGTGGTGACCTGCCCACACTGCTATCACAACATCGGCAGGGAATATCACCAGTTTGGCGGGGATTACCAAGTCGTCCATCACACCGAGCTGATTGACGAACTCATCGACGCCGGCAAGCTGCCCCTCAGCGTCAAAAACGGCCTGAAAGCCCCCAACGTCACCTTCCATGACCCATGCTATCTGGGCCGGCACAACGACATCATCAGCGAGCCGCGCAGTGTGCTGAGCGCGCTAGGCATCCAGCAGACCGAGATGCCGCGCAGCAAAAAGAACTCGTTCTGCTGCGGTGCGGGTGGCGCGCAGTTCTGGAAGGAAGAAGAACACGGCACTGGCCCGAAGGTCAACGTGGCCCGCTATCAAGAGGCCAAAGCCACCGGTGCAGAGGTGGTGGCGGTCGGCTGCCCGTTCTGCGCCCAGATGTTTGAATCAGCCAGCAGCGAGGTCGAGGGCGGCCCAACGGTCAAAGACATCGCCGAGCTGGTGGCCGAGCGCCTCTAGACCCCACAGACCATCCGATACACAAAAAAGCCCTCTGGTCAGCAGGCCAGAGGGCTTTACTTTGGCATGGCGCGCCCGTGTTACGACGGGCGAGACGTGGCCGCTTCCATCAGCTTGGTCAGGCGGTCGGCCATGCTGGCCGGGTCGGGATGGATGCCGTCCTGAAGCAGCGCAGTCTCAAACACCTGCTCAATCACCATCTCGGTCAGCGGGCCGTCCAGCTGGTGCGTCAGGTTGTGGATGAGCGGATGGCGCGGGTTCAGCTCGAGCGTCTTGACCGGCAGGTCATAATCGCGCTGGAGCAGGCGGTTGATGCGGAACATCTGCGCCTGCGCATCCGAGTCGTCACTGACGAGGCGGGCCGGGCTGCCCACCAGCGTCTTGCTGGCGCGCACCCCCTTGACCCGCTCGCCCAACACCCCTTCAAAGCGGGCACGCACCGCCTCAAAATCAGCCTCGGCCACCGGCTCTTGTGTCGGGGTTTGGTCGGGCTGCACCGTGCCGATGTCGCTCAAGTCAAGGCCGGCATCGTCCACACTGCGCAGGGTGTGGCCTTCAAACTCGTGCAAACTGGTCAGCAAAATCGGGTCTACCGGATCGGTCATAAACAGCACTTCGATGCCGCGCTGTTTAAAGGCGTCGAGGTGCGGGCTGCGGCGCGCGCTGTGCAGGTCATCGGCCACAATGTAATAGATGTCCTTCTGATTGGTCACCATCCGCCCGACATAGTCGCGCAGGGTGGCCGGCTCTGCCGAATCGGCGTGGGTGGTGGGGAAGAACAGCAGCGGCAGCAGGTCGTCCTTGTCCTGCGGACTCAGCGCCACCCCCTGCTTGATGAACCGCCCAAACTGCTCAAACACCTTCAGGAAGGCCTCGCGCTCGTTCTCGGCCATCTTCTTAAACTCGCCCAGCACGCGCTTGGTCACGGCTTTCTTCAGCTGCGACATCAGCAGGTCAGAGCGCACGGTTTCGCGGCTGACATTGAGCGGCAGGTCTTCGCTGTCCACCACGCCGTGCAAAAACGACAGGTAATCGGGCAGCAGGTCGGTGCAGTAATCTTGAATCAACACCTTGCGGGCATACAGGCGCAGGCCCGGCTGTTTGCGCTGGCTGAACATCGGCGTTTGATTGCTGGCCGGCACGTACAGCAGCATATAAAACTCCAGCGGCACTTCGGCGCGGAAGTGGATGTGCTTGAGCGGCGCTTCAAAGTCGAAAGTGAAGGTCTTATAGAACTCCACATACTTTTCGGCCTCGACCTGCTTGGGGTCTTGCCGCCACAGCGCGGTCTGCTGATTGACCGCGCTTTCCTCATCCCCCACATAAATCGGGAAACTGACATAGTCGCTGTGCTTGCGGATGACGTCCTTCACCTTCCACACTTGCAGCAGCTCGCGCGCATCGGGCTTGAGCGTGACAATCACATCCGTGCCGCGCTGCTCGCGCTCTGCCGGGCTGATGGTATAGGCCGTGCCGCCGTCACATTCCCACGCCCACGCCGGCTCGTCCAGCTTGTGGCTGCGCGTCACCACCCGCACGCGGTCTGCCGCCATAAACACCGAATAGAACCCGACGCCAAACTGCCCAATCACCTGCTGAGCAGCTTCTTTATTTTGGGCCGCCTGCATCGCCTCGATAAAAGCGCGCGCGCCGCTCTTGGCAATCACGCCGAGGTTGTTGATTAAGTCGTCGCGCGTCATGCCAATGCCGCTGTCGCTGATGGTCAGCGTGCCGGCCTCTTCATCCACCTTCACGCGGATTTCGAGGGCAGCATCAGGGTCGCGCATGTCACGGTCGGTCAAAGCCTGAAACTGGGCGCGGTTGAGCGCGTCCGAGGCATTCGAAATCAGCTCGCGGATGAAGATTTCGCGCTCGGTATACAGCGAATGGACGAGGATGTGTAAAACCTGCTGGATCTCGGCCTGAAAATTATACGTGGTGGCATCTGCCGGTCGGTCACTCATTGGATAACCTCCTGAATGTCCCCAAAAGCGGGTGTATCGCGGGCGATTACTCGACTCGACGCCGCTTATACCACACCGCAGTAAAATTTCCGTATGAAATTCGGGCCGATTTTGCATTACACTAGCGCGCTGTGTTCTGTGCTGGGGCAAGCCGCACATACCCGCTGCCCCACCCTCTGCGGATGAGACGATATGTCGATGCCAAAACTGACCGTGGTACTGCCCACGTACAACGAAGCCGAAAACCTCGAGGCGCTGGTGACCGAACTACTGGCACTCGATTTGCCCGCCGCCCTGTCGGTGCTGGTGGTAGACGATAACTCCCCAGACGGCACAGGCCAAATAGCCGACCGCCTCGCTCAGCAGACCAGCGGGCGGGTGCGCGTGCTGCACCGCGCCGCCAAAGCCGGCCTCGGCCCAGCCTATATCGCCGGCTTTACCGACGCGCTGGAACACGGTGCGGATATTGTGCTGCAAATGGACACCGACTTCAGCCATCAGCCCCGCTATATCCCCGATATGCTGCAAGCGCTGCACGCCGGCGCAGACTTTGTGCAGGGGTCGCGCTATGTGCGCGGCGGCGGCGTAGACGAGAAATGGGGCATCCACCGCAAGCTGCTCAGCGCCTTTGCCAACAAGGTCTACGTGCGCTTCATCCTTGGCCTGCCCATCAATGATGCCACCGGCGGCTTTCGGATGTGGCGGCGCACCGCCCTACAAAGCCTCGGCCTGCACCGCCTCAAGAGCAATGGCTATGTGTTTATGGTCGAGCTGGCTTATCTGGCCTCGCGTCTCGGCCTCAAGATGGTCGAAGTGCCCATTCACTTCCCAGACCGTCAGCGCGGTACATCCAAAATGAGCGGCGGCATCATGGTCGAGGCCGCCCTGCGCGTGTGGGAAATCCGCGCCCGTCACCGCGCCCTCTCCCCGCGTGACCGGCTGCCGGCTTAGGGCCTAACGGCGGCGCGCGCGCGCCTCACGCTCGCTCAACAGCTCACCATCCGGCCCGATGGTCATCGGCTCGTCCTCGTCCAGCTCGTCCGATGTATCGCGGCGCTTGGCTTTGCGCGTGGTGACCTGCTGAAAGACCTGCTCGCCCACCAACCGTGAGGCGATGCGCGCCCGACTCTGTCGGTCAACCGCCGGATTTTCCAGCATCACCCCAATCAGGTGATACAGCACCGTCACCCCCCATCCCACATCCATCAAGATGAGTGCGCCAAGGATGGCCTCACGCGCCTCGCCCAACACCTCTACCCGTGAAGCGAACGACCACGCCAGCACGTTGAACAAAACGAACATGCCAAGGCTGACGAAGGCAAATACCGTGCGGGTAATGGCTTTTTGCCGGCGCAAATCGGCTTCGACACGTTCTGCCAATTCGTCGGGGTCAATCTCGAAAGAAGGCATAACCACTCGTTTCTGCTGCACACTGTAGAGATACGGCAGAGCCGTATCCCTCATTATACGGCAGATTGTCCCCTCGGGTTACAACCAACAGCGCCCTACGGGGTCACCGAAATCACCAGCACCGGCGGCAGGGTATGGGTGGGCGATGGGGTAACGCTGGGCGGCGCAGACGGGGTCAGCGACGCCGTCGGGGTCTCGGTGGGCGGGGCAGGGGTGGTCGGCAGCGGGGTGACGGTGGGGGGGCGCGTGACGGTGCGACTGGGGGTCGGGGTTGGGTTGACCGGCTCAATCACGTCCTGCCGCATATAGCCCTCATCCAGCCGGCGGGTGCGCGGGTTGGTGTCAATCAAATACCACTGGTCATCCGCGCTGGCACGCCCAATCACACAGACCACCGTGCCCGCCGGCAGCTGAGACACGATGCCGGCAGCTGTGGTCGGGCGGTCACGCACGATGGCCACCCCAGCGGTCACCCGAAAGTCCTGACACGGCGGCACAGCGGTGGGCGTGGGCGGCAGCGTACCCATCACAGACGGGGCAATGGCCGTAAAAGTGGCCGCGCGCTGCTGGGTGGCGCTGGCAATCAACTCGGCGCGCTGGGTGGCCTCGGTAATCCCCAACCCGCCAGCGCGGATGTAGTCCTGCACCCCAAGCCACACATAATAGCCGCCAAGGCCGATTGCCACCGCCACAAGGAATACCACCCAGCCCGGCAGCCCGTCCGATGACCGATAGCGCTGTATGCCCATAGGATGCCCGCCTCTTTACCTATTGCCGCCCGCCCATTGGGGCAAACCCCATCAGCTTAGACCAATCTGCAACCTTTTTGCCACCCTGTGCGTAATAGCAGTAGGTCAATCGAATATCAATCAACCGATAAAAAAACATCACTCGAAAGGATACCCATCATGAGCCACGACAGCAGCAAAACCAAGCGCGAAGACAAGGACTACAAGGTCGAATTCACCTTCAGCTTTGAGGGAATCGCCGACCAGATTGGCAAGACGCTCGGCGGCATGGGGCCAGAAGTGCACGAGTCGAACCTGAGCGCCGACATCGAGGACGCCGAAAAGGCCAAAATCCGCCTCGAAACCCCGTTGGGCCGCCTGAACGTCAGCGCGCTTGACCTGCCCGGCAAGCTGATTACGGTGGACTCGCAGCACGCCGGCAAGCTCGACTTTGTGGTCAGCCGCCGCGAAGGCGAGGCCAGCATCCGCCTAGAGCCAGAGGCCTTCAGCGGCCTGCGCAGCATGATTAGCCGGTTTGGAAAGCGCACCAACCTGCACACCGAAATCGGCATCACCCCCAACCTGCCGGTCAACCTTGGGCTGGAAACCGGCGTCGGCGAAGCCCATGTTGACCTGCGCGGCCTCACCCTGACCCAGCTGAAGGTGGAAAGCAGCATCGGGCCGGCCACGGTCTATCTGCCAGACAGCGCCGAGGGCTATAAGACCCACGTCGAAGGCGGGGTTGGGCCGCTGTCGGTGCACCTGCCGGTCGATAACCCGTCCAAAATCAAGATTGAGGGCGGCATGGGGCCGCTGTCGGTGTATATCCCCGCCGGCGCAGACCTCAAGCTGGATGTGGAAGGCGGCCTCGGGCCGGTCAGCATCACACTGGCCGAGGGCACGGCCCTGCGCGTCAAAAAGGAGAACGGCCTCGGCCCGATCCAGCTCCCCGACAATCTGCGCCGCGTAAAGGATGACCTGTACCAGACCGAAGGCTTTGACCTCGCCGGCGAGAACGTCGAACTGTACATCGAGGGCGGCATGGGGCCGGTGCGCGTGCGCTTTGGCAATGTCGAAGCCGACGCCGAGAAGGTCAAGGCCAAGCGCAAGCAAAAGACCGACGCCGACGACATCACCGAAGCCTAACCCCTCCCGATATGCCCTTGTCCCCCGCCAGCGGCCTTGTGCCTCATCAACCGCTGGCGGGGGTTTCATTTGCCCCACTACACCCCGCCATAGCGCCACACGCCGCCGGTCATGGTGGCCAGCACGGCGGTCTCCAACAGCTCTTCGGGCGGGATGGTGTAGATGTCTGCCCCCAGCACCACCAAATCGGCCAAGAAGCCCGGGCGCAGCGCGCCAAGGCGGTCTTCCATGCCGGCAGCATAAGCCGGCCCTTGCGTATAGCCGCGCACGGTCTCATCGACCGTCAGGCGGTTTTCGGGATACCACCCCTCTGGCCCGGGACGTCCGTCGGGTTTGCGGCGGGTGACGGCGGCATAAATCCCCTCCATCGGCTTGAAGGTGTCAATCGGGCTGTCGCTGCCAAACGCCACCCGCGCGCCAAGGTCAAGCTGAATGCGCGGGTTATAGGCCAGACGGCAGCGGTCTCCCCAATAGGTCTGGTTGGCCGGATAATCCGAGGTGGCATGGATGGGCTGCATCGAGGCGATAATGCCCAGCTGCGCCAGCCGCCCGACGTCGTCGGGGTGGATGAGCTGCACATGCTCAATGCGATGCCGGCGTTGGTCGGGGGTCTGGCCGCGCTCGGCCTCCTCCATCCGCACCCGCTCAAACACGTCTAACACCGTGCGTACCGCTGCATCCCCAATGGCATGGATGCTGGTGGGCAGGCCGGCCCTGCTGGCCGCGCTGGCCAGCTCATACATCTCCACACCAGTCTTGACCTGAATCCCATAATTGTCTGGCTCGCCCACATACGGCTCAATCATATGGGCGGTGCGCGGGCCAAGCGCGCCATCGGCAAACATCTTCAGCGCGCCGATGCGCAGCCAATCATCGCCAAAGCCAAAGCGCAGCCCCGACTCGATGGCCGCGCCGATATATGGGTCATTGATTTGCTTGAGCGCCCGCAGGTGCAGCTGACCGCGCTCGCGCAGCAGTTGCAGGGCACGCAGGCTGTCCGGCCCATCAAAATCGTGAAAGCCGGTCAGGCCCGACGCCAGCGCCAGCGTCTGCGCCTCGCGCATCATGGCGGTGATGTCTTCCAACGAATCGGCAGGCAAATGGCGCATAACCAACGTCGCGGCGGTCTCATACAGCATCCCGTCCGGCTCGCCATCGGCATCCCGTCCGATTTTGCCGCCGTCGGGGTCGGGCGTATCACGCGTGATGCCGCACACCTCCAGCGCCTTGCTGTTGACCCAAAAGGCGTGCGCGCTCTTGCCGCGCAAATACACCGGATGATCGGGGACGACGGCATCAAGGTCATGCTTGGACGGAAAACGCCGGTCGGGCCACAGGTCTTGATACCACCCATAGCCAATCACCCAGCTGCCGGGCGGGGTGCGCCGCGCACGCTCGGCCACGCGCTCCACCGCGATGTGTTTGTCGGGCACTTCAAACACATCCACCTCGCGCAGGATGCGCGCCGTCCACATCCAATGCAGGTGCGCATCGGTCAGGCCCGGGATGACCAACCGCCCACCGAGATTCTCGCGCCGCGTGCCGGCAGTGGCAAGCTCAAGCATGTCGGCATCCGTGCCGATGGCCGCCACGCGCCCCCCGCTGATGGCCAGCGCAGACACGCGCGGCAGAGTCGGGTCGTGAGTCACGATCGTGCCGTTAAATAAAATCGTATCCATGATGTAAGCCTTCTTTTTTCCGCAAACAGGCCGCCGGCTCAACGCCCCGAGGGCGCAATCGACGAGAAATAGCTCTTGACCATATCGCGCATCGCCAGCGGGATATACCCCGATTCTAGCGCGCTGTTAGCCGCTTCGGCATAGTCCGCAAAGACCTGTGCATAGTCCACCTGCGCGCTGCCCAAGGGATTGGCCTCAAAATCGCCCTCTTGCAGCGGCACGTCGTCGGGGTTGGCGCGCAGCTCCACCTCGTCTGTGCCGGCGGCCTGCACGCTGAAACGCGGGGCAAACACTGCCTCATATTCGGCTTCGCCGCGCCCATCGGGGTCATTGCGCGAGCGCTCCAGATTCGGCCCACGTGTTTGCAAACGCTCACTGGCATCGGCATTCAGCTGGCCCGCGCCATCGCCCGCCCCCTCGCCGCCAAGCCCCTGCTGACCCTGCACCGAGTCGGTGGTCTGCTGGCCGCTGCGCGGCGCATCGCTGCCCCCTGCGCCGGGCTGAGCGCCATCCCCCTGCTCACGACCGGTCTGGTCGGTGCTGTCACTGCCGCTAGACGCCTCGCCTTCGCCGCTGCTGTCACCTTCCTCGCCTTGTGCGCTGGAACGCTCGGTCGAAGCCGGCTGACCCTGACGGGCCGCCTCGCGCTGGGCCTGATCCGCCGCCGCGGCGTTCTGGCGCAGCTGTGCCGCCTGAGCCTGTTGGGTTTGGGCATCGGCCTGTGCATCGGCTTGGGCCTGCTGGGCACGCTCAAGAGCTTGTTGAGCCGCTTGCATATCCCCAGCACGCAGGGCATCAGCGGCCTCTTGCATGGCCTGCGCCGCTTGCGGGTTGGAAGATTGCAGGGCTTGTGCCGCCTGCTCAAGCGCGTCCGCCGCCGACTCCTGCTGCTGCTGCTGCCCCATCTGCGACAGACCGGCCTGCATCTGTTCGATCGCCTCTTGCAGGGTGGGCGGGGCTTGGTCAGGCGGGCGCGGGGCGAGGGTTTCGCTGAGCGCCTGCGCCGCTTGACCTGTCGCCGCCTGCTGCACATCCAGCTGATTTTGCACCGCCTGCGCGGCCTCGGTCAGGCGCGCCTCGATTTCGTTGAGGGTGGCCAGCGCCTCGTCCAGCGAGACATCAGGCTGACGCAGCGACTCCAGTTGGGTTTGCAGCGCCTCCAACAGCGGGTCACGTTGTTCATCGGTCAGGGTCGGGTCGGCGGCCACATCGCGCAGGATGTCCTCCAGCGCGGTGATGCTGGTCTCAACCGCCTGTCGGACGGTGTCAGGCGATTGCGGGGCAGAGGCCGCCGGCGGCAGCGCCCCCATCAGCATCGACAAAACCAGCAGGGCCAACACCGCCCCCCACGCGCGCACATCGGTGCGAAAGGGCAAAGCCGTATCCACCTGCTGCCGGCGGGCGCTGGTCAGCGCGTCTTGCCATTGCAGTTGGGTCAGGGCCGGCTCGGCAGAGATTGCGCCGCTGGCCAGCTCTAACGCCGTCGAAAGCCGGTCGTGCAGGCCCAACATCCGGTCAAAGCGGCGGGCCACCCGCACCCACGACGGGCGCGGCAGCCAAATCACCGCCAGCAAGCTCAAGATGCCTGCGGCGCACCCGCCCACAATCAGCGGCAAAAGCCACGAGTCCGGCAGGCCCGCCGGCTGCCATCTTGACCAAAACAGCAGTACCACCCCCAGCACCAGCCCGGGGATTAACACACGCGGCAGCCACATCCAGACCAGCGTCCAGCGCCGGCGCGCTTCCCACGGGCGGATCAGCGATACCAAAGCATCGGCTGTTTGCAGCATGGTCATCCTCCGTCCAGTCCTTTCTGCCAATAAATCAATCCGATGCGAATGATTTCGTCAATCCATGTAGCAACCCGTGGCTTCAGCTTGTCTACGCTGTCCTGAAACGTAAATGTCAGTGTGGAATCGCTTAAAACCTCTAAATCTCCCCATTCCGATTCCCCACTTTCGTCATTAACACTGCGTCGGAAAGCAAAGGCACTTACCACAAGCACATCGCTCGATAACGTCCCTAACTCGTGGAATGAGACAATCAACACCGTGGTAATGCCCTTAACTCGGATATTGAGTTTGGCCCACGCCTTATAGCCCGATAAATTGGCGTAGTAACTCAAACGTTTTGCGACATCAATGATTTGTTTTCGGTAATAGCCCGCATTCGCACTGCCCATTGGGCCGCATTCTGCCGAAACCCTAAGGGTTTCATCATACCCCGCTTGCTGAAACTGTAGACGAATTTGCTGGGCGATTTGTTCAAATCGCTGGCAAACCACGGCAACAAGCTGATCGGCAAGGGCTGCACCACGTTTGCGCCGTTCTGATAGTGGGATGAGGCCGGCCTGCTTAACACGTTCTACCCCGCTCGATATAAGCGCTTCTATACTCTGGTGCGACGAAAGCGCCTCTTGAGATAGGCTCAGTGCCTGCACAAATGCACGCTTTTGCACTCGCACAACCAAAGCAATCAAAGGATTCAGATTGCCATCATCCGCCTTTTCCAATGCCTCGATATAAGTCGTCCGCCCATGCATATCCATATTCTCGTCCAACAGAACCAGCGGAAACCATCCTGCTTTAAGCAAAACCAGCGTAGCCAACAAGCGCGCTACACGCCCATTTCCATCCTGAAAGGGGTGTATTTGCGTAAAACGATGATGCAACCACGCGGCCTCGACCTCAGGAGAAATGGCGCTTTTCAGATGATCTAGATGCCATTCCAACATCTGTATCATTTGGCTTTCAACCTGTTCTGGCGGGCAATATTCGTGCACGCTGCCATCTGTTCGGCGTGGATTGTTGGGTAAACGCTTCCAATCCCCCTTAATAAGTTCAACTTCACCCAAATTGCCAAACTGGTCAAGTGCTTGCGTAGTATCTTGATGTCTTGTAAGCAGTTGATGGAGTTGTTTGATAAAAGATGTTGAAAGATCGCGCTGACTGCCGACAAAATTAAAAACCTGATCGATTGCGCTTTTTTGATCGCGGATAAGCGCCATAATTTCTTGGGCCGGACGATCTGCTGTGCCGTGAGCGATTAACGACTCATCCAGCCCTTGCTCTATCAAGGCAAATGTCACGCCGCGATCGAGAGTATAAAGCCGCTCTATAACCCCTGCTTCAACGGCAACATGCCGGCGCAGCTTTTCCAAAAATCGTTCAACAATACCCATCTTCTCAAGGCGCAAACGCTGTTCCTGCCACACTTTAGACAGCGATTGCAGTTCGTCGGACTGATAGGTTCGTAAATCAGATGGCAAATCAGTAATCGGAGACCATTTTTTGCCACGCATCCCCTACACCTCCCGCGCGCGGCGAATGGCCGCCAGCACCAACAGCCCCGCACCCGCCAGATAAATCACACAAAAGCTCACCCACGGCGAGACCAGCGGTATCGTGCCGCCGGTGCTGTTGAGCGTGGCCGTCCACAAGCCGGCCTGACCCTGTGTCACCAACAGCGACTGCGAGGTGACCGCCGCTGTAAACGGGCTGAGGCTGTTCACCAGCGCGCCAAGGTAAATCAGCGCCCCCTCCCACACCGGCGAGGCCGTGATGCCCGTGCCCGCGCCGTTAAGCACAGCATAAAACGGCCCGCCCAAGACGCCGGCAGCCACCGGCACGCCAAACAGCACCCCCAGCGCCACCGCATAGGCCCGCAAGCTGGCCGAGGCCGTGCGCTCGGTGCGCGCCGAAAAGAAGATGCCCACCGCGCTAAACGTCAGCGCCGTCACCCCCATCAGCACCAGCGACAGCAGCAGCTCCACCTCGCTGACCCCGCCAAACAAAAACGCGATGCTCTGGAGTGGGATGGCCGCCAGCAACAACAGGGCCATAAACCCCAGCGCCGATTGCAGCTTGCCAACCAAAAACGTGGACGGCGACAGCAGCGTCAGGCGCAGCAGGTCATAGGTCTTGCGCTCGCGCTCGCCGGTGACCGAGCCAGCGGTAAACGCCGGCGCAATAAACATCAGCAGCGCCATCTCTAGCCCAACCACGCCGGCAAAGGTGATGCGCCCAAGGTCGCCGGTCACGCTGGTGGACAAGCCGCGCGTAATCGGCGCGTTGGTGGCAAACAGCACCACCGCAAAGGTGCTCAGCAGCAGCAGATAGACCGTCATCACCGCAAACGAGCGCCCGCCGCGCATCCGCTCACGGATTTCTTTCATCATCATCGGGTTCAGGCGCAGCACCGCCGACCGCAGCAGCGGATGCACGCCCCACAGCGCCGCCGCCAGCGTCAGAACAGCCGGCAAACTGCCCCACAGCGCCAACATCAGCACCGCCGCCGCGCAGGTCAGGCCCACCATGGCCCACACCCACTGCTCGCGCGCCAGCACCCCCACATACACCAGCAGCAGCAGCACCGCCCCACCACTGACCACCAGCAGAGCCGTCAGCCATGCCGCATCCAGCGCCCCCACCCAGCGAAACATCAGCCACGGCATCACCGCCGGCAGCACAAACTCTGCCCCAAGACCGGCCAATATCCCACACAGCAGCAAAAGCGCCGCCAGCACCCCATGGGCAGCCATCCCCACCAGCAGACGGGCCGACGCCGCCGTCATGCGGTCTTGTGGGGGCACAACCACCTGAGGGGTCTCCATCACAGCAGACATCGCCACACCCTTTTAGGCATCACCAACGTTTTTTTATCCGATGCCCGTAGTATAACACGCGCGCCGCCCACGCCGCGCAGGCTAACGCGAGTCTAACGCGCGGCTAGGCGCTCGAACCCTGCACAGGTACAATCAGGCCCGCCCACCCCCATAAACAACGCATAGCATAAAGGATGACCGCATGACAACACCGACCCGTCTATTTTATCTGGTGCGCCACGGCCAAACCGACTGGAACGCCGCCGGACGCTGGCAAGGCCAAACCGACATCCCGCTCAATGCCGAGGGAGAGCGGCAGGCCACCGCGCTGGGCACGTATTTGGCGCAGTTCCCAATCGACCGCGTCGTGTCATCTGACCTCGAACGCGCCGCTCAAACCGCCCGCCTCGCCACCCGTCATCACCGCCTGCCCATCGAGACCGACCCGCGCTGGCGCGAGTTCTCCGTCGGCCAGCTCGAAGGGGTGACATGGGCCGAGATGGAAGCCCATCACCCGCACGTCGTCACCGGCATCAACACCGACTGGTACGGCTTTACCTTTCCCGGCGGCGAATCGCGCTTGCAGCTTCAGGCACGGGTCAGTCAAGCCTTCCAAGACCTGCTGCAAGACCCGCGCGGACAGCACGTGGCGGTCTTCACCCACGGCACCAGCCTGCGCGTCCTGCTGGCACGCCTGTTCCCACATCTCTATACCGACCCGCAAAGCCATCCCCCCATCCACAACACCGCTGTCCTCATCATCGAGCAGGCCGGCGACACCCTGACTCTGGCCGCTCCACCCGCCACCCCCCACCTGAACTGACCACATCCGTCCTCCCGCAGACCCGTAGACGCTTTTTGCCATAACCCCTTACTCAGCGCGGATGACCCCGCTGCGCGCGTTCATCCCGCCCCCGATGCTGCCCAGTCGCGGGGCGGGGTTCATCATCCCGCCAATCACCGCCATCACCAGCCCAATCACTGCCGGGATCGCGCCTGCTGCGATAAAGGCTGTGCCAAACCGGCCCAACAGGTTGGAAATCCCCAGCAAGATGCCGCGTTCGATGCTCTGTGCCTCGCTCAGGTCGCGCATCACCGCATCGCGCAAACCCGAGACAAGCCCGTTTTGGAACAACGCCCCGACCATCAGCACAAACAGCGAGGCCACCATCAGCGTCACACCCAGCCAAATCAGCTGTGAGCGCACATCGCCCGAGCCGATGATGCCCGACAACACCCACGCCGCAATCCCGACCGCGCCAGTCACCGCCAGCAGGATGTTGAGATTGCGGGCCGCGCTCAAGGCCTGCGCACGCTGCGCGTCATCCACCGACACCGACAGGCGCAGCGACCCATCGGGCAGCACCACCCTCGGCACACTGCCGGCAGCGGGGTTATCCTGTACCAGCCTGACCAAAGGCTGCGGCACATCAATCAAGATGCCCTCGGGGTTGCGCCCCTCCAGCAGGTCAAAGACATAATCCACCACGCGCGTCAGCTGCTGCTGCACATAAACCGAGGTCAGCGCCGACAGTGCCGCGTCGCGCTCTGCCCCGACCGCGCCCAGCCGGTCGCGCAGCTCGGCCACAAACGCATCATAAAAAGCCGGCTCTTTCACAAACTCGCGCCAGACCGTGCGATCCATGGCCGCGCTGCGCACCGCCGCCAGCGACTCGAAGGCCGCCAGCGCCGGCAGCGCCACCAACAACAGCAGAACCCCCAAAAACGTCCGTAAGCACCCCATCGCCCCCCCCTCAATTTTGCCCGCATACCGCTAAAGTATAACACCGCACGGCCCGCCCCGCAGACACATCGCCGCCTGCCCATCAAACCCCTCAGCGGGCGGTGGTATAATGGCGCTAAACCCCGTTTTTTGCCCGTTTAAGGAGATTTTTTGCGATGCCAACCCTACGCACCAAGGCCGCCCCTGCCGTCAACGGCCACCCCAACGGCACGGCGGCCCGCACCCCCGACAGTCTGCCGCCGGCCACCCATCACCCGCGCCCGCCGATCGTCCCGCTCGACCTCGGTTGGGTCAAAGCCACACGGGTCAACCTGAGCGCGGTGGAGCGCCGCGCCAAAACCCTGCCAGCCCGCCGCAGCGTCAAACAAGACGCTCAGCCCGCATGGCTGCTCAAGGCCATCACCTGCATCGACCTGACCACCCTGTCTGGCGATGACACCCCCGGCAACGTGCAGCGCCTGTGCGCCAAGGCCCGTCATCCCGTGCGCGCCGACATCTTGCAAGGCCTTGGCATGGCCGATGCCGGCATCACCACCGGCGCGGTGTGCGTCTATCACCGGCGCGTGCCCGACGCGGTGGCCGCCCTGCACGGCACCGATATTCCGGTTGCCGCGGTCTCGACCGGCTTCCCCGCCGGCCTCAGCCCGATGGAGCAGCGCCTTGCCGAGATTCGCGCCTCGGTGGAGGCCGGCGCGCGCGAAATCGACATCGTCATCACCCGCGAGCTGGTGCTGACCGGTGACTGGCAGGGCCTGTATGACGAGGTGCGGCTGTTCCGCGAGGCCTGCGGTGATGCGCACATGAAGACCATCCTCGCCACTGGCGAACTGGCCACCCTGACCAACGTCGCGCGTGCCTCGCTGGTCAGCATGATGGCCGGCAGCGACTTCATCAAGACCAGCACCGGCAAAGAGCCGGTCAACGCCACCCTAGAGGTCAGCCTCGTGATGGTGCGCATGATTCGCGATTATTACGAGCAAACCGGCCACATCGTCGGGTTCAAGCCGGCAGGCGGCATCCGCACCGCCAAAGACGCGCTCAACTGGCTGGCGCTGATGAAAGAAGAATTGGGCGAGGCATGGATGCAGCCCAACCTGTTCCGCTTTGGCGCATCGGCCCTGCTCACCGACATCGAGCGCCAGCTCTCACACCACCTGACCGGGCGCTATGCCGCCAAGCACCACATGCCGATGGGCTGATGGCTGATACGGATAAAGGACTCCACATCATGACCGTCCAAGATTATTTCAAATCGCTCGACTATGCCCCCGCGCCCGAGTCGGGTAGTGCCGCCAGCGCATGGCTGGATGCGCATCAGCGAAAGCTCGGCCTGTATATCGGCGGGCGCTGGCAAGCACCGCAGTCTGGCCGCTATCTCACCACCACCAATCCGGCCAATGGTCAGCCTATCGCCGAGTTTGCCGACGCCGGCGCTGCCGATGTCGATGCGGCGGCGCAGGCCGCCCGCACCGCTTTTGAGGCGTGGCGCACGCTCAGCGGTCACGCCCGCGCGCGTTATCTGTATGCGCTGGCCCGCGCCATCCAGAAGCACAGCCGCCTATTTGCCGTGCTCGAGTCGCTGGACAACGGCAAGTCCATCCGCGAAAGCCGCGACATCGACATCCCGCTGGTAGCCCGCCACTTCTATCACCATGCCGGCTGGGCACAGCTGATGGACACCGAGCTGCGCGACTATCAACCGGTCGGGGTCATCGGGCAGGTCATCCCGTGGAACTTCCCGCTGCTGATGCTGGCGTGGAAAATCGCCCCCGCGCTGGCGATGGGCAACACGGTGGTGCTCAAGCCCGCGCCCCACACCCCACTGACCGCCCTGCTGTTTGCCGATATTTGCAGCGAGGTCGGGCTGCCGGCAGGGGTGGTCAACATCGTCAGCGGTGGCGACGAGGCCGGCGCTGCCGTCACCACCCACCCCGACTTCGACAAAATCGCCTTCACCGGCAGCACCAACGTCGGGCGCATCATCCGCCGCGCCACCGCCGGCACAGGCAAACGCCTGTCCCTAGAACTGGGCGGCAAATCGCCCTTCATCGTCTTTGAGGACGCCGACCTCGACAGCGCGGTCGAAGGCCTTGTGGATGCCATCTGGTTCAATCAAGGGCAGGTGTGCTGCGCCGGCTCGCGGCTGCTGGTGCAAGAGAGCATCGCCCCGCGCCTGATGCATAAGCTCAAACGGCGCATGGCCCATCTGCGCGTGGGCGACTCGCTGGACAAAGCCATCGATATGGGGCCGGTGGTCGCGCCGGTGCAGTATGAGACCATCGACAAACTGGTCAAGCTGGGCGTGGCCGAGGGCGCAGAGCTGTTTCAGGCCGATACCGGCCTGCCGACCGGCGGGTGCTACTACCCGCCCACCCTGCTGACCAATGTGCAGCCCTCCTCCACCGTGGCACAAGAGGAAATCTTTGGGCCGGTGCTGGTGGCCATGACCTTCCGCACGCCGGCAGAGGCGGTAGAGTTGGGCAACAACACCCGCTACGGCCTCGCCGCCTCAGTCTGGACAGAAAACGTCAGCCTTGCGCACGACATCGCGCGCAAGCTCAAAGCCGGCAGCGTGTGGGTGAACTGCACCAACCTGTTCGACGCGGCCAGCGGCTTTGGCGGCTACCGCGAGTCGGGGTTTGGGCGCGAGGGCGGCAAAGAGGGGCTGTACGAATATGTGCGCCCGCGCTGGGAAGCCCGCCCACGTCCACAGCTGCCGCCGGCAGACGACCCCGCCTATAAGGCATGGGGCAAGGCCAAGCCAGCCCTGCCGCAGGTTGGGGATGCGCCCGCCGCAGCCGATGGGCTGCCGGCCCTTGACCGCACCGCCAAGCTGTTTATCGGCGGCAAGCAAAAGCGCCCAGACGGCGGCTATTCCAAGCCAGTGCGCTCTGCGGACGGGACGCAGGTGCTGGGCGTGGTGGGCGATGGCAACCGCAAAGACATCCGCGATGCCGTCAGCGCCGCGCGCAGTGCTGAGGCAGGTTGGGGCTATCGCACCGGCCACAACCGCGCCCAAATCCTCTACTTCATCGCCGAGAACCTGAGCGCCCGCGCCGACGAATTCGCCCGCCGCATCGACGCCCTGACCGGCGTCGGGCCACAAGCCGCCCGCCGCGAGGTTGAGCAAAGCATCGAGCGCCTGTTTATGTATGCCGCCTATGCCGATAAATATGGCGGCACGGTGCAAGAGACCGAGCTGCGCGGCATCACCGTGGCCCTGACCGAGCCAATCGGGGTGATTGGCGTGGCCTGCCCCGATGACCACCCGCTGCTGGCCATGCTGTCGCTGATTGCGCCTGCCATCGCCCGTGGGAACGCCGTGGTGGTCATCCCATCAGAGAAATATCCGCTGATTGCCACCGATTTCTATCAGGTGCTCGAGACCTCAGACCTGCCGGCAGGGGTGGTCAACATCGTGACGGGTGACCGCGACGCGCTGACCCGCACGCTGGCCGAGCACGACGACGTCGACGCCATCTGGTATTTTGGCAGCGCGCTCGGCAGCCACTTCGTGGAAAAGCTCAGCGCCGAAAACATGAAGCGTACGTGGGTCGGTTATGGCGTCGCGCGTGACTGGGCAGACCCGCATCACGGCGCAGGGGAGGAGTTCCTGCGCGAGGCCACTCACGTCAAAAACATCTGGATACCGATGGGCGAATAAGCGGCCCCGCGCCTCTAGCCCTTCTGACTCGCATCAGAGGGGCTAAGGGGTGGCCGCCAGCGATGCGGCCCGCTCCAACAGCGCCTCGCGCGTGGTCAGGTCACGCAGGGCCACCGCAAAAGCATGTAGGTTGGGGCTGGCCTCGCGGATGGCGCGCACCGCCGGGCCGGTCGGGTCTTCGCCGGCGATGCCCGGCACACCCGCCACCTGATACCCGCCATAAAAGGCAAAGTAAGCCTGATTGAGCTTGCGAATCGGGTAGCCATGGGCAAAAAACAGCTGCCGCCGCTCCTCCATATAGGCCTCCGCCTGCTCAATGCGGCCCTCTGCCAGCAGCGCATCCACCGTGACGCGCGTCTCGTGCATGGCCGCGGCAAAATCAAACCCGCTTTGACCCGCCGCACTCACCATCACAGCCGGCGCTGGGGTGTGCGCTTGACCGTAATAGCGCGCCATCACCTTGCCGCCCACCTCCACGCCGAACAAACTGGCCGCGGTCTCGTTGATGTGCCATGCCGGATGGGCAAAATCGAGCGCCCACCCCAGCGGATACAGAAAGAAATAATGATGCAGCCACTCATGGGCAAAGGTCTCGGCTGTCCAGCGCAGGTCTGCCGACTCCAGCACCATCGCCGGATACACCGCGATGCCCCCCAGCGGCACAACCAGTGTCGCCACATCCAAGTCGGCGGCCAACCGGTTCTCCAGCGCGGCCCGCTCCTCGGTGGTCATGGCATACAGGTTGATGCCATAGTCAAAGCGGATGGCATCGCGCGGCGAGACAATCAGCAGATTCGGCAGCGGGGTCAGGCGCATGGCCATCGGTGGCACGAGTTGGCCGCCCACCCCAAACCCCTCGTCAATCAACACCGCCGCCACCTGCCCTTCCAAGATAGCCTCGGCCAGTGACTGCCGGCGACGCAGGTCGGCGCGCAGCGCGTCGCGCTCAGCCCGCAGCTCCGCCGATGCACTCGCAGGGTCGGTCACCGCCGGATCGGTGTACAGCGCATCAATGCGCGCCTCGAGGCGCTGTGCCCGCCCGACATCTTCAAAATAGGCCAGCACATACGCGCTGCGCTGCGCCTCGCTCAGGAACGGATGCGCGCCCCACAGCGCCTGAGCCGCTTTGGCCGCCAGCGCATCCAACTCCCACCCGATAAAGTCGAAATGCCGGTCACTGGTGGCCAATGCCAATCGCCCCCACGTCGTGTTGATGGGGAAGGTGGAGTGACGCAGCAGCACCGCCACCGCCGCCAGCAGCAGCATCCAACGCACCACACGCCCGATATACCGCAATCCACTCAGAACCATTGCAACCCGCTTCAACTGCCCATATTCGCCGATTGTATGTTACTCTATCAACAGACAAGAACGAACAAAATCACAACACATTCGCAGCATCACAGACCGCTTTTTTAGACATCAGAGGTGTGTTATATGTCGGTTTATCAACGCCAGCGCATCCAGCGCCGCCGCGCCCACCGCGTGGTTGATGACTCTCCACTGACGCCGCAGGCCGGCAGTGTCGAGCCGGCAGTGGTGACGCTTCAGCACACCATCGGAAACCGCGCGGTGCAGCGCGCGGTTGCCGGTCAGCCTGTGCCGGCGGCCCAACACATCACCACCGCCCCGCGCGGGATGCAGCGCACCATCCAGCGTAACGTGTTCCACAGTATGCTGCGCGGTTTTGCGCGCAAAAACATCTTTGGCAAAAACAAAGACCGCCGGCGTATCCGCGAAGACACCGCCTCGGTCAAGCAAAAGACACACTTCTTCAGTGATGTCAAAGATGTGACGGTCAAAAACGGCCCGCACAACCTTGCCGGGCGCTATTATAAGGGCCTCAAGGGCGGGCGTGGGGTGGATTTGAAATACGCCGGCAAGACCGTGCTGTTTCTCTCGGGCAGCGGCGGCTCGGCAGAGGATTATGGCCTAGACCTTGCCAAGTTCTACTGCGCGCGCGGCGCGGACTTTGTGGCGGTCAACTATCGCGGGTTTGGCGGCAGCACCAAAGACACCAAGAACATCTTTGGGCAGGACAAACAAACCCAAATCGACAACAGCGAAATCACCGAGCAGGGCGTGTATTCCGACGCGCACGCCATCTTTGCTTGGCTGATGGGCGAAGGCGTCTCGCCAGACAGCACCTTCATCCATGGGTTCTCACTGGGCGGGCCGGTGGCCGCCGAGCTGACCGCCAGCCTCGCCGCACGCGGATACCGCGTGGCCGGCCTGATTTTGGAAAGCCCGATGGACAGCGTGCGCGAACAAGCCAAACAAGCCGCCCCCACCCGCGGCATTGGGGCATTTATGGCCAATGCCGGCGGCGTCGTCATGGACTTGCGCACCCACTTGCAAACCCTCGCCGGCATCGAAGGGTTCAGAAACCTCGCCATCCATTTTATGAGCGGCACAGACCAATCTGGCGACCAGCTCGGCCTCGACGTGACCGGTGTGGATAAAGATGCCGCCAAAATGGGCTTTACCAACGTCCGCGCCACCATCGCGCAGGGCGCAGACCACGAAGACGTCAAAAGCCATATCGAAGTGGCCGAGCGCGGCAGCAACCGTCTGGCCGGCGACCCCACCCAGAGCCTCGACCGGCTGTTCGAGACTGCTGCCGCCAAGATTGAGAGTGATGCCAAGCCGCCCGTACCCTCCTCTGACCCCAAAGTGGATGTATTGGTCGATTCGATGATGCAGGTGCTGGGCGAAGACCTACAACAAGAGCTGGCCAAAGAAGCCGAAGACTCCAGCAAGGACGAACAAAACAACCTCTAAGCCCCACCACACAACCGGCCCTGCCGGCATACAACGCGCCGCCGCGACAAGACCGGCCCTGCATGCTGCCCTCATCGAAAGGACTTCCGCTTGACCCTATTTGCCGTTGACGATCGCCCTCGCTGCCCGTGGTGCGGCACTGACCCGCTGTACGTCCGCTATCATGACGAAGAATGGGGCGTGCCGTGCCACGATGACCGCCAATGGTTCGAGAAGCTGTCGCTGGAGGGGATGCAGGCCGGCCTGAGCTGGATTACGGTGCTGCGCAAGCGCGACAACTACCGCGCCGCCTTTGACCACTTTGATGTCGCAGCAGTCGCCAGCTATGGGCCAGACAAAATCGAGGCGCTGATGGGCAACGCCGGCCTGATTCGCAACCGCCTGAAGATGCAAGCTGCGGTCAAAAACGCGCGGGCATTCATGGCCGTTCAAGCCGAATTCGGCAGCTTTGACGCCTATATCTGGCGCTTCACCGACGGTCAAACCCTCGTCAACCACTTCGACAGCATGGCCCAAATCCCCACCGTCACTCCCACAGCCGAGGCCATGAGCAAAGACCTCAAACGCCGCGGCTTCACCTTCGTCGGCCCTACCATCTGCTATGCCATGATGCAAGCCTGTGGCATGGTCGATGACCATCTGACCAGCTGCTGGAGGCGAAGACCATGAGCATCCCCCATGCCCGCCGTGCCCTGTCCCTCTGGGGATACCCCTCCGCCGTGACCCTGACGCGTCTTGCCGACGCCAACAACGATGTCTACCGCGCCGACACCCCCGAAGGGCCGATGGTGGTGCGCGTCCATCGCTCGGGGGGCAAATCGGCCCGCTGGATCGCCACCGAGCTGCGCCTGCTGAGCCACCTGAAAGGGGCGGGCCTGCCGGTATCGCACCCACTGGCCGACGTCATCGAGGTGGAAGACGGCGGCATCACGCGCGCCTGCACCCTGCTGGCATGGCTAGAAGGGCAGTTTGTCCCAACTGCCGACTGGCATACCTATCATGCCCAATTTGCCGGCGAGCTGCTGGCCAAGACCCATCTGGCGATGCGCGACTTCCCGCTGATGCCCCCCCTCGACCGCCCACTGCTGGATGCCGAGACGTTGTTTTCACAATCCACCCAATACGCGCTGGATGCCGAGGCCGAGGCGCTGCTGGCCGAGCACGCGGCAGTCTTTGAGCGGGTGCAGGCCCAGACCCGCGCCGCCTTCCACACACTGACTCAGCTGGGCCTGCCGATGCAAACCATCCACGGCGATTTTAAGCCAGACAACATCCTATGGACGCCGCCGTGGAATCCGATGTTGGTCGATTTTGACGACTGCTCTTGGGGCACGCCAGCCTATGATGTGGCGACGCTGTGGCTGTTTTTGCGCGCCAACAGCCATCATGAACTGCGGTTTAGGGTGCTGAGCGGTTGGGCCGAGCCGTTGGGCCTGACCGACTCGGCGGCGCTGCGCACAGCCATCGAGATACTGGTCAAGGCGCGTGTGGCGCTGTCGTGCCGCTGGGTGGCCAGCCACCGTCATCATCCGATGTGGGCTGGACGGGCCGCCGCGGTGATTGCCGAGCGTCTCGCCGGCATCGATTCGCTGTACCCGCCCGCACCCGCCGAATCCTGAGCGCTCAGCGCACCCAGAACGGGTCACTGAGATATTTATAGGCGTTGTCGGGGAACAAGGTGACCACTACACCGGCTTGACCGTGCTGTGCAAGGCGCTCGGCCACGCTCAGCGCGCCCGCCATGGCCGCCGCCGCACTGATGCCGACCAGATAGCCCTCTTCGCGGGCCAAGCGCTTGGCCATCGCGTGGGCCTGCTCGGTGGTGACGCCAAAGTCTTCATCGGCAAACCCGCCGTCATAGATGCCGGGCACAATGGCCGTCTCCATGTGCTTCCACCCCTCCACCCCGTGGAATGGGCTGTCTGGCTGAAGCGAAATCACGCGGATGTCGGGGTTGATGGCCTTCAGGCCGCGCCCCGTCCCCATCAGCGTGCCGCTGGTGCCCAAACCGGCCACAAAATGCGTGATTTTGCCGGCAGTCTGTGACCAGATTTCGGGCGCGGTGGTGTGATAATGAGCCAGCCAGTTGGCCGGATTGTTGTACTGGTCGGCATAGAAATAGCGGTCGGGGTACTGCTCCAGCTCGGCCCGCGCCGCGCGGATTGCCCCGTCACTGCCTTCCAACGGGTCGGTCAGCACCAGCTCTGCGCCATAAGCCTTTAGGATGGCGATGCGTTCTGGGCTGGCATTGGCCGGCAAAAACAGCTTGACCTTAAAGCCTTTGGCCGCCCCCAGCATGGCATAGGCGATACCGGTGTTGCCGCTGGTGCTGTCCAACAGGGTCTTATCGGGGGTGAGCTTGCCGCTTTGCAGCGCCTCGCGCACGATGAACAGCGCCGCGCGGTCTTTGACGCTGCCGCCCGGGTTGGCCCATTCGGCCTTGGCATACACCTGCACGTCCTCAGGCAGGTGGGCGGTGATGCGGGTGAACCCGAGCAGCGGGGTATTGCCAATCTGCGCCTCCAGCTTGCGGACGCGGGGGATTTCGGCAAGGGTGGGGGTGGGGTTTTGAAGCGCGACCATGCCAGTTCCTTGTGTGATGTGTGAGAAATCTCAAGCGCGATTAGGAATGCAAAACAAAAACGCGGGCGTCCTGTGTCAAGGGACGTCCCGCGTTCGCGTGGTATCAACTGGTGCTGATGGTCACGCGCCGCCCGAAGGCCGACGCGCGTGTGGGTGGGGTTGAGCCATCAACCTGCCATGCGCTGCCTGCCTACGCGGATACCTCCCCGTAGTATGACAGACAACGACAACAGACTGCGAGCATGTTGCATACTCCTCAATTTGGGCCTGACGCCCCACTCATTGCAAAGTCTATCCCGCCTTGCCGGCGCTGTCAATGGGACGGGCAGGGCCAAGCTCATCCCCTCACCCACAGCTCACCTCAGCCGCGCAGCTCTGCCCCAACCGCCTTCTGCGCCGCCTTAATCAGCTTTTTGCGCGTGGCGGCGATTTCGGCATCGGTCAGGGTGTGGTCTTCTGCCTGATACACCACGCTGTAGGCCAACGATTTGTGCCCCGCCGGCACACTGCCGCCGCGGTACACATCAAACAGCCGCACCGACCGCAAAAACTGCGCGCCCGCGCCTTCCAACGCGCTTTGCAGCGCGCCGGCCTGCACCTCTTCGGCCACCACAAAGGCAAGGTCTTCTTTGACCACCGGCGTATGCAGCACCGGCACGGTGCGATAGAGCGGGTCAACCGCGCCCAACAGCACCTCCGCATCCAGCTCTGCCACAAGGAACGCGACATCAGCAGGCAGTTCCAGCGCGCGGGCGCTCAGGGGATGCAGCTCGCCAAAGCTGCCGGCATACCGCTCCCCGACATACACCGAGGCGCTGCGGCCCGGGTGAAGCCATGCCGCGCCACCGGCCTTCAGGCTGACGGCTTGCACGTGCAAACCATCTATCAGCCCCTCAATGACGCCCTTGAGGTCATAGAAATCGAACGCCGGCACGTCATTTTGCGCCCAATGGGCAGGGGTGCGCGGGCCGGCCATCACCAGCCCAAGGCGCGGCAGCTCATCGGGCAGGGTCTGCCCGTCGATGCGGAAGAACACCGGCCCAATCTCAAAGGCAGCGGTGCGGTCGGTGTGGCGCAGATTGGCCCGCGCCGCCGCCAACAGATTGGTCAGGATGGACTGGCGCAGGGCGGTTTTGTCTGGCTGAATCGGGTTGGCGATGCGCACATAGCCCGCCCCCGCTGGCGGGTTGACCCCAACCGTGCCGCCAGCAGCCACCAGCAGCGCCTCGCTCTCGGGCGTCACAAAGCGGTGGGTGATGTTTTCGGCAAGGCCCAGCTTGACCAGCACATCTCTGGCCTGCTCCTCACGCTCCAGCGCGGTGTTTGACCATTGAGCCGGCAGCCCTTCGTCCAACAGGCTGACCGGCAGGTTGTCGAGGCCGATGATGCGCGCGATTTCTTCGATCAGGTCGGCTTGACCAATCACCTCGTCTTCGCTGATGTCCATCCGATGCGGCGGCACAACCGCCACCAGCGACTCGGCGCGCAGCGTGACTTCAAAGCCCAGCCGGCTGAGCAGGTCGCCCGCCTGCGCAATCGGCACAGCCATACCGGTCAGGCGCTCGATTTCGCGCTCGGGCAGCTCAATCTGGATGACCGGCGCAGGCTGTGGATAGGCATCAAGGATGCCGGCGGCCAGCGTGCCCTTGCCCAGCTCGCGCATCAGGTCGGCGGCGCGACGCAGGCCCAGCTCGGCCTGTGCTGGATGCACGCCGCGGCTGAAGCGTGTGCCGGCCTCGGTGAACAGCTTTTGGGCCTGCGCCGTCTTGCGGATGTTGATGAAATTCCACGCCGCCGCCTCGAGCAGGACGTTACGGGTGCTGTCACTGATTTCGCTCTCGCCGCCGCCCATGATGCCGCCAAGGCTGAGCACGCCAGCGCTGTCGCACACCAATATCTGCTCTGCGCCCAACGCCCGCTCCGCCCCGTCAAGCGTGGTCAGCGTCTCGCCGGCAGCCGGCAGTCGGGTGATGATGGTCGGGGTGCTGCCGCCGGCACGCCGCACCAGCACGTCATAGTCAAAGGCGTGCAGGGGCTGACCGGTCTCGAACATCACATAATTGGTGATGTCCACGATGTTGTTAATCGGGCGCTGGCCCGACAATATCAAGCGGCGCTGAAGCCACTCGGGCGACGGGCCAATCGTGACGTCCTTAATCAGCGCCAGCGTGAAGCGCGGGTTCAAGGCCGGCTCGCGGATGTCGATGGCCACCTGCCCTTCGATGGATGGGCCTTCGGCCAGCAGATCGGTTTTGGGCTGACGCAGCGGCTTATCCAGTAGGGCGGCAATCTCGCGCGCCACCCCAATCACACTGTAGCAGCGCGCAAGGTTGGGGGTCAGCTCCACCGTCAGCACCACGTCGCCCAGCACATCTTGCAAGGGCGCGCCCGGCGCAAAGCCGGCAGGGGCTTGACGCATCAAAATCACCCCGTCGTGCTCCTCGCTGATGCCCAGCTCTTTGTCGCTGCACACCATCGACTTGTTATACACGCCGCGCAGGGGCTTGCCCTTCAGGATCATGCGCTTGGGTTCTTCGCTGTGGCCGTCCCACACCTCTGCACCCTCCAGCGCCAGCGCCGTCCACAGCGGCGGATTGAGCGGGCCAGCCCCGCGGAACTCGAACAGGTTGGGCGCGCCGGTCACCACTTGTTCCAGCTCGCCCGCGCCATAATCGACCATCGCCATCACAAGGCGGTCGGCGTTGGGGTGGGGCAGCACCTCGCGGATTGCGCCCAGCACAATCTTCTGCCGATCCCACACCAGATGGTCGCTGGGGGGCATCCGCACCCCGTCCACCGTGTTCTGCGGCACACCGATATACGTTAGACTGGTCTCAATGCCAGCCTTGGTCAGCTGATCGGCCAACAGCTCTGGCGCGATGTCGATGTCTACAAAGTCTTTGAGCCAAGAGAGCGGTATTTGCATCGGGATAGGTATCCTTTCCGTAGTCACTGCGAGGGACAGCCGCCGGCGAAAGGCGGCATACGAGACGTGTTCTAGAACTGCTCCAAAAAGCGCGAATCGTTGGCCCAAAAGCTGCGGATGTCGGTGACGCCGTGCTTGAGCATGGTGATGCGTTCTGGCCCCATGCCAAAGGCAAACCCTGACCATTCGCGCGGGTCGTAGCCGCCGTTGCGCAGCACTGTGGGGTGAATCATGCCGCTGCCGGCAATTTCCAGCCAGCCGCTGTGCTTGCACACACTGCACCCTTTGCCCCCGCACAAAAAGCACTCGATGTCGATTTCCATGCTCGGCTCGGTGAACGGGAAGTACGAGGCACGATAGCGCACCGCTGCCTTGGGGCTGTACATCTTGCGGGCAAACTCGGCAATCGTGCCCTTCAGGTCGCTCATCTTGATGTTACGCCCGATGGCAATCCCCTCCACCTGATGGAACTGCGCCTCGCTGCGGTTGGTAATTTGCTCATAGCGATAACACATGCCCGGCAGCACCACGCGGATCGGCAGCGTGCCGCCGCCGCCCAGCTCGCGCATCGCGCGGATTTGCCCTGCGGAGGTGTGCGTGCGCAAAATCACGTCTTTGTCGGTGGTATAAAAGGTGTCCTGCATGTCGCGCGCGGGGTGGTGCGGTGGAAAGTTGAGCAGGGTAAAGTTCATGTCGTCAGTTTCGACATCGCGGCTGCGATAAACCTGAAAGCCCATCTCGGCCCAGATGGCATAAAAGCGCCGCAGGGTGCGCGTGGACGGGTGCAGCGTGCCGCTGGCAGGCCGGCGTCCGGGCAAGCTAACGTCAATCGCGCCCTCGGCAAGGCTCTTGGCCAGCTCGGCATCGCGGATGACCTGCTCGCGCTCCTGATAGGCTGCCTCTAGGGCTTGCATCACCTCGTTGGCACGCTTGCCAAACGCCGGTCGCTCGGCGGGGCTGAGGCTGCCGATACCACGCAGCATCAGCGAGACCTCGCCCTTTTGCCCGATATAGCGGCTCTTCCATGCCGTCAGCGCCTCGCTGTCGGCCACGGCCTCTAGCTCGGTGATGGCCTGCTGATGCAGGTCTTGCAGTTTTTCTAGCATATGGGTCTCCTCCTGTCGGCCACAAACGGGATGACTCAGGCGCAAAAAAACGCGCCCGTCCCCCGACATCACAGCACAGGGACGAGGCGCGTTGGCGTCTCGCGGTACCACCCTGATTGGCGCACAACGGCACATTATGCCATGGTGCGGCCCACTCATTGGCCCAGATAACGCGGGGCAGGCGGGCGATACTACTTGGGCCAGTGGGTCAGGCCGTTCACATCGCCGGCGATAGGGCTATTGATTGCCCAGTTTGGGGGTGAATTCAGCACGGTGGGCGTCAGGCTGCCACTTTCAGCCTGTGGCGGCAGCTCTCTGTCGGGATAACACCATCACGCGCGCAGACCGTCCCCCGCAACGCCATTGGGTCGATATACGACTGTAACATCATTATCCGCAGGTGTGCGCCCGCCCGTCAAGCCCCACCCCTTGGGGGCACAGGGTAATCGCTTCAAATTTTCTGGTCGTAGGGGCAGTTCGTGAACTGCCCGACGTCACGGGCGCATCGCGATCCTTGACGGGCGCATCGCGATCCTTGACGGGCGCATCGCGATCCTTGACGGGCGCATCGCGATC
>DAOUCZ010000165.1:0-5056 GCA_034431675.1 Anaerolineae bacterium | reverse complement strand
AGGATTGTGTAATCCTGCCGGCTTCTCGTCTGTCAGACACGTCTCCTACAGCCAGCGCGCCATCTCAGTCAGCTCAAATGACGCCCTCGCCCGAATATCGCGCGACGATGCCCCAACCAACACCTCAAATACCCCCGCCTCTGCCACCCACTGATGCACCGAATCATCAAAATAGGCCAACGCGCTGCGGTTCAGCGACATCCGCACCGTTTGACGCTCCCCGGGCCTCAACGCGACTTTGGCAAACGCCTTCAGCTCCTTTTCGGGGCGCAGCAAGCGCGACTCTGGGTCACGCACATAAACCTGCACCACCTCTTGCCCCTGCCGTGTGCCGGTATTAGTCACATCCACCAGCACCTCCAGCGTCTCATCCGCCCCCATCACAGCATGGCTCAGGCGCAGGTTTTCATACGCAAAAGTGGTATATGACAGCCCAAACCCAAACGGAAACAGTGGCTCAATCGCCTTGGCGTCATAATACCGATACCCGACAAAAATCCGCTCGCCATACAACACTTTGCCGTTCTCACCCGGAAAGTTAAGGTACGAAGGCGTATCCTCAATCCGCGCCGGATAGGTCTGTGTCAGCTTACCAGACGGGTTCATCTCTCCAAACAACACGTCCGCAATGGCATTGCCCGCCTCTTGCCCGGGATAAGACGCCTGAATCACCGCCGCCACCTGCCCCAGCCACGGCATCCGCACCGCAGAGCCGGTGTTCAAAACCACCACCGTATTCGGATTGGCCTCTGCCACCCGCCGAATCAGCTCGTTCTGACTCCCGGGCAGTTCCAAATCACGGCGGTCAAAGCCTTCCGAATCCCACTCCCCGCTCATGCCGGCAAACACCAGCGCCACATCCGACTGGGCCGCCAGCGCCACCGCCCGATCAATTTTATCCGCCGGCTGTGGCTCTAATACGCCCAACCGCACCGCGTCAAAGCCGTAACCCTCCGCGCTCCGATACTCAATGTCCAGCAGCACCTCACGCCCGGCCTCCAGCGCTAGGATGCAAGTCACTTCATCAGACCCCATCCCAAAGTAATTGCCCTGCGCACCACGCTTCCAGCCTGTCCAATTATCAATCACCTCGCGCCCATCCACCAACAAGCGACTCCGACTTGTGCTGGTCAGGCCCAAGGTGTATACCCCGCTCTCCGCAGGCACAAAGCGCCCGCTCAACCGTGCCGAAAAACGGCGCGCATCCACCTGCTCTGGCAGCCCGCCGAACCACACCGCTTCAGAGCCGTCCAACTGTGATGTGGCCACCACCTCGCCTTGCGGGCTTTCGGCATTAAAAAACGCCACCCGCAGCCCATCCACGAGCGCATCCCCCGAAACCAGTGGCAAAAGTTTGGGGATAATACACCCTTCCTCAAACCCCACCACTGTCTCAGGTTTCAGCTTAGCCGTCACCCCCTCAAACGGCGACACGCGATAGTGCGCATTCACCTCAGAGCTGCCGCCCCCCATGATGCGCGCCACCTTAGCGTTCGGCCCAATGATGGCCACCGTTTTCAGCATGTCAGTATCCAACGGCAGCACACCGCCTTCGTTCTTCAGCAGTACCATCCCCTCGGCAGCCGTCCGCCGAATCAGCGCCCGATGCGCCGGCAAATCCATCGCCTGCTCGAGCGTCTCATCGGGGTTTTCAAACTTACCGGCCTTGTCCAGCACAATCAACAGACGCTCTATGCTCTCATCCAGCTTATGCTCTGGCACTTCCCCATTCTGCACTGCCGCCAACAGCTTTGCACCGCGCCAAATGCCCGGCCCGGGCATCTCCAAATCCAGCCCCGCATTCACCGAGGCAGCTGTGCTCTTGATTGAGAACATCCAATCCGAGACGATTAACCCGTCCCAGCCCCACTCCTTATGCGGAATATCCGTCAGCAGATACGGGTGCTCACTAACCGGTATCCCGTTATACAGGTTATACGACGCCATCATCGACCACACTTTGGCCTCGCGCACCGCCGCCTCAAACGGTGGCAGATAAATCTCGCGCAGGGTGCGCTCGTCCACCTCAGAGCTGATGGTGTACCGCTCATGCTCCTGTTCATTGGCGATGTAATGCTTCACCATCGCCCCAATCCCGCGGCTCTGCACCCCCCGAATATACGCCACAGCCATCCGTGACGTCAGATACGGGTCTTCCGAAAAGCTCTCGAAGTTGCGCCCGCCCAGCGGTGACCGATGAATATTGACCGTCGGCGCCAGCAGCAGCTGCGCACCCTTGCTGATTGCTTCCTCGGCCAGCGCCACCCCAACCTGTTCAATCAAATCGGTGTTCCACGTCTGCGCCAGCACAATCCCCACCGGAAAAACCGCCGCAGTCACCCCACCCTTAAACGACTCACCGCGCACCCCATTCGGCCCGTCACTCATCTTCAATGCCGGAATCCCCAACCGCGGCACCGCAAATGTGCGCCACGTGCTCTCGCCCGCCAGCATCGAAACCTTTTCCTCTAGCGTCAGCTGGGCGATCAACTGCCGGCGTCCTCCGGCATCCAAATGTCCTTGTGTTTTGGGCTGCATCACAAAATCCTATCTATCCATTTATCCAACGCAGACATGCGCGAACGCCCAAGCTGCAAAGAGCGCTCACACACGCCACTTTTTAACACCTCTTTTCAGCCTATTACCTGACCAAATAGGCCCATCCCCTCACACCGGTTTAGACAGCGCCTGCTTCACCGCCCCCACCACCGCATCCCGAAACGCCCGAACCGGCTCGGCAGCGATGTCGAACACATCAAACCCATGAAATGCGCCCTCAACGGTCACCAACGTGCAGTCCACGCCCGAGCGCCGCAGGGTCTCGGCATACGCGCAATCCTCATCAAAAAACAAGTCGAGCGTCCCCACTCCAATCCATGCCGGCGGCAGCCCGCTCAGGTCTTGCCGGCGAGCTGGAACGCTGTAAGGCGGCACATCATCAAGCCCCACAGCCTGCCCCAGATAAGCCTCCCACCCAAAGCGGTTGTTCTGCGGCGTCCATGTCATCAACTGCACATGTGGCAAGTCCGTTCTCAGTGCCGACCGGTCATCCAGCATCGGATAAATCAGCATCTGAAAGACAACCGGCACCTCACGGCGATCATGGGCCATCTGCGCAAGGCCAGCTGCCAACCCGCCGCCGGCGCTTTCCCCACCCACGGCGATGCGATTAGGGTCAAACCCCATCTGACCGGCATGAGCCTGCACCCACCGCAGCGCGGTATAGCAGTCCTCAATCGCCGCCGGATACGGGTGATTGGGCGCAAGCCGATAGTCCACCGACACCACAGCCACACCGGCCTCTCGCACAAAACGCAGCGCATAGCCGTCCGCCATCCGTGGGTGACCAATCACCAAGCCCCCGCCATGCATCCACACCATCACAGGAACGGCCTGCGCTGTCCGGGGTCGATAAATGCGCAGCAGCATCTCTCGCCCAGCCCCCCCGTTCGGGATGCGAATCTGACGCACGTCCACATCATCAACGGGTTTCTGGCCCGGCAGCAGATACATCGCGCCCCGAATCAGCGGCAGCAGCCATCGGCTATAAGACATCCGCGGAAAACGCCGATACAAAGCGCGTAAATCAGGGTGGATAGGGGTCAAATCTTGAGGCATTTAGCGCATCCCTTTACAGTGACATCACAACACGACACAGCGGCCAGCCCGCTCCACACAGGCCATCCTGCCGGCAATTATATCCCCCCCCCGCCCCACCATGAAACGCTATAATTGGCGGCATTCAATGCGCACTCCCAAAGAGGCCATTCTATGCCTAACCTAAAACTTTATCTGCTGAGCGCCCCCTACCCCACGGCCATCAAGCACCGCCCGAATCCACCCCTATCTCGCCGGCGGCGCAACCGTATCCCGTACCATCAAGCGCGTGCTGATAATCGTCGTTAGCGCCGGCATCTCGGGGTTCTCATAGCGCTCCTTCAGCTGCCGCACCGCCAACATCCCCATCAACATCTTGTCCACCCGCATGGTCGTCAGCTGCGGGCTGAGCTTGCGCGCGATGTCAATGTCATCAAACCCCACCACCGACAGCTCACCCGGCACGGCCCGCCCCACATCCCGCGCCGCCTGCAAAACCCCCAACGCCACTTCATCATTGCAGGCAAAAATCGCCGTAATCTGCGGAGCACGCCGCAGCAGCGCCACCGTAGAGTGATACCCCACCTCGCGCGTCAGCAGCCCATCCTCCATGTACGACTGCTCAATCCGATGGTTCTTCAACGCCCGCAGATACCCCTTGCGCCGTTCGCGCACACTCGGATACCCCTCTGCCGAACTCCCCACCAACCCAATATGCCGATGCCCCTGTTTAATCAAGTAATCCACCGCCGCATACGCCCCATTCACGTTATCACTCAACACGCTGTCAAAGCGCATCCCGGGCGCATAGGCATCAATCAATACCACCGGCTTATTCACACGCTTACCAATCAACTTGATCGTATCGCGCAAAAACGTCCCAATCACCAACACCCCATCCACCTGATGGTCGGTCAGCATCGGCGGCATCATCAACGGCCTATTCACCGCATCCACCTCGATGTTGGCCATCATCATGCTGACCCCCATCCGCTGACACTCGCGCTCTACCCCCGCCAACACGTGCGAATAAAACGGGTTCACCGTCATCAGCTCGCCATCATTGGCCTTGCCAATCGCCCCCACCACCGCCAAACCCGCCGCCGCACTGCGCATCGCCATCCGCGGGTGATGCTGATACCCCAAATCAGCTGCCGCACGCAGCACTCTATCGCGCGTTTCTTCTGAAACGTTCACGCGGTTGTTCAAAACGTTGGAAACAGTTCCAAGGGATACCCCCGCCAACTGTGCCACATCCCGCAAGGTCGCTCGCCCAAGGGTCATTCGTATTACCTTGCCTTTCCCTCAACAGCCTCAAAACGTATCCCCATTTACCCATCTCCTGTCATCTTACGCCCATCATAACATGTTCATTGAACAAAGTCAAAAAATCTCATTTGTACAATGAACAATAACCCGCTATACTGACATTCCAGAGATGAAGATGTGACTTTTATTA
>DAOUCZ010000164.1:0-14589 GCA_034431675.1 Anaerolineae bacterium | reverse complement strand
TGGGCTGACTCTGATTTTGGCCGATGTGGTGCGGATGGTGTGGGGAGGCGAGATTTTGCGCCTGCCGCTGCCCGAGGCGCTCAACGGCACGGTGCGGATTTTTGAACGCCGTTTTGCGGTGTATAACGTGCTGCTGCTGGTGATTGGCCCGTTGATTGCACTGGGATTGGCGGTGCTGCTGCGCTTTACACGCTGGGGGCGCTTTATCCGTGCGGCGGTAGACAACCCTGAGATGCTGGGCGCGCTGGGGGTAGATACCCGGCGGGTGTTTACGCTGGTGTTTGCGCTGGGGTGCTGGCTGGCGGGGGTTGGCGGTGTGCTGATTGCAGGGCGTGCACCGGTCAGCCTGCAGATGGACTCCGAAATCATCGTGCAGTGCTTTGCGGTGGTGGTGATTGGCGGGCTGGGGAGTTTTGGCGGCGCGCTGATTGCCTCGGTGATTATCGGGGTGGTGGTGGCGCTGGGCACGCTGTTTCCGGTCACGGCGGGGTTTGCACAGGCGCTGCCGTTTGCGGTGATGGCGTTGATTTTGGTGGTGCGCCCGTGGGGTTTGCTGGGCAAGCCAGAACGCTAGCGATATGAGAGGACTCATAGGATGATGCGACGGGCGATGCTCCCGCTGCTGGCGCTGGGATTGGTGGGTTTAGGCGCTGTTTTGACGCCTTATCAGGCCGGGCTGGCCGCCGAGATGCTGATTGCCGGCTTGTTTGCCCTCAGCTTAAACCTGATTATGGGCTATGGCGGCATGGTGCATTTTGGCCATGCGGCGTTTTTTGGCGTTGGGGGGTACAGCTATGCCATCCTGACGCTGCGCGGCGGGATCGACCCGCTGCTGGCGTTTGCGCTGTCTCCGGTTGTGGCTGGGCTGTTTGGTGTGGTGATTGGGTGGCTGTGTGTGCGGCGCACGCGCTTATATTTTGCCATTCTGACGCTGGCGTTTGGGCAGCTGCTGTATATTGTGGTGTTTCAGGCGCGGGCGCTCACCGGCGGGGATGACGGCTTGCAGGGGCTTCCCATACCGGCATGGCTGGAGAGCGAGCAGGCCCGTTATGCGGCGGTGGCGGTGGTGTTTGCGCTGTGCTTTGGCCTAATCCGGCACATTGCGCGTTCGCCGTTTATGCTGACGCTGCGAGCGGTGCGCGACAACCCAGAGCGCGCGCAGTTTCTGGGGGTTGATGTGCGCCGGCAGCAGTGGATGGTGTTTGTGATCGGGGCGGTGTTTGCGGGCGTGGCGGGGGCGTTATTTGCAGTGCTTAACCGCTTTGTGGCGGTCAACATGCTGTTTTGGTCAACCAGCGCCGAGCCGATTTTGGGCAGCTTGATGGGGGGGATGCATTCGCTGATTGGGCCGGTGATTGGCGGGGGACTGCTGATGTTTCTGGAGGTCAACATCACCCGTTACACGCTGTATTGGCCGATGATTTTGGGCGTGATTACGGTGCTTTTTGTGCTGCTTGCGCCGGATGGTCTGGTTGGGCTGGCCCGCAAATGGTGGGCCGCCAGAAGGGCAGGCTAAGATGCTGCGCATCGAGGGCCTTTCGGTGGCGTTTGGCGGCTTGCAGGCGGTGCAGGATGTGTCGCTGAGCGTGGACGCGGATGAACGTGTGGCGATTATCGGGCCAAATGGGGCGGGCAAATCGACGCTGTTCAACCTGATTTCGGGAGCGCTGCACCCAGATGCCGGCCGTGTGATATTTGACGGGCGGGACATCACCCGTCTGCCGGCGCATCAGCGTGCACGCAGTGGTTTGGCGCGCTCATTCCAGCGCAGCAGCATCTTTGCAACCCTGACGGTGTATGAGAATGCGCTGGCGGCGGTGATGATTTGTGGCCAACGGGTGCTGGACATCCGTCGGCCTGCCCTGCCCGAAGCGGCGGCAGATGAGGTGCTGCACGCGGTTGGGCTGTTTGAGCAGCGCCAGCAGGTGGCGGGTACGTTGGCCTTGGGCGATCAAAAGCGGTTGGAGCTGGCACTGGTGTTGGCCCTGCGCCCGCGTTTGATGCTGTTGGATGAGCCAACCGCGGGGATGTCGCCCGAAGAGACCGCAGCGACGGTGACGCTGGTACAGCGCCTTGCGCAGGAACGCGGCATTGGGCTGCTGTTTACCGAGCATGATATGAGCGTGGTGTTCGGCATTGCCCAGCGTGTGCTGGTCTTAAGTCAGGGGCAGGTCATCGCACAGGGGACGCCGCAGGCCATCCGTGCCAACCCCGATGTGCAGCGCCTTTATCTGGGGGGCGCGCCTCATCCCTAAAATAAGGAGCAGCAGGCCAAAAAACCGCCCAAAATACCGGCCTAGCCATCTGGCTAGCCCAATTTTTGGCCACCCTCTCGCATCAGGGTGGCGTTTTTTTCGGCATATGCCATATTGCTAGTACTATTCACTCATCCTGAACTCATAATATGATTGTACGCTTGTAATCGATACCGAAGCGGTTTGTAAAGCGAACTAACAACATCTTGACCGACCTACGTGGGGAATACGCTGTCATGGCCAAAATTTTGATCGTCGAAGACAACAATGACTTGCAGTTTATCTTCTCATGGGTATTCCGTCACAAGGGGCACATCATTGAGGGGCTGCACAATGGGCAAGATGCGTTGGATTATCTGGAGTTTTATACCCCTGATGTCCTGCTGCTCGACATCAATCTGCCCGGCGCAACCGGCATCGAGGTTGCGCGGTATGTGCGTTCGCAGCCGCGTTTTAGCCAGACCAAAATCATCTTCGTCACGGGCAACGATATGTATAAGCACTCGTCAGAAGCGGATTTGGCCGATTTGTTCTTGCTGAAGCCGGTGGACGCCCCGATGGTGGTGCGGATGGCAGACCGTTTGCTGGCTGCGCGCCAAGTGGATGCGGTGGCTGTTTAGCCTGTAGAACGCCTGCTATCAGCGGCAGCGCCTGTGATCGGCCTGCCGCTGTTTTTTTGCGGCCAGCCTGTTCTATATGGCGTGCCTATCGGATGAGCTTGCCCAGCACCGCGATAAAATCGTCCATGTGCAGCGGCTTGGCAAAACAGGCATCAAACCCCACTGCAAGGGCTTGGGCACGCAGCTCTGGCGTGTAATAGGCGGTGATGCCAATCAGTGGGATGGGGATGCCTAGCTGTTTCTTCAGCTGGACTCCCCACTGCATCCCATCCCCATCTGGCAGGTGAAAGTCGAGCACGAGGCCGCTGACAGGGTGCTCGGACTCGCGCAGTTTTTGCTCTGCCTCGGCCAGTGATGAGGCCACCAGACACATGTGCCCGCGCGACTGCACGGCCCACGAGACCACCGACTGCGAGTCGGCGTCGTCTTCTACGATTAGAATGGTACGGCTGACCATAATCACTGTACCTTGCCCGGCGGGGCTTGCACGATAACGAAAAAAACGCTTTGCTCAGCTCACTGCGCCTGCCAACCGCGGAGCAAGGTGTGGCACATTTAGTATGGCCCGTGCCAGCTGATCGACAAACTTCATCGGGTCGATGGGCTTGGCAAAATGGGCATCAAACCCAGCGGATAGACAGCGCTCGATGTCGCGGGCCATGGCGTGGGCGGTGAGGGCAAACACACATAGATTAACCATTTTGGGCGTGGTTCGCACCGTTTGAATCACTTTCCATCCGTCCACGCCTGGCATCGATAAGTCACACAGCACGAAATCGGGGGCTGGGTTCTGCGCCAGCCAATCGAGGGCTTCTTGCCCGCCTGTGGCCGTTGTGACGTTGAGGCCGTGGATCTCCAGTACCAGTTGGACGACCATCACATTGTCTGGCTCATCATCGATAATCAGGGCGTGCCATCCTTGGAGCGAACTGGGGATTGTGTTGGGCATGGGCGGCTTTCTGTCTGCTTATACGTTTGTTCGACTGGTTTTGGGCCGCCGCAGCGGCAGGGTGGCGGTGAAGGTGCTGCCTTCACCCAATGCGCTTTTGACGCGGATTTGTCCGTCCATCAGACGGCACAGCTTTTGTACGATGGATAGGCCGAGGCCAGTTCCGCCGTATTTGCTTTGCATTCCGGCTTCTACCTGTCGGAATTCCTCGAAGATGGCTTGCTGATACGCTTCGGAGATACCGATGCCGGTATCTGACACTTCCAGTTCCCAGAGGGCGGGGTCTTCGGCGCGGCGTAGAGTCAGGGTGATGCTGCCGCTTTCGGTGAACTTGCTGGCGTTGGTCAGCAGGTTATTGGCGATTTGGGTCAGGCGGTCGGGGTCGGTTTCGATCAGCTCTGGCAGGTCTGGGGCAAGGTGCATGACGAACTCGACGTTTTTGGCGCTGATGCGGGGCAAAAAGCTGTCGTACCATGCCTGTGCCAGCTCGTGGATGTTGACCTTTTCCCACAGGATTTCGACGCGCCCGGCGTTGATGCGCGACAGGTCGAGCAGGTCATTAATCAGTGAGGCGAGGCGGCGCGCGTTGAAGTCGATGCGCTCGAGCATTTTGGTCATCTGTGCCGAGGTGTCGCCGGCCATCAAGGCGATGCCGGTAAAGCCCATGATGGCATTGAGCGGGGTGCGCAGTTCGTGGCTCATCACGGCCATGAACTGGTCTTTGAACTTGATGGCGTCTCGCAGCTCGTTAATGAGCATGAACATCTGGTCGCCGGCTTCACGCAGCTCTGTCACGTCGGTCATGACCGAGAGCACTTGTGTGATGTGGCCTTCGTCGTCCAGCACCGGCACGTGGCTCGATTGAAACCAGTGGATTTTGCCGCTGGCGCTGCGCACACGTTCTTCTAGGTTGAGCACGGGTTGGCCAGTGCTCACGACGTGGCGCAGGATGTCGATGGCCAGCTGTGCGGTACGTGGGCGGATGGCTTTGATTTCTGAGGGGCGGTTGCCGATGGCTTCCTCGATTGGCACGCCAAAGAAATCACAGGCGGCCTGATTGATAAGCGTCAGGCGGCCTTCGGTGTCCATGGTATAGATGATGTCGGGCTGAAGGTTGATGAGCTGGCGCAGAAACTTTTGGCTTTCGCGCGCTTTGTCGGCGCGCTCGCGCTGGGCAATGGCACTGCGGGCACTCTGGAGCATAAAGTTGAGCATCAGCGCCATTTTTTGCACCACCGGATGCTCGCTGTCGGTGTGTAGGGTGATGTCGAAATTGCCGGTGATGGTCTGGCCCAAGGCCTCGACCATCCGGTTAATTTCGCCCATTTCACCTTCAAAATCAGTCAGGGCTTTGATGCGTGCTTCGGGCAGGGTGCCGAGGGCATTCAGGTCTGGTGGGGTGGGATCGTGTGGGGTGTGGCTGTCAGTCATGGCGTGACACTGTCCTTTTGCCAAGGTAATGTACGTGGATTTCGCATTCGGCGTCACCACGCTTGACACAGCGGGGTTCGCTGATTTCGATGGCTTCATCGAATTTTTCGGCAGCCCATGTGGCCAAACTGCGATAAAACGTGCACAACTGGTTAGGCGAGGTATAGTGCATCACGGTGTGGGTGAGATGTTCTTCGAGGCGGAACTTTTCGGAGATTTGGCGGCGTTCGTCATTGGTAAACGAGGCGGCCAGCGTGTTGTGGATGCGCGGCTGACGGGTAATCACATCACGCACGCCGGTTGCCCCATGCACAAAGCCGCTGAACATACGCACCAGTGCCTCGCCAGAGTACCGCCCAAAGGCCCAGACAAAATCTTCTTCGGCAATGCCGCAAAGCGTGACCGCGTGGCCCAACAAGGTTTTCCACTCCGCATCAGGATAGTAGACATTCATGCGAAAATTGGGCTGTGAGAGGCCGGCACGTTCGCACAACCGCTGGTGGATTTGCTCGCCCCAATGGTCTTGGACGTATTCAAACAATAAGGTGTTGATGATGCCAATCATGAGGGCCGTTGAATACCTCGCCCGTTGGGCGCTAGTGACTTGTAATATCGGTCAATATAGCCGGTTTGAGGGAATGTGACAAGCGCAGTTCTTAATACTTTGATGAGTGAAAATGACCGCTTAGACACAGCTTGTAATACCCCTAGACCATTAATTTATCGTGATGTTTGGGCCGCTCCTCAAGAAGCGCCTTAATGCTGTCTTTGTGGTTGGTTTTGAGTTTGAAAATTGGTATAGCTAATTCAGCAGTCCTTGATATTAAACACACAATTTCTCATCTCCGTTTCAATCTAAATCTTGTATGATGGGTTTGTTATGTTATCTGTCATTTCATCTTCCATCCCTACATCTGTACAGGAGCACGCCCCACATGGCCAAAATCTTGATTGTTGAAGACAGTGACGATCTTCAGTTTGTATTTACGTGGGTCTTTCGCAGCAAAGGCCACAGCATTGAGAGCCTGACCAATGGGCACGATGCGTTGGACTATCTGGAGAACGGTTATGTGCCTGACGTACTGCTGTTGGATATCAATCTGCCGGGTGGGGTGAGTGGGCTAGACATTGCGCGTTATGTGCGCGGCGAAAGCCGCTATGACAACACCAAAATCATCTTTGTCACCGGCAATCAGATGTATCAGGGGATGGCAGAGGCCGAGCTGGGCGACCTGTTTTTATTGAAGCCGGTGGATGCCCCGATGCTGGTGCAGATGGCTGATCGTTTGCTGTCGAGCCGCCAACGCAACATCGCCGCAAGCTAAAGATGTGTTACGCTCTCATGAAAAACAGGGTGTGCTTGTGTCATACCCTGTTTTTGTGACCTGCTTATAACCAAGTCAGATTTGATTTTTTGTGACCGGCGCGTTATTGTTAGGTCGGTAATACGTATTATGCTTTATGTGCTGTTGGGATTTTTGCTATGTCGAGACGTCGTGTTACCCAAAAAGAAATCGCACAGGCGGTAGGGGTTTCGCAAACCACGGTTTCGCTGATTTTGGCGGGGGATGCATCCCCTAGCGCCAGTCATGAAACGCGCGAGCGGGTGCTGAAGACCGCCTACGAGATGGGGTATGTGCCGCAGGCGGCGGCGCGTGCCTTAGTGAGCGGGCGGTCTAACACACTGGCGCTGGTGCTGTTCGACCCGCACGAACAAGTCTTTCGCGACCCCTATATCCCCAACGTGTTGACCGGTATCACCGAAGTGGCGGGCCTGCAAGGCCTGCGGGTGCTGGTCGAGCGGGTGGCGGATGGGAGCGATACCAGCGTGGTGCGCGATTTGTTGAAGAGCAGCATGGTGGACGGCGCGATTTTGGTCAACAGCCGTCTGCCCAATGCGGCGATTCAGGGTTTGCACCGTGATGGCCACCCGATTTTGCTGTTGGATACGCACGAGTCGAACGGTCTGCCCATGGTGGGTATTGATCATCTGGGCGGCGCACAGACCGCGGCGCGTCATCTGTTGGCGTTGGGGCATCGGCGGATTGGGTGTATCCCCTATGCCCGCCTTGACCATGCGCACATCGTCTCGCGCTTTGAGGCCTTTAGCCAGACCTTGCACAATGCGGGTGTGTCGCTGCTGCCTGAGTATGTGGTGCATGGGCGCTTTGACCCCGAAACCGGTCAGCAGGCCATGGCGCAGCTGCTGTCGCTGCCCACTCCGCCGACGGCGGTCTTTGCGATGAACGACCTGATGGCGTTGGGCGCACTGAAGGCCTGTGCGCAGGCCGGGGTGCGCGTGCCGCAGGATGTGGCCATTGTGGGGTATGACGATATGCGCTTTGCCGAGTTTACGCACCCTGCCCTCACCACCGTCCGCGCACCAGAGGTTGACCTAGGCCGGCGTGCTGCCGAGGTGCTGCTGAACATGATTGATACCCCTCCACTTCTGCCCCCGTGTGAGCGGTTGGATACCCGCCTGATTGTCCGCGAGTCGTGCGGGGGGCAGGTGGGGTAAGACGACGTACTTTTGACTGGCGAGGCGGGTTATGCGTCGCCGGTGTTGTTTTTGTGCTTGTTTTTTTGTTGATTCTCTAGGGGAGTGCATCTATCATGCCAAACATCGCGTTGATCGGGGCGGGCAGCACGGTATTTACCAAAAACCTGCTCGGCGATATCTTGAGTTTTCCAGAGCTTGCCAACAGTCATATCCGCCTGATGGATATTGATGCGCACCGCCTGAGCACCTCCGAGGTGGTGGCGCGCAAGGTGGCGCAGGCCGTTGGGGCACATCCCACCATCACCACCACAACCGATCGGCGTACCGCATTGGACGGCGCTGATTATGTCATCTGCATGATTCAGGTGGCGGGGTATAAGCCCGGCACGGTGATTGACTTTGAAATCCCCAAGAAATATGGCCTTCGCCAGACCATTGCGGATACGTTGGGCATCGGCGGCATCATGCGCGGTTTGCGCACCATACCGGTGTTGCTGAGTATCGCCAAAGATATGGAAGAGCTGTGCCCCGACGCACTGCTGCTGAATTATGTCAACCCGATGTGCATGAACCAGTGGGCGCTCACCCGCGGCAGTCGGATTGCCACGGTGGGGTTGTGCCACAGTGTGCCGCACACAGCGCATGAACTGAGCATCGACATCGGCGTGCCGGACAGCGACATCAATTATGTGGTGGCCGGCATCAACCATATGGCGTTCTATCTCAAGTTTCAAAACCGTCACACCGGTCAAGACTTGTACCCGCTCATCCACAAGGTGGTGGAAGAGGGGCGTGTGCCGGCATGGAATCGCGTGCGCTATGACATGTTTAAGCGTCTTGGCTATTTTGTCACCGAGTCCAGCGAGCATTTCAGCGAGTATGTGCCGTGGTTCATCAAGCGTGACCGCCCCGACTTGATTGAGCAGTTTAACATCCCGCTAGACGAGTATATCCGCCGCTGTGAGGTGCAGATTGAAGGATGGGAAGCGCTGCGGGCCGAACTAGAGGACAAAGATGCCCCGATTCATGTGGAGCGCAGCGTGGAATATGGCTCGCTGATTATCCACAGCATGGAGACCGGCACCCCGCGCGTGATTTATGGCAATGTGGCCAATCACGGCATCATCGACAACCTGCCGGAGGGGTGCTGTGTGGAAGTGCCGTGCCTTGTAGACCATAACGGCATCCAGCCGACCAAAATCGGCGCGCTGCCGCCGCATCTGGCGGCCTTGATGCAAACCAACATCAATGTGCAAAGCCTGACGGTTGAGGCGGCGCTGACCGGCAAGCGCGAACACATCTATCATGCAGCTATGCTCGACCCGCACACGGCGGCAGAGCTGTCTCTCGATCAGATTTGGTCGCTGGTGGACGATTTGATTGAAGCGCATGGGGATTGGCTGCCGCGCTATCAGTAAGCCAATGGCTTAGGCGATCAATTGCAAGAAGACCGGAAAAACCGGTCTTTTTGTTTTTTGGGGGTTATTTATCGCTGACCGCCTCGCATTCATGTACCCGATGCAGCATGCCGGTGTGGACATCATAGAGCAGGCCATAGATGGGTAAGTCACGCGGGACGAGCGGGTGACTGCGCAGGCGGTGCACGTCATCGATGACGCTTTGGTAGCGGTCTTGGATGGTGTGCCAATGGATGAACTGCCCTTGATTGCTGCCTGCTGGGCCGTCGTTGTCGTCATAATAACTGCCGTCTGGCGCGCGCTTGGCCGGGCCAAGGCTTTGGGCCAGCAGGCTGTTGATTTGTTCGTCGGTGAAGGTTTCCATCGCGCAGTCGGTATGGTGAATCACCAGCCACAGGCGTGTGCCAGCCATTTTGTACGACACAATCAGCGAGCGGATGGCGTCTTCGGTGGCGCGACCGCCGGCATTGCGTACCACGTGCGCGTCCCCCTCGCGCAGGCCGGTGATTTTGGCAATGTCCATGCGGGCATCCATACAGGTTAGGATGGCAAATTGGCGGGTGGGTGGGCCTGTGAGCTGGCGTTTATCGCCAAAATCGCGTGCATAGGTGGCATTGGCTGCCAGTATCTCTTCTAGGATATGGCTGTGCATCTCGGTTTCCTCCCCGCATGGTGTACAGCGAGCACGCTGGCGCTCTTTCTATTCCTAAAACCCAATCGATAGTCGAAAGTCACGTTACGGCCAAAGTTGCGGCATTGTAAAGATTTCTGCACAATAGGGGTGTTGGACGTGGATGGGAAGATGTGATGATGTTTGGATTTGAGGGATTTTTGGTGTTTCCACAGAATGCCCGTTATCTGCGTGGGGAATCGGGGTATGCACAGTATGGCAGCAGTGCCAACGTGGGGTGTTTAACGGCTTTTTTGATCCCGTTTGTGCTGGTGGCGTTGGGGTTGGTGGTGTTGACGCTGATTTCGCTGCGCGAGCGGGTGCTGCTGATGATCGACAGTGCACAGACCACGGGGGTGGTGACAGAACGCAGCGCGCAAGAAGGGGATGACGGCATTATTTATCACCTCACCTATGAGTTTCGGGTTGGCGATCAGACCTATCAGCGTCGGCAGCAGGTAGATAGCACCACCTATTGGTCATTCGAGACCAGTCGCGCGGCAGAGATTGTGTATGTCTCGGCAGAGCCGACCATCTCGCGGCTGCGGGGGACGGATTCTGGGGCGGTGGATTTGTTTTTGTTGGGGTTTACGGTGATATGGTGCATGATTGTGGGGGTTTTTGTGGTGACGATTGACCATATGCGTAAGCGCATGAAGCGCTTAAAGCGCGATGGGCGTCCGGTGCATGCCGAACTGATCAGCATCACCGGACATGACGACAGCGACGGGGATTATCAGGTGACTCTGGTGGTGCAGTTTAAGTCGCCGGCCAGCTTGCAGCTTATCTGCGGGGAGCGCACCTATCAGGTCAATCATCTCAAAAGTGGGGTGCTGCCGTCGGCGGGTGCGCCGGTGGTGGTGATTTATGCTGATGACGAGGTGTGGGAGGTGATGTAAGGGCTTGACGGGGGTGTGCGCTACTGATATAGTACGCGCATCAGCTGGCCCCATCGTCCAGAGGCCTAGGACACCACCCTTTCAAGGTGAAGACACGGGTTCGAATCCCGTTGGGGTCATAACCATAGCCGCTCTCCTGCATGTTCAGTTGTAGGAGGGCGGTTTTTTTGTGTTGGGGTGGAGGGGGATGGGTGTGTGGCAAGCATGTGGCTTGTTGAGCTGTAGATGCGTGCGTTTGGTCTCGTCGCCGTCATTGTCTGGTGCGTTGACCGAATTTTGAAATGAGTTCTAGTTTTTTGTTTTTCTTCCCATGAAAGGGGCGAGTTCATAAATTCTAAATCTCGTCCAGCAAGCCGAAATCGTCTTCTGAGGCATCATCTTCAGGCTCATCATCTGGGCTGGGGGGTTCTGGTAGCTCGGCAACCTCTAGCCGCGCCAAGACCTCACGGCCCAAAGCGGTAATCGCCCAAAACGTGCCATCCCATGATATTGCGTTAAGACCGGCCAAAACCTTAAGATGCTCAGCTAAGTGACTAGCTCTGCCGCCAAATACCCATTGGTTCAGCATGTTTAGATCTGCTCGGCCAATCCGATCAAGCGCGGATAACAATTCTGCTGTTTTTAACACAGTTGCTGCAAAGTGCGCAAGGAATTCGCACAGAAGATTGGAAATTGGCTCACCAATTCGTCGAGTGGTTTTGAGTCGCAGCGGCACATCAGCCTCACGGGGGTAGCGCACCGGCTCAATCAGCCCCAGCGCCGCCCACACATCAAACCCCGCTTGTGCATCATTGTCATTGGGTGGTGTGAGCTTTAGATAACTGACTTGCGCGCTCAGGAATGCGCGGGCGGTCATGCCCGGCGTGCGGGCTAGTTGGTCAAGACCATACATCACCGAATCGAGCAGGCGGTTGGGCGGGGCGTTTGGCGGCAGCAGCGGAAACAGCCCGCGCCCTGTCTGTTCCATGCCAACATCGGCAGTCTGCCATTCGGTCAGCCCAAACACACCCCGCCCTTTGGTCAATCGAAACGCATCATGGTAGAACAGAGTCGAGTAAATGGTCTTGAGGGGCAGCTCTGCAAGGTCGGGGTAGCGCTCGACGGCGCGAGCGTGGATGTCACGGTAGGGCAGCGGTTTGCCCGCCTCGCGCAGGACCTCGGCATAGATACGTGCGCGCCCTCGCTGAGAGACTGTACTAAACTGTTTCCCCCTTCGACCACGCTCAATGTAACGCGCTTTTAGGTCTTCTACCCATTGGCGTTCCTGTCGGGGTGGGGTGTAACGGGCGCGGCGCGGATGAGAGAGGTAATTGGGTAAATTTAAGCTGCACTCATCCTCAAACCCTTCAAGATGTGCAAGCGAACTCAACAAAGATGATCTTAACAAAGATGATCTACGTAGCTCACCCAATGCGCCAGCCTCAATCTGACGTACACGTTCGCGGGTAACGCCCATGAGTTGGCCAATCTCTTCCAGCGTCCGCATCTCACCATCTTCGAGGCCATATCGCAAGGTGAGGATCTCAGCCGCGCGCGGGTGTAATCCTCCGAGCGCTTGCATCAGTGTATCTCGCAACAGTCGCGATTCAACCACATTAGAGAGCAAAAATTGATCGTCTGCCAAGCGCGTTACGCCACCGCTACGTTCCAGTGAGGTGACATTGGCAATCGCCCGAAACCGGCGCACCCGCCCGATGGCTTTATGGGCGCTGCGTGTGTATTGAAACGAGACGGGAGTTTCGGAAATGTCGTCTTCGCTCTCATCGTCCGGCTCTTCATTGGGCATGTCATCGATCACGGTTTCAGGGAGTGTGTCCGCTGCTACCGCCTCATAGAGGTCTTCTTCTGTCACCCAGCCCAGCCCCAGCGCGATCTCTTCATCGGTCGGGGTAAAGCCTTTGCGTCGTTTAAACTTATGCACAAATCGGCGTACAGCTTGCATGTCGGTTTGTGCATGAACTGGTAAACGTATGAGGTTTGAGGTGTCAGTCAGATAGCGGTCAATCCGCTGACGAATCCAGTTGGAGGCATAGTGTTGAAAGTGTGCCCCACCGCGCTCGGTAAATAAATTTGCAGCACGCATGAGGCCGATATAGCCGGCGTGGATTAAATCGAGATAAGGGATACCCCGCCCGACGTACAGCTGGGCAATCGTCAGCGCATAGCGCAGTGTCCCTTCCGTTAGTCGGCGTAGGCTATCTGCGGCCTGCCGCCGGACGTCGTTGAAGTGAAAGACATAAGCGGTCGAAAATGCCGCCTGTGGTAGGTCGCTACGCCGTTCAGGGGGGATGAGCGCAGTCAGCCATATCAGCTCCCACGCCACCAACTCCGCCTCGTTTTGGACATTCTTAGGGAGCTTCTCCACCCATTTGGTCAACGCAGGTGGAAATTTAGCATCCGGCTGGTCAAGGAAATCTTCGGCTTGGTCGTTAAGCGCGCTCAGGTTGATTTTAGGTAAGCAATGGGTTGTCGTCAGGGCATCGATTCGCCCACAAATCTGTCGGTAAGCATGGGCCAGCCGTGAAAAGGTTTCGAAGGGGTTTTGGCCTCCCAATTTTTCCAATGTCCGCCCACGCTCTATGCGCCGTGTGAGGGGAAGGTAGGCCGCACGACCCGGTATGATGTCAATTTTTGACACCTCGCGGAAAAACAAGTGCAAGAACTCGTATTCTGCTGGATCGGGTTGTCCAGCGGAGAGATGAGGCATGGGAAAGTGTTTTCTAGCAGTGCGTTACTGAGCCATTCAGAATGTTATCTTTGATGATAGCGTATTTCTGCGTAAATGCACGTTAATACTTACTCTGGTCGCTAGGTGTATAGAATACAATTGAGATACCCTTTACCGATGCTGACAATGATTACCCCACCATGAATGCCCTCACCTTCAGCCCAGACGGGACGCTGCTGGCGTCGGGCGGCGCGGATGGCATGGTTCGGCTGTGGGGCATCCCGGCGGGGGCGATTGACTGCCTCACCATTGCCTGCCCTCATGTAGGTGCTGGTCTGCGATATAAAACATTTCAAACGATTAAAGAGGTGATGCGTGTTATACTGTTGGTAATGTTAAAAACTTGTCAATTCCCTGCCATGGAGCATGGTTATGCCCGATGCGAACCCAGAGATTTTTATCTCCTATTCGCGCAAGAACAAGGACTTTGCCATGCGTTTGGTGGGGACGCTCAAACAGCATCAGCGCGAGGCGTGGATAGACCTTGATGACATCCCGCCGTCGGATGAGTGGTGGGGGGCGATCAAACATGGCATCGACGCTGCCGGTACATTTGTGGTGATTGTCACCCCCGAGTCGCTTGCCTCGCCCGTCTGTGCGTTTGAGATGCGCTATGCCATAGAGAACAACAAGCGCATCATCCCTGTGATGCACAAAGACCCACCGGATATGGCGGTGCTTTTTGGAGTGATGGCTGCATTAACACCCACGGGTTATCTGGCAGAGCTGTTGGGCGATGCTGACCTGTTGGTGCTGGCCCGTCAAAACTGGCGGTCTATCGAGAAATTGAATTGGGTGCAGCTGCGCGATGGGGATGATTTTGAGCAGGGGGTATCTGCCCTGCTGCGTGCGCTTGATGAAGACTTGACCATTGTCCGTTTACATACCCGTTTGTTGGTTAGAGCACGCCTATGGGATGAACGCCGCCGAGACCCCAGTTTTTTGCTTGTGGGGTCAGAATTGGACGAGGCGGTAAGCTGGCTTATCCTGCACGGCGATTTGCCACCCTGCGCGACCGATGTACAGCGGGCACTAATCAACGTATCGCGGGAGCGGGCCATTGCAGATGAAGAGACCCGCGCACAACAAGTGTGGGCGCTAGAGCGCGCCACACAGCGC
>DAOUCZ010000163.1:0-14869 GCA_034431675.1 Anaerolineae bacterium | reverse complement strand
ATGATATGCCTCAATCCGTTTACCCATCAAAATCTATAGGATTCTACAGGATTATGCAGACTTTTTCGCTATGGGAATCATGAGATATGTGCTGCTTGTGATTTTTCTAGCGCCTTTTATATATACTCATACATAGGCTGTGCAGCCCCGCACGCCCAAGTAAATAGGAGACCCCATCATGGACGTTTCGCCCCAGACCGACTTCATTCAAATCCTGCTGACCGCCCTACTGGTTGCGTGGGTGCTGGTGCGCCGCTAGGCCGCCGGATAATCCAGCATCAGCACTTCCAACATCAAGCGCACATTGGCGTTGGTCTCCAGCAGGCCCAGCATCCGCGCGGTGGTCTTGAGCGCGCGCTCAACCCCGTCGGGGTCAAGCCGGCGGGCAAACCGCTCCAGCTGCGCCTGCCGGTCAATATTGACCGGCTTGACCGGACTGTGCAGGGTCAGCAGCAGCAGGTCGCGCCAATAAGTTTGCCACAGCTCCAGCAGCGGGCGCAGGGCCAGCTTGTCGCGGCTGAGGTCTTCAGCCAGCTTAAAGCGCTCCTTGCGGGAGTGTTCCAGCACCCCCTCCAACAGCTCCAGCGCACGCACGCGCTGATCGAGCACGCTGTCATCATGCGCGGCGGTGATGGCCCACCCGATGCGCCCGCCGCTCAGGCGGGCCAGCACGGCGGCCTTGTCGGGGTCGCTGCCATAGCGCTCCATCAAGGTGGTGCGGATGACCTCAGACGCTACGGGCCGCAGATAGACCGTCTGGCAGCGGCTTTGGATGGTGGCGAGGGTGTTTTCGGCGCTGCTGGCCAGCAAAATCAGGATGGCGAACGGCGGCGGCTCTTCCAGCGTCTTGAGGATGGCGTCCTGCGCCTGCCCGCGCGCTTTGTCAAAGTTGGCAAGGACGGCGATGCGGTGACGCGCGTCATACGGCTTGAGGGACAGGCGGCGCATCACCTCGCGCAGCGAGTCGATTTTGAGCGTGCCGGTGGTGGCATCCAGCTCGGAATACACCATGTCGGGGTGATTGCCGCTGGCCAACAAGCGGCAAGACCGGCACTCGCCGCACGGGCGGGCGTCCACGTCGGGATGGGTGCAGTTGAGCGCGGCGGCGAAGGTCTGTGCCAGCGTGCTCTTGCCAATCGAGGCCGTGCCGGTAAACAGGTAGGCCTGACGGGTGCGCCGATGGCGCAGCCCCTTGCGCAGATAATCCACCGCCCAATCGTGCCCATACACCGGCCAGTGATGCGTCATCTCCCACTCCTTGCGCCGCACCTGCGCATCAGCGCAGGTGCGCCTGATGCGCGTGCCGGACGAAATCGAGCGCCAGCAGCTTCTGAAAGGCCTCTTCGGCCATCGGCTGGTCAAGCGACAGCACCGTCAGGGTGTGGCCGCCCGGCTCGGCGCGTCCGGTAAACCACGAGGCGATGTTCACCCCGTTCTCGGCCATCAGCATCCCGACCCGCCCAATCACGCCCGGTTGGTCATAGCTGCCCATCAGCAGCAGGTGGCCATCCGGCACAAAGTTCATGCGGTATTCGTTGATTTGCACGATGTGCGCCTCTTTGCGATCCAGCAGCGTGCCGGCCATCACAATGTCTTCGCCATCGGCCAGCGTGACCTGACACGACACAAGGTTAGAATAATCGCCGATTTTGAGGCCCTTGGTCTGCGTCACCTGTATGCCGCGCTCGGCGGCCAGCATCGGGGCGTTGATATAGCTGACCGTCTCGCCCAGCGCCGGCGACAGCAGCCCTTTCAGCAGCGCCACCGTCAGCGGCTTGACCAACCCAGCCACATCCTCACCGCGGTATTCCACCGCCACGCGCCGCACCGGATGGCGCGACAGCAGCAATATCAGCGTGCCGATGCGCTCCGCCAGCGTCAGATACGGGCGGATGGCTTCATAATCCATGCCGGGCAAAAACGGCAGGTTGGCCACGTTGCGATAGTCGCTGCCGCGCAGCGCGTCAATCACCTGATGCACGATTTGCAGCGACAGGTTCTGACTGGCCTCGATGGTGTTCTCGGCCACATGCGGGGTATGCAGCACGTTCTCCAGCCCAATCAGCGGCGAGCTGTAGGGCGGCTCTTGCCCATACACGTCTAGCCCGACGCCGGCCAGATGCCCACTGCGCAGCGCCTCGGCGGCAGCCTCTTCGTCCATCAAGCCGCCAAAGGCGGTGTTAATCAGGCGTGCGCCGGGCTTCATCCGCGCGATGAAGTCGGCGCTGACCATGCCGCGCGTCTCGGGCGTGGGGGGCACATGCAGCGTGACAAAGTCGGCGCGGGCCAGCAGCTCGCCCAAGCCGACCAGCAGTACGCGGCTGTCTTCAACCTGCTCCTCGCCCAGATACGGGTCATAGGCCAGCACGGTCATCCCAAAGGCCAGCGCGCGCTGCGCCACCACCCGCCCGACCTTGCCCAGCCCAAGGATGCCCAGCGTCTTGCCGCTCAGCTGTGTGCCGGCCTGCCGCTTGCGATCGAGCAGCCAATAGCCGGCCTTCAGGCTGTCGTGCAGGGTGGTCAGGCGGCGGCTGAGGCCCAGCATCAGCGCCATGGTATGTTCGGCAGCGGCAATCGCCGATGTGCCGGGCGTGTGGGTGATGAGGATGCCGCGGCGAGTGGCCGCCTCAAAGTCGATGCCGGTGAGGGCCGCGCCCACCCGTCCGACCACCCGCAGCGACGGCGCGCCGTTGAGCAGCGCCACGTCCACCGGGATGTCATCGCGCGCAATCAGCGCGTCGGCGTCGGCCAGCGCTTCTTGCACATCGCGCAGGCGCGGAGCAACCACTTTCAGCGTGATGTCGGGCTGAACCCGCAGCACGTTCAGGCTGTCGTCGGTCAGATCGGTGGCAACCACCACGGTATAGCTCATCGCGTTTCTTCCTCCGTCGTCAGCCAGTGCAGCACAGCGTGCAGGTCGGTGAACACGTGCGGGGTGATGCTGGCGAAAGCCGCCGGCGAGGTGTGCGACAGGTCGGGGACGGCCAGACAGGTCATGCCGGCGTTGACCACCCCCATCGAGCCGCGCGGGCTGTCTTCCACCCCCACCGAGCGGGTCGGATCAACCCCAAGGCGGCGCGCGGCGGTCAGGTACACGTCGGGGGCGGGCTTGCCGGCCTTTTCGTCATCGGCGGAACAGCGCACGGTCAGCAAGCCGCCCCACCCCTGCGACTCCATCGTGACATCGATAATCGCGCCAGACGAGTTGGACGCTACCGCCATCGGCACGCCATGCTGATGCAGATAGATCAGCAGCTCGACCGCGCCGGGCTTGGGCTGTACCTCGCGCGGGATGCGCTCGACCATCATGCGGTTGAGGTCGTCAATCAGCTGCTGTACCGGCACACTCAGCCCAAAGTGCTGGTGCAGCACGGCGATAAATTCATCCACGCGCAGGCCGACGCCCAACGCGCGCGCTTCTTCGGTATAGTCCACGCCCAGCGCGCCAAACAGGTCTTGCTCGGCGGCGTGCCAGACGATTTCGCTGTCCACCAGCAGGCCGTCCATGTCGAAGATAACGGCCTGAAAACGGTCGAGACGGGGCATGATGTGGGGATGTCCTTTCGGTGGATAGACAATAGGTGCAGCAGTGTTTTACGCCTGCTGCGGGCGGTCAAAAGCCCGCATAAAGGCGGATTTCAGCGCAGCCGGGCGCAGGGTCAGGCCGCCGGCCAGCGCCAACTGGATGCCTTTGTCGAACACGGCCTGATGCGGTGTGCCCAGCACGCGGGCATAGCCAGATGGGCCGGCGGCCAGCGGTAGAATCGGGGCAATCGACGGGGTGTGCACAAAGGCATCGCTTTCGCGCAGCACCTTCTCGCGCGCCACCACCCCGCCAAACCCCACAAACAAATCGACCACCTCGCGCGTGGCAAGGTCAGACGAGCCATCCCCCACCATCAGACGGCGGCCATGCTTGCCCGCCGCCAGCTCGTGGATAATCTGCGGCTTGCCGCTGCTCACCGTCAGCGGCGAGGTCTGCTCATAATCCAAAAAGACCTGCCCGTGGCGCGCCGCCGGCTGTTCATAGCGCCACCACTCGCCCGACAGCTCGTTATACTCCAGCTCGACCGCGCGGATGTGCTCAACCGGCACACCGAGGCGCTTGCCAAACCCGCGCACCGGCTCGGCCAGCCCACCAGAGATGATGAAGACGTGCTTGTTCAAGAACTTCAGCGCATCCAGCACCGCTTGCACATCGGGCACAATCGTCTCCCAATACAGGTCTTCGATGGCCTTGAGCTGGCCGCGCGTCGGCCGGATGGCGTGCAGGCGCTTGCCATACACCTCGCGCAGGTCAAGGTCGCCATCCATCGCCTTTTGCGTCAAAACCCCCACGCGCAGCTCTTTCCCCTTCAGCCGCGCCAGTTCGTCGATCCCCTCGATGGTGGAGAGGGTGCTGTCACAGTCGAAGAAAATCAGGTCAAAACTCGTCCAGCGGGTATCGTTCATAATCAGCAGTGGCACTCCGCCTAGCTTTGGGCAACGCAGGTCATTATAAACCGATTCGCCGCCGCGCGGGCAGGGGGTTTCGGGCGGCGGCAGGCGAGGGCCTGCTTGACAAACCCGCGCTAATCCCCCTACACTCTAGCGTATGGACAATCACACCACTCCACGCCCCATGATGGTCATGCGCCGCCCGCACCCCGACAGGTGACGGTCGCTGAGGGCATGACCTGCCCACGCGCCAAACACGACCGCCTGTCGCACATTGACAGGCGGTTTTTGTTCGACCGGTGTTCTATAATGTCCCGCTGTGTAATCGAGAGGATACAGACCCCACTATGACCAAGCCTATTCTGGTATCTGTTGCATGGCCGTATTCCAACGGCGATTTGCACGTCGGCCACCTTGCCGGCGCATACCTGCCCGCCGACATCTTTGCCCGTTATCACCGCCTCAAGGGCAATCGGGTGCTGATGGTATCCGGGTCAGACAGTCACGGCACGCCGATTAGCGTGGAGGCCGATGCGCGCGGTATCTCCCCGCGTGAGCTGTTTGAGCATTATCACGAGCGGTTTCTGAAAACCTATCAAAAGCTGGGCATCAGCTATGACCTGTATACCCACACCGACACCGAAAACCATCACAACATCGCCCAGCTGATTTTTAAGCGCCTGCTGGATAAAGGCTATCTGTATACCGAGGCGCAGCAGCTGCTCTACAGCCAAAAGCAGGGGCGCTTTCTGCCAGACCGCTATGTCGAGGGCAAGTGCTACATCTGCGGGTTCGAGAACGCGCGCGGCGACCAGTGCGACAACTGCGGCAATCTGATGGACGCCACCCAGCTCATCAACCCGCGCAACCGCTTTGACCCGACCGACTCGCTGGTGATTCGCGAATCGACGCATTATTTCCTCGACCTCAGCCAGACGGCGGAACAGCTGTTGGGCTATCTGGAGGGCAATCAAGAGCGCTGGCGGCCCAGCGTCATCAACTTCACGCGCAACATGATTACGCAGGGGGTCAAGGATGACCTGCGCGGGCGGGCCTATACCCGCGACCTTGATTGGGGTGTGCCCGTCCCGCTGGAGGGCTGGGAGGACAAGCGCATCTATGTGTGGTTCGAGGCGGTCAACGGCTATTTGACCGCGACGGTGGAGTGGGCCAAGAACGCGGGTCAGCCCGATGCGTGGAAGGAGTGGTGGTATAACCCCCAAGCGCAAACCTTCTACTTCATCGGCAAGGACAACGTGCCGTTCCACGCCGTCATCTGGCCGGCACAGCTGATTGGGGTGGAGCGCCTGAGCGAGGACGACGCGCCGGCCACCCTCAACCTGCCCTATGATGTGCCCGCCAACCAGTTTATGAACATCGAGGGGCAAAAGTTCAGCAAAAGCCGCAACTGGGCCATCTGGGTGCCCGACGTGCTGGAGCGCTATCAGGCCGACGCGCTGCGCTATTATGTGGCGGCCTCGCTCCCCGAGACCGCCGACGCCGACTTCAACTGGGAAAACTTCGTCACCCGCATCAACAATGAGCTGGTGGCGGCGTGGGGCAACTTGGTCAACCGCATGCTGACCTTTGCCTATAAGCGCTTTGACGGCAAAGTGCCCACCTATGACCAGCTGACCGAGCAGGACGAGGCGCTGATTGCCCAGACCGAGGCGGCCTTTGCCGACATCGGCGACCTGCTGGAGAAAGTCAAGCTGCGCGAGGCGCTGCAAGCCGCCTTTGCGCTGGTGCGCGAGGCCAATATCTATCTGGATCGGCGCGCGCCGTGGAAGAGCATCAAGGACGACCCCGCCGACGCCGCCCGCTCGGTCTATACCATCCTGCGGGTGATTGACAACCTCAAGACCCTGCTTGCGCCGTTCTTGCCGTTCAGCGCCCAGCAGGTGCACAGCTATCTGGGCTATGACGGGCAGGTGTTTGGCACGCTGGACATCGTGGAATATGCCGAGTCCACCCGCAGCCACAAAGCCCTGACCTATAACCCCGCAGGGGCAGTCGGGCGCTGGGAGGCCTCGCGCCTTGCTGCCGGCCAAACCCTACGTGAGCCGTCTGCCCTGTTTGTCAAGCTCGATCCGTCGATTGCCGAGAGCGAGCGTGAGTTCCTTGGCAAACCGCGCCAAGAACACGACATTTAGGGCAGCCCTGCATCAGACACCAAAAAGACCGGCGCACTACCGGTCTTTTTGATGATGGTCAGGGGATGGAGACTAGGGCCTCAGCAGGTTTTGGGCCAGCGCAAGGGTTGGGGCTTGGGCCAGCAGCACGCCGCTGTCGGGGTCTTCGACCACCAAGCACAGGCTTTCGCCGTCGTCGGCCAGCTGCCAGCACCCCTCACTGACCGGCTGACCATACCGGCGGTTGAGGCCGCGCGGCAGCAGGTCGCTCATCTGCTGCACGTCCTTGGGGGTATCGAACACGATGCGCCAGCGCCACGCGGTCGCGCCGTCGTCCTGTTGATAGACGCGGTAGCGGTCACCGCCCCAACCGGCGGCGGCGGCGGCGGTGTTGATGCTGCCGAGGCCGGGCTTGAGCCAGCTGCGCAGAAAGAACTCGCCGCCGGTGCGCTCTGCGACCAGCGTCCACCCCGCCCCCAGCACAGCTTGCGCGCTATCCAGGGTGACGGCAATCGGCAGTTCGCCGTCCAGATACTTTTGCGGGTTGATAATCTGCTCAGTGCTGACCGGCGGATTAAGATAGGCCGCATCTACCGCGGCATAGCCGCCCTGCGCAATCAGCGCCTGCACAAACAGCTGCCCCTGCGTATAGGGGAACATCAGCTCCTGCGTCAGGATGTCGGGCGTGCCGGGCGGGATTTCCAGCGAGGACGACATGGCCAGCAGCGCGTCCATCTCGCGCAGCACGGCCTGCGGGTCGGTTTCGGTCAGATCCTGCACAAAGTCGGTCATCACCTGCGTGGCGTCGCCTTCCACCAGCGCCTGAATGGCGGCGGCGGCATCGGGGTCAGCGGCAATCAGCTCATCGCTCAGCAGCGCGCCAAGGTCATAATACTGGTCTTGCAGGGCGTGGGTGTATTCATGCACATAAACGATGCTCTCCAGCAGGGGCAGGCGGTCACCGACCTCGCTGGTGCTGATCAGCACAGTATTCATGCGCTTGGTCTCGGGGTCATAATAGCCGCCGATTTGCGACTCCAGCAGGTCGAGATAGGTTTGCAACAGGTCGATGTCGCGCGGCAGCAGGCCAAAAGCCTTGTAAATCAGCTCACCTTCAAGGATGGAGCGGACGGTCTCTTCATCTTCCACCTGACCGGCCAGAAAGTCCGCGACATCCGCGCGCGAGGGGAAGAAGCGCATCACCGGCGTGCGTGCCGGCAGTCCGCGGATGCGCGAGGTGGCATCTTCCAGCGATTGCAGGTGGGCTTGCAGGGCCGGTGAGGGTTCAATCGGCGGGGTGGTTTCTTGGGCGCTGACCGACACGGTCAGCAGGCACAGCGCCATCAGCAGGCCGAGCACAAACGGCTTGTTCTTCACGGGGTTTGGCATCCTCGTTGGGGCTATTCGGGCAGCACGGCGCTGACGACGAATTGATTGTCCTCGGCGGCGGGGGCATTGGCGACCACCTCATGCGGGGGCATCGGGGGCGCGGCGACGTCGGGGCGCAGCACATTGGTCAGCGGCAGCACCGAGGCCGTGGCGGCCACCGCCGAGGTATCCAGCTGCTGAAGCGTCTCGAAATAGGCGAGGATGCCGGTGAGTTGGCCGGCATAAGTGGCGACTTCGGCATCACTCAGCTCCAGCTTGGCCAGTTCTGCAATGGCGCGCACGGCATCATGAGAAAGTTCCATCGGGCATCCTTTTGTATCCACCAAACGGTCAGGGTCTATCCTCTTTGATTATACACCCGATGCCGCCGCCCCTCATCCCCCGCATGGGGGAACTGCCGGCGTGCTGTGGGGACTACGCCCCCAGCTTGAACGGGTTGAAGTCGGTGTCGCGGTCGTAATAATCCTCGCCCTCGGCCTGCTTCAGATACCCCACCACCACCACCGTCACCGGCGTCAGCACCACCTCGATGCCCACCTTCAGCAGATAGTTGGTCAGCATCAGCGAGGCAAGGATTTCCCACGGGAAGACCCCCAGCGCCGCCGCAATCCAAAAGAATGCCAATGTATCCAGCGCCTGCCCGACCAGCGTGCTGCCGATGGTGCGCAGCGGCAGATAGCGCCCACCCGTGGCCACCTTCAGCTTGGCCAGCACAAAGCTGTTAGAGAACTCTCCCAGCCAATAGGCCGCAAGGCTGGCAATCACCAGCCCGCTGATGCCGCCCAGCACCGCGTCATAGGCGCTCTGTCCCACCGTGTCCTGCCAATAGGCCTCAGCCGGCAGCGCCCCCGCCAGCCCGACAAAACCGCCCATCAGCGCCGTGGCCAAAAAGCCCATCCAAATCACCCGCCGCGAGCGCCGATAGCCATACACCTCGGTCAGGATGTCGCCAAAGATATACGCGATCGGAAAGACCAGCGTGCCGGCATCAAACGCCAGCGGCACGCCCAAAAAGCTGGTATTGAGGTCGATGATTTTGGCACTGCTCAACAGGTTGGACAGCAAAAGCACCGTGACGAACAGCGCCATCACAACATCATAGAACTTATATGACTTCATCGCAGAACAGCTCCTTGATGCCCACCGCGGCAAAACAGGCCGCCGGGCCAACAGATACGAAAATCGCCGCCGCACGGGCTGGGCTGCGGCAAACAGGCCACCCCATACCCCCAAAACGCAGCGACAGCCGCCGATTATAGCCCCACCGCCCTCATTCCGACAGGATCGCATCCAGCAGGCCCGGCATCACCAACGCGGTGAACTGCTCGGCCATCTGGTCGGCATCCGGCGGCGTGGGCTGGGCCGCCGCCCACCGCACCATCCCCAAAAACGCCCCGCTCAGCACCGAAATCACCACCTCGGGCGGCATCCGCCACCCCACAATCTGCGACCGATTGATCAGCCAAGACGCCACCCGATAAATCGTGTCGTGCAGCTGCTCTGAGATGCCCGCCCCACTCCCCTCGCTGAACATCACCCGATAAAACGCCAGATGCCGCAGCGTGTGGCTGAACACCCCGCCAAAAAACTCGCGGATGCCAGCGCCGATATGGGCACGGCTCTCGGTAGACGGCAGCGGCAGGTCGGTCAGCTCGGCCAGCGTCTCGCGAATCACCTGCATCAGCAAATCATGCTTGTCGGCATAGTGCAGATAAAACGTGGCCCGATTGAGCGTGGCCCGCTCGGTGATGTCCTGCACTGTCAGCGCCTCAAAGCCGCGCTCCTGTATCAGGCTCAGCAGCGCCCCACGCAGCAGCTGACGCGTGCGCAGCACCCGACGATCAATTTTGTTCGACATTTCACAATCCTTTGTTGATTACTCAACATAACGCCCGATTTGCCTCATGACAGGCCTATGTTTGTTTGATACGGTTTATTTTAATCGACAATTTGTCGTTAAACAGACATCCGTTGGATGAAGCCACGAGGTTCGTATCTCCCCTATGAGCGCAGTCATGATCGAAAAAACCGCCCTGCACACCCCCACCGCCGACGCGGCAGAATGCCCGTATCATCGGCGCGCGGCCAAGCCCGCCCCGCCCGCCCCTGCGGCGGTGCATCTGGGTGCAGACGGGGTGTGGCACGTCACCGGCTATCGCGAGGTGCGCCAGATTTTGCGCAGCGAAGCCACCAAGCAGGCCGGCTTTATGTCGGAGTTGGTGGGCAAGACCGCCAGCTTTATGAAGCGTCAGCCGGTGCTGTTTATGGAGGGCGAGGCGCACCGCGCCCTGCGCAACGAGTCCGGCAAGTTCTTCACCCCCAGCGCGGTCGATAAGGGCTATCGCCAGATGATTGACCAGCTGAGCGACCAGCTGATTGCGCAGCTGACCCGCAAGGGCCGCGCAGACCTGAGCGACCTGTCCAAGACGCTGGCGGTACAGGTGGCCTCGCAAATCATCGGCCTGACCGACAGCGCCATCCCGGGCCTGCCCACGCGCGTGGCCGGCATCCTCGATAACGCGGCGGCCTCGTTTCAGTCGGGGGCAAACCCGTTCTGGAGTCAACTCCGCATGAACGCCGCGGTGCTGGCCTTCTTTTGGCTGGATGTCAAGCCGTCGCTGCAAAAACGCCGCCGTGAGCCGCGCAACGACCTGTTCAGCTATCTGATTAGCCTTGGCTACACCGACATCGAGCTGCTGACCGAGGCGATCGTGTTTGGCGTGGCCGGCATGGCCACCACGCGTGAGTTTATCTGTGCGGCGGCGTGGCACATCATGGAGCGCCCAGAGCTGCGCGACATCATGCTGCACGGCGACGACGACGCCCGCTATAACCTGTTGGGCGAGATTTTGCGCGTCGAGCCGGTGGTTGGCGACCTGTACCGCCGCGCCGTCACCGACATCACGCTGGAGACCGCCCAAGGCCCAGTCACCATCCCCGCCGGGGCCAAGATGCAGCTGTCGGTGGTGGGCAGCAACGCCGATGCCACCGTCGTCGGCCCAGCGCCAGACGCGGTGTGCCCCGCCCGCACCATGGCCGAGATGAAGCCCAAAGTCCCCGACTATATGCTGAGCTTTGGCGATGGCGACCACCGCTGCCCGGGGGCGTATGTGGCCCTGCGCGAAACCGACATCTTCCTGCGCAAGCTGCTGGCCATCCCCACCCTGCGCCTCGAAAAAGTGCCCGATACCAAGTACATCGACCTGATTCGCGGATACGAAATCCGCCGCATGATGGTCAGCGTATAGCACCGCCCCTCCAACGCACACCGCCCGACAAGATGGCCTCGTCGAGCGGTGTGTTTTGTTGGGATGTCAAACGTGGGCGGTCGACCGCCTTCTACATAAAGCTCTGGCCGCTGGCGCGGTGGATGTGCGCCATAAACTCGGCGCGGGTGCGGTCATCACTGCGGAACACCCCCAGCATCGAGCTGGTGGTCATGCCGCTGCCGTGCTTTTTGACCCCGCGAATCATCGAGCACATGTGCACCCCGTCCAGCACCACCGCCACGCCCTTGGGCTGAAGCACCTCGTTGATGAACTCGGCAATCTGGCGGGTCATGCGCTCTTGAACCTGCAAGCGCTGTGCAAACATATCCACGATGCGCGGGATTTTGCTCAGGCCAATCACCTTGCCGTTGGGGATATAGGCGATCTGCGCCTTGCCCAAAAACGGCAGCATATGGTGCTCGCACAGGCTCTGATAGGGGATGTCGCGCACGATGACCATGTCGTCGTATTCCACTTCGAACAAGGCATCGTTAATCAGCTTGGCCGGATCAACACGATAGCCTTGCAGCAGTTCGGTCATGGCCTTGGCCACGCGGCGCGGGGTGCGCTGCAAGCCCTCACGGTCGGGATTTTCGCCCACCGCGCTCAAGATGCTGCGCGTGGCATCCTCGATGGCCGGCATATCGACCTCCGGCAAATCCAGCTCGAAGGTGCGCAAGAACGCCTCAGAGGTGAACTTGTCACGCAGTGAGCCGAAGATGTCTTGTTCCTCAGCATACACATCCACCCCGTCATGGCCATGATGCCCGCTGCCGTTGTGATGGCCATTGCCGTTGTGGTGGCCGTTACCGCTGCCGTTTTTTGCAAGATTTTTGGCTGCCATAAATCCCTAACCCATCTGTATGTGCGGTAAGCACGTCACTGCTTAGATGTGCTAAGTATAGGGGGTTTTACCCGCCAGCGGCGCACATCTTAACCAAACCATACACAACCCTCACCCATTATTTAGCATGGATTTTGAGGCCTAAGCGGCGGCCTGCGGCTATCCCCCACAACCTCTACAGATTGCACCGACTCCGCCGCGCGGATTCATGTTATACTCATCTTACATAAGGTGCTGGCGCTTGCCCCCGAAGAACGCTATGAGAAGGCCGGCGCGTTTGCCGCCGCGCTGTCCGAGGCGCTCTTCCCCGGCAGGCCGCGCGGCGCAGGCAAGGTGGTCACCGTCACCGACCCGCTGCAAACCGCCATGCTGTTCACCACGCGGCGGATGCTGCGCGGCTTTCTGGTGATGGCGGCGGCGCTGGTCAGCCTGATTATCGCCTACTGTTTGTCGCTGTATGTGCGCGGCTATCTGGTCGGTGTGCCCGATTTCTTTTTGTGGAACGGGCTGGCCTCGCACCCCTATCAAGGCAGCGAGAACGAGCGGGTGGTGATTGGGGTGTGGCCGGGCAGTCCGACCGACCTCGCCGGCATCCGCCCGGGTGACCGCTTCCGCCTGACCCAAAACGCGGTCGGGGCATGGGTCGAGGACATCGACGTCAACGGCACGCCGATTGAGAACCTGCCGCCCAACTACACCTTCCTGAAAGGGGATGTCATCACCCGTCAGCTGGAGCGCGACGGCACACCGCTCAATGTCACCTATACGCTGGAGCAGAACAGCTATTACCTGATGACCATGATCACCTATGTGATGGTCTCGGCGGTGGCGGTGGGGTGTGGGCTGTGGCTGCTCAACCAGTGGGGGGCAGAACCCGGGCTGCAAGTGCTGTTCCCGCTGTTTTTGGCCGCCAGCATGTTCCTGATCGCGCGCGCCATGGAGCCGCTCATCCCGTTCATCGACTCGGTGGTGTCGCACATCGTGCTGCCGGCGCTCATCCACTTTATGCTGGTCTTCCCAAGGCCGGTGGCATGGCTCGAGAAGTACCCGCGGCGCGTGTGGCTGCTATATGTGCCGCTGATTGTGCCGCTGTTCGAGTTTATGCTGGACTACCGCGTCGAAATCAACGGGCTGCACGCCCCGTTCTACAGCTTTGTCGGCTTCAGCCTCGGCATCTTGTTCCTGCTGTTCTACAAATGGGTGCGGGTGGATTGGAAGTCGTTCCCGGGGATGCGCTGGATTATGATTGGCTTTGGGCTGATTGCGGTGACGACCATACTCGACCAGATTGTGCTGTCGCTGCCCACCGAAACGGTGATTGCCGTGTATGGCAACGCCGCCTATCGCACCATGCAGACCGCGCTGCAAATCCCGCTGATGATTGCGGTCGTGTCGGTGATGGTGGCCTTGGGGTATCATACGGTGCAGAAACAGCTTGGGGCGTCGCTGGCGCTGACGCACACCACGCAGCTGCGCCAGATGCAGCAAGTGACGCCGCCCCCTCAATCGCGCTAAAGGACGCTTTTTTGCCCGCTTATGACCGACCAAACACCGCCCTATCATCTCGATACGCTGGCCATCCACGCCGGCCAAGACCCCGACCCGACCACCGGCGCGATTATGACGCCGGTCTATCTGACCTCGACCTATGTGCAGGCCGCCCCCGCCGAGCACAAAGGCTATGAATACAGCCGCACCGATAACCCGACGCGCAGCGCGCTTCAGGCCTGTGTGGCGGCGATCGAAAACGGCAAGCACGGGCTGGCCTTTTCCAGCGGGCTGGCCGCCACCGACACCATCCTGCGCCTGCTCAACCCGGGCGACCATGTGGTGGTCGGCAACGATGTGTATGGCGGCACGTATCGGCTGTTTATGAAGGTGTTTGCCCGCTATGGCCTGACCTTCAGCTGGGTTGACCTGACCGACCTCGACAAGGTGCGCGCCGCCTTCACCCCTCAAACCCGCATGCTGTGGCTGGAAACCCCCACCAACCCGATGCTGCGCCTTGCCGACATCGCCGCGCTGGCCCATGCCGCCCCGCAGGGCGTGCGGGTGGTGGTCGATAACACCTTCTGCTCGCCAGCCATCCAACAACCGCTGACGCTGGGCGCAGACATCGTGATGCACAGCAGCACCAAGTATCTGGGCGGGCACAGCGATGTGGTCGGCGGGGTGCTGGCGCTCAACGACACCGACACCTATCAACAGCTGAAGTTTTTGCAGAACGCCGTCGGGGCAGTGCCCGGCCCACTGGACTGCTTTTTGGTGCTGCGCGGCCTCAAGACGCTCGGCATTCGCATTGAGCGGCACAGCGCCAACGCGCTGACCATCGCGCGCTTTCTGGAAGACCACCCGCGCGTGCAGCAGGTCATCTATCCGGGCCTCGAAAGCCACCCGCAGTACGCGCTGGCCCAGCGCCAGATGAAGTTTCCCGGCGGCATGATTTCGATCATCCTGAAGGACGCCGACGAGGCCCGCCGCATGGTGACGCGCACCCGCCTGTTCGCGCTAGCCGAGTCGCTGGGCGGTGTCGAAAGCCTGATTGAACACCCCCACAGCATGACCCACGCCAGCACCGCGGACAGCGACATCGCGGTATCGCCGGCGCTGGTGCGCCTGAGTGTCGGCATCGAAAACGTGGACGACCTGATCAACGACCTGCGCACCGCACTGTCTTGATGGGCGCAGCAGGCCCATCAATGGCCTAGTAGGGGCAGTTCGTGAACTGCCCGACGTCACGGGCGCATCACGATGCTTCACGGGCGCATCACGATGCTTCACGGGCGCATCACGATGCT
>DAOUCZ010000162.1:0-3834 GCA_034431675.1 Anaerolineae bacterium | reverse complement strand
GGCGGTGTATCAGGCGGTTGAGGCGGGGGAAATTGGCGGGGCGAATGGGCGCAAGCTGATGGATGGGCGAGAAATGGCGTTTGTGAGCCAGCGGCTGGCGCGTATTTTGACGGATGTGCCGCTGAAGTGGTCATTGCAGGCGTGTGCGGCCCATGACTATGAGGTGGGGGATGTGCTGGAGGTTTTTGACCAGCTGAATTTTCGGACGCTGCGAGAGCGGTTGGTGAAGCTGGCGACGCCGGTGCAGCAGAGCTTGTTTGGGGATATGGATAAGCCTGTGCCTGTGCAAGACGGAGCGGTGGGCGAGGATGAGGGGGATGCCGATTCGCTGCCGGCGGGGGCGGATGCTAACGAACAGTTTGAGCTGGTGGTGGTGCAGGATGAGGCGGCGTTTGCTAGCTTGTTAGAGGTTTTAGGGGGTGCGCAGCGGATTGCCATCGATACCGAGACGACGGGGTTGAACCCGATGGAGTCGGAGTTGGTGGGGATTTCGCTGTGTGTGGATGACAAGGTGGGGTATTACATCCCGCTTCAGCACCGCGAGGGGGTGCAGCTGCCGTTTCAACGGGTGGTGGATGGATTGAGGCCGGCGCTGACCGACCCACATAAGGGTAAGGTGATGCACAATGTGACCTTTGACCTTGTGATTTTGCGCCGTTATGGGATTGATGTCGCGCCGGTGACGTTTGACCCGATGGTTGCGGAGTGGTTGTCGAACCCGGTCAGCCGTGATTTGGGGCTGAAGAAGCTGACGGCGGCGCGCCTGAAGGATGATAAAGGGCGTGCGATTTATATGACTGAGCTAAAGGAACTGATTGGCACAGGTAAGAAGCAGATTACGTTTGATCGGGTGGAGATTGAGCGTGCCGCGCCATATGCAGCTGCGGATGCGGTGATGACATATCGGCTGGTGGATGTGCTAGAGCCAGAATTGAAGGCCAAAGGACTAGATCAGGTTTATCGCGAGCTGGAGATGCCGCTGCTGCCGGTGTTGGTGGCAATGGAAGAAACTGGTGTGGTGCTGGACGTGCCGTATTTGCACGAGATGAGCGGGCGGTTAGCGGCGCGGTTGCAAGAGATTGAGGCTCGCATTCATGGGTTGAGCGGGGGATATGGCCCGTTTAATTTGAACAGTCCCAAGCAGTTGAGTGATGTGTTGTTTGGCAAGCTGGGTTTGCCGACCAAGGGCGTGCCCAAGACGTCACTGGGGTATTCGACAGACGCGGCGGTGCTGGAAGAGCTGCGCAGCTTGCACCCGATTGTGCGCGAGATTTTGGAATATCGCGAGCTGGCGAAGCTGAAGGGGACGTATGTTGATGCGCTGCCATCGCTGATTAGCCCGATAACGGGGCGGGTGCATACCAGCTACAACGTGACGGGGACATCGACGGGGCGTTTATCGAGCAGCAACCCGAACTTGCAGAACATCCCGATACGCACCGAGATCGGGCGGGAGGTGCGGCGCGCGTTCATCGCGCCGGAGGGCAAGCTGCTGCTGTCGGTGGATTACAGCCAGATTGAGCTGCGTGTGCTGGCACACATCAGCGGAGACCCGACGCTGAAACAGGCGTTTTATGACGGGCAGGACATTCACCGCGCGACAGCGGCAGCGGTCTATGATATCCCGTTGGATGCGGTGACGTATGAGCAGCGCAGCTTTGCCAAGCGGGTCAACTTTGGCCTGATTTATGGGATGGGGGCGTTTCGTCTGGCGCGGGACAGCGATTTGACCCTCAAAGAGGCCGAGGATTTTATCCGCATCTATTTTGCACGGCTGCCGGAGGTACAGGCGTATTTGCAGCGAACCAAGGAACAGGCGCGCACCCCAGAGGGGTTGACGACATTGGGGGGGCGGCGGCGGGTGTTCCCTGCGTTGATGAATCCCAAGGCGGGCCGGCAGATGATACAGGCAGAAGAGCGTGCGGCGATTAATATGCCGATTCAGGGGAGTGCGGCAGACATCATCAATCGGGCGATGATTCAGCTGTATGATGTGTTAAAGCGTGAGCGGCTGAATGCGGTGATGACCTTGCAGGTGCACGACGAGTTGGTGTTGGAAGTGCCTGAGGATGAGGTGGAGCGGGTGCGCCAGCTGGTGGTGGATGTGATGGAATCGGCGTATCCGCTTGACCCGCCGCTGAAGGCTAATGCGGAGGTGGGCAAGAACTGGAACGATATGAGCGCATAAGGTTGGTAAAAAACAGGGCGCATCCGCGTTTGGTTGGGTGCGCCCTGTTTTTGTGTAGGGGTTAGTTGGGGAGGGTGAGGTCGCCCGGGCCAAAGACTTGGCCGGGCTGGATGGTGGTTGGGCCGCGCAGGTCTGGGGTGGCAAACAGGTCGTAGGTGGTTGCGCCGGTGATGCGGACGGGAACGATTTCGCCGACGGGCAGTTCGCCCTCGACGATGACGTAGCCGTCGATTTCGGGGGCGTCGCGGTAGCTGCGCCCAAGGCTGAGCGCGCCGCCGGTGGGCTGTCCGTCCTCATCTTCGCCTTCGCCATAACCTTCGACGAGGACGTCGATGGTTTTGCCGATGAGGCGTTGATTGCGGGCAAGGCTGATGTTTTGTTGGGTTTCCATCAGGCGTTCCCAGCGGGCTTGCTTGACGTCATCGGGGACGTGATTGGGCAGGGTGGCACTGGGTGTGCCGATTTCGTAGGAGTATTTGAAAGCGCCGACGCGGTCGAATTGCAGGTCGGTGACCATTTTCATCAGGCCGTCAAATTCTTCTTCGGTTTCGCCGGGATAGCCGACGATGAAGGTGGTACGGACGGCGAGGTCTGGCATTATATCGCGCAGCTTGCCGATGGTGTCGTAGACCCATTCGACATTGGCGGGGCGTTTCATGCGTTTGAGGGTTTCTCGGTGACCGTGTTGAAGGGGGATGTCGAGATAGGGCAGGATTTGCTTGTGTTTGGCCATGGTTTCCATCAGGCGGGGGGTGACATAGCCCGGATAGGCATACATCACACGCAGCCATGGGATGCTGGGTGCTGCGGTGACGATGGCCTCTAGGAGTTCTGCCAGACCGTCTTTGAGGCCAAGGTCATAGCCGTAATCGGTGGTATCTTGGGCGATGAGCATGACTTCTTTGACGCCCATGGATTGGAGTTTGACTGCTTCGGCGACCACGGCTTCGATCGGGCGGCTGACGGCAGTGCCTTTAATTTTGGGGATGGCACAGAAGGCGCAAGGCCGGCGGCATCCATCGGCGATTTTGAGATAGGCACTGGCGCCTTGTACGCTGGCGCGCAGCACGCCGCGTTCATCGAGGCCGACGACTTTGGCATCGGTGGGCAGGTGATAGAGGGGTTCTGGGTGTTTGCGGTCACGCAGGCGGGTGACGAGGTCGAAGATGTCCATCCAGCGGCGTGTGCCGATGACCCCGTCGAGTCCGGGGACGTATTGGATGAGTTGTTCGCCGTAGCGTTGGGACAGGCATCCGGCGGCGATGACCATTTGTTTGCCGCGTTTTTGCTCGACCAGTTCGCGCAGGGCGGAGAGGGATTCTTCTTTGGCGGCATCGATGAAACCGCAGGTATTGACGATGAGGACTTCGGCTTTGTCGGGGTTGCCGACGGCACGCAGGCCGTTGGCGCCGAGCACCTGCGCCATGCTTTCGGAGTCTACGGTGTTTTTGGAACAGCCCAAGCTGAGCAGGTAGTAGTTGTCCTTGCGGGAACGGGTGGCCATGGGTGAGGTGAAACCTGTGTAACTGGATGGAATGGGGTGAGATTATAGCGATGGGTGGGCAGGGCGTACAGCGCTGCCCACCGTGTTTTTATGGTTTTTCGGGGGTGGAGTCTGCGGGTGTGACTCGGGGGGGAACGATAGC
>DAOUCZ010000161.1:0-8774 GCA_034431675.1 Anaerolineae bacterium | reverse complement strand
GCCAGACGGCGTGCCGATTGCGCCCAGCGCGCTGGGGTCAAGCGTGCCGGTGACCGAGAAGGCCGGCACATTGAGGGGCGATGTTGCGCCGCCAGTGGTGGTTGTGTTGGTGGTGGTGCTGCCGGTGGGGGGTGTGCCCGCCGAGTCGCTGTCGGCTGCGCAGCGGAAGCCGAGGTAGGGCAGGCGCTGGTCTGGGGCGCGGTTGAGGCGGTGCACGCTGCGGGCGAAGAACGGGCGGTCGGCAAACGAACCGCCGCGCACCACGCGATCAATGCCGCTGATTGGGCCGGTGGGGTTGAGGTTGTTGCCGGGCTGCGAGTAGTAGGTTGCGCCGTACCAGTCCGCCGTCCATTCCGAGACGTTGCCGGCCATGTTGAGCACGCCAAAGCCGCTAGCCCCATTGGGGAACTGCTCGACCCCGACCGGCGCGCTGGCCGGATTGGGCGTGCCGGCGGTGTTGGCGTTTTCGAGCACAAGCTCGTTGCCCCATGGGTAGAGCGAATTGGACAGGCCGCGTGCGGCGCGTTCCCATTCAGCCTCGGTGGGCAGGCGGCGGCCGATGGCGCGGCAGTAGGCGTTAGCGCCGTGCCACGTCACGAACACCACCGGCGTTTGGGCGACGAAGTCGAGGGTGATGTCGTAGCCGGCGGGGTCAACGCGGATATAGCTGAGGGTGTTTTCGCGCTGGGTATCGGCGCAGCGCTGCGGGCTGGTGCCGCCGCAGCCGTTGGTGTGGTCGCGCCCCTGCGTCCTCAGGTAGTTGAGGAAGGCGATGTATTGGGCATAGGTGACCTCGGTGCGTTCCATCAAGAAGCCGTTGACCGTGACGCTGTGTGCCGGCAGCGAGTCGTCGGCATCGGCGGTTTGGCAGGCGCCGCCTTGGCTGATGCACAGGCGGACGGCCTCGGCGATTTCGGCGGGGGTCGTGCCCATCTGGAACGTGCCGCCTTCAATCGGCACGAGTGCCGAGGCGATGCCGATCAGCTCGGGGGGGATGCCGCCGGTGGTGGAGAGGTTGGGGGCGCTCAGGTCACCGATGCCGCCCGGGGTATCGGTGGGGGCTGGGCCTTCGGGGGTGTTGGTGGGCGCGAGGGTGGGCGCGGGGGCGAGGGTGTCGGTGGGGAACACCATGGCCTGCTCGGGCGGCAGGGTGCTGATGGCGCTGGTATCAGGGGTGGCGGTGACAATCACCACCTGCGGGGTTTGTTCGACGGGTGCGGCGTCGGGGTCGGGGGTGGCGGTGATGATGAAGGGGGTTTGGGTGGCCTGCACCATCGCCACGCTTGCGCCGTCGGGCGTGATTTGCAGCACGCCCAGCATCAGGCCGGCCAGCAGCAGGATGGCCGCACAGCCAAACCCGACAATCAGCCCGATCAGCGTCCACTGCCATGCGCCTGTACGCCGGCGGCGTGAGTAATCGATACGAGTCATCGTTCTATTCAACCTTAACTGGGTGAACACAGTGGGGCTACGATAAAAGAGAACCGCGCCGCGTGCAAGACCGCGCGTCCGACGGTTGGCCTACCATCTGCGGTGCAGGGCGTGGTGTGCGGTGCGCCGAAACTGAGCGGGCTGGCGCAGTTTGGGCCGCCTGACCCCCACAGATGCGGTGAGGCGTTTGCGCCCTGCGCGGCGTTGGGTATACTTTGAATCAGCATGAACCGTACCGGCAGGGCGCACGTGTGAATGATGCGCGCCTGTGCCCAACTTGACTAAATCGCAAAAGGACAGCGCGCATGGCCGATACCCCACCCAAACGCAGCGGCTGGAGCACCCCCGATCCGGCAACCAGCATCACCCCCACCCCAGAGGGGGGCAAGGAAAAGGAGCGGCGCGGCTATAAGGTGAAGGCTCTGCCCCAAGGCCTTTCTGACCTGCCGGATAACCCGGGCGGGTGGCATCGCCCGCGCAGCGAGGATACGCTGTTTAGGCCCGAGGATGAGACCATCATCATCACGCCGGTCAGCGATGAGCCGGCAGCGCCCGCGCCGGCGCTGCCGCCCGAGGCGGTGCTGGCCACGCCCGAAGAGGTCGAGAAGTTCCTCTCTCCCGAGGATGTGCTGGGCGAATTGGGCATCGACGACAGCACGCCGGCGGTCGGAGGGGCGTCTGCTGGTGCGGCGGATGAGCCGCTGTCGCCCGAGGATGTGCTGGCCGCCCTGCCGATGTTGGGCGACGATGACGACGGGGCAGATGCCGCCGACTTCCGCACCGAGGTGATGGCGCTGTCGATGATGGCCGGCCAAGCGCGCGCGGAGGATGCCGACGATGCCGACCTTGATACCGCCTCGACCGGTCCGACCACTGATGAGGATAATGATCCGGCGGCCATTGCGCGGCGGCGCGCCCTAGAGCTGGCGGGCGGAGGGGCTGCGGCCACCGAGGCGCTGCCGTCTGGCCCGACTCAGGCCGAGCTGGAATCGAAGCAGTGGGCCGATGAAGAGATGGGCCGGCGTTTTTATAACGTGCAGCAGCAGATGGCGCAGCTGCGTCAGCTGTTTTTGAGTGGGCAAATCACGCGCGAGCAGGCCGAGAGCGAAATCGCCGCGCGCGAGCTGATGATTTTGACCGATGACGGGCACTACTGGCGCATGTCGCTGGATGACCCGTCGTGGATGCGCTCGACGCCCGACGGCCTGAGCTGGGAGCAGAACGTCAATCCGCCGTGGCTTCAGACCTATCTGAATGCGCAGCAGGGCACGGGCCTGCCGCTGCTGCATACCGGCCCACAGGAGGCGTCGGCGGGGTTGGGCGGTGCGGTCACCGCGCCGATGACCAACCTTGAGTATATGCCGCTGCCCAATCAGGTGTCGCCCAACGACATGGGGCAGACGGTGGTGGGGGGCGCGGCCTTCCTTGAGCAGCTGGATATGACCGACCCGGGCGCGCAGCCGACCGTGGCGGGCCGCACCGTGCCGAGCGGGTCGGTGGGGTATGGCAGCGGGCAGCAGGTCGGCATCCCGGGGGCGATTGACGAGTCGCAGCCGCCCGATTTGGATTATGAGATTGAGGCCGAGTTGGCCGAGCAGGCCGAGCTGGCCCAGCGCCAAAACACCACGCGCAACATCGTGCTGGGGCTGGTGGCGCTGGTGGCGTTGGTGCTGCTGGGCGGCGCAGCCGCCTTTGTGCTGGCCAACAACTGGTATGACGGCATCGTGGCCAAGTACGAGTCGCAGATTGCCGCGCTGGCCAACTATGAGCCGGCCTTCCAGACCGTGATTATCCAAGACCGCGACGGGCGCGAGATTGCCCGCCTTGCCGACGCCGGTGACCGCACCGAAATTGGGCTGAACGCGGTGAGTCCGCTGTTTATCCATGCGGTGGTCTCCACCCGCAACCCGACCTTTTATACCGACCCGGGCTGGGATACCGGCAGCACCCTCAGCGCATATATCGACAGCCTGAGCGGGGGCAACGCCGCGCCGGTCAACAAGACGATCACCCAGATTGTGGCCGAGAACCTTGTGCTGGGCGGCGGCAGCACCACCGCCACCAATGCCGACCTGATTGTGGTGGCTGGCGAGCTGAGCAAGCGCTATGGCAAGGATTTTATCCTTGGTCTGTTCATCAACGAGTTCCCGTTTGGCAACAACACCTATGGTGTGGAGGCGGCGGCACAGTTCTACTTCCAGAAGAGCGCGGCCAACCTCAATCTGGTCGAGTCGGCGCTGCTGGCGGCCATCATGGAGAACCCCGGCACGGTCGATCCGGTCAGCAACCGGCGCATCAAAGACCCGACCTTGAGCGTGCTGCGCCGCATGGTGCAGGTGGGGTGCTTGCCGGTCAATCCGGCCTCGTCGTCACCGGTGTGCGTGACGGCCAACGACATCAGCGAGACCAACCCGACCTTTGTGCAGACGCTGGCCACGGTCGAGCTGCTGCCCTACCGCCCGCGCCGCGTCACCACGCAGTACCCGCACTTTGTGCAGCTGGTGCGCCAGCAGCTCGAGGCGGTCTATGGTCAAGACCTGTATACGCGCGGCTTCCGCGTGCGCACGACGCTGTTTAGCGCGGCGCAGGACTCGGCGCAGAACGCGCTGCGTCAGCGCCTGACCGACCTTGCCGGCACGGGCTTGACCACCGGTGCGGTGGTGTATATCAACCCGCGCAACGGGGCGGTGCTGGCCTATGTGGGCAGCCCCGACTTTGACAACGCGGCCATTCAGGGCCAGCGCGACTATCTGCGTGATTATCGACTGGCGGGTTCGGCCATCACCCCGCTGATTTATGCCACCGCGCTGGAAGGGGTGGACAAGAACGGCAACGGGTCGCTGGAATTGAGCGAGTACTACACGCCGGCCACGATTGTGTGGGACGTGCCTAGTCAGTATCCGGCGGGTGGGCCGGGCCAAGCGCCGTTTGCCCCGATCAACGTGGATGGGCGGTTCTATGGCGGCGTGCCGGTGCGTTATGCGCTGGCCAATCAGCTGGCGTCGGCGGCCACACGCGTGTTCCAAGACGTCGGCGAGGTCGGCTTCCGCAACACCGCGCAGAACATGGGCATCCGCTTTATTGAGGATGCGGCGCTGGGCCTGAGCACGGGGGTCGGCGAGGTGCTGGTGCGCCCGATTGACTTGGTCAACGCCTATGCCACGATGGGCAGCAGCGGCATCAATCGCCACTGGTATGTGATTGAGAGCATCACCGACTCGAATAACATCGAAGTGCCGCTGCCGTCCACGCTGCGTCAGCCCGAGACGCCGGCCATCTCGGCCCAGACCGCCTTCTTGCTGACCAACATCCTCAGCGATGAATCCGACTTTGCGCGCAACACCCCGCTGATTCCGCGCAACTCGGCGCTGAACATCCCCAACCCGAATAATGCCAGCCAATCACTGGCGGCGGCGCTGGCGGGTCAAAACGCGGGCCGTTCCAACTTCTGGACGATTGGCCTGACGCCCAACATCGCCATTGGCGTGTGGATTGGTACGCCTGAGAACAGCGTATCGGCCCAACGCCAGACCGGTATGACGGTGAGCGCGCCGCTGTGGAATCAGCTGATGCGCCAGTGGGTGGCTTCTAACGCCACCAGTGCCTTTGCCGACCCGGGCGGGTTGGTGGCCGGTGGGCAAAATCAGGTGTGCAGCTTGACCGGCGCAACCTTTGATGCGCAGCAGTGCCCGGGCACGGCGCGTAACGAGCTGCTTTCGGCCAGTCGTCTGCCGCCCCCGCCCGAGCTGGGGGTGGTCACCCGCGCGGCCATCTATACATGGACGGGCCAGCGCGCCAATCAGTTCTGCGCCAACCCCGAGGACATCGTCACCCAGACCTTCCTCAACAGCACTGACCCGTTTGTGGTGGCTTATCTGCAATCGACCGAGGGGCGCAGCCTTGCTCAGCGGCTTGGCTTTAGCGGTGTGGTCACCCCGCTGCCGTCGTCGGAGTGCGACCAGAACACGCAGTTCCCGACCGTGTCGCTGTCGTCGCCGACCCCCGGCCAGACCGTGCTGGGTCAGGTGCAAATCCTGGGTCAGGTGTCTGCCGCCGCCGATTTCAACCGCTTTACGCTGGAGATTGCGCCGCAAGGCTCAACCACCTTTACCGCGCTGGCCGGCTTCCCGACCAGCAGTCAGCAGCCGACGCCGGGCGGCCTGCTGGCCACATGGGATACGACGACCGTCCCGAGCGGCAACTACACCCTGCGCCTGACCGCTATCAGCACCACTGGCGGATACCTCCAGCGCAGCGTGCAGGTGACGGTGGCCAACCCGACGCCGACCCCGACCGCCACCCCGACGCCGACCGAGCGCCCGATACCGACTCTGCCGCCGTTCGATCAGGCGACACCGCTGCCGTTTGACCCGATCGCGCCGGCCACCCCGACCCCGTCGCCGTTCTAAGCAGGCGCGGCGCACATACCCCCTGCCCTGTTGGTGATTTTGGCCCAGACCAGCGGCCAAAATCACCAGCAGGCGGTACACTCCTTGCGGACACAGGCAGGCGCTGCCCGTGTTTTGTTTGGTTTTGGCACACAGAAGCATAGAAGAAGGTTGTGAAGATGAAATACACGCATCTGGGACGCACCGGGCTGAGCGTCAGCCGCATTTGCCTTGGGGCGATGAATTTTGGCTGGTCTGCCGACGAGACGACCTCGTTCGACATCCTGAATGCCGCGCTGGCCCATGGCATCAACTTTATTGACACGGCGGATATTTATTCGTTTTGGGTGGAGGGCAACAAGGGCGGCGAGTCGGAGATCATCCTTGGCAAATGGCTGAAGCATCAGAACCGGCGCGAGCTGGTGATTGCCACCAAGTGCCGCATCCGGATGGGCAGCGGGGTGAATGCCGAGGGCCTGAGCCGGCATCACATCATCCACTCGGTGGAGGACAGCCTGCGCCGCTTGCAAACCGACTATATCGACCTGTATCAGGCGCACGCCTTTGACCCTCACACCCCGATTGACGAGACGCTGTATGCGTTTGACCATCTGGTGAAGTCGGGCAAGGTGCTGTATGTCGGGGCGAGCAATTATCCGGCGTGGCGCTTAATCGAGTCGCTGTGGGCGGCAGACAAGCATCATACGGCCCGTTATGACAGCCTTCAGCCGCATTATTCGCTGTTTCACCGCGATGAGTATGAGCGCGACCTTGCCGAGGTGTGTGCGCGCTATCAGATTGGGGTAATCCCGTACAGCCCGTTGGCGGCGGGGTTTGCCACCGGCAAATATCGGCGCGACAACGCGGCACAGGTTGAGACCGCGCGGGCCGATTCGGGCCTGATTCGCCGCTTGGTGGATGACCCGCGCGCGTGGGATGCGCTGGCGCTGGCCGAGCAGATTGCGCATGAGCATGGGCGACCGGTGGCGCATGTGGCGCTGGCGTGGCTGCTGCATCAGCCCACGGTTACCGCGCCGATTATCGGGGCGCGCACGGTGCGCCAGCTGGATGACGTGGTCGGGTCGGTTGAGCTGTCGCTGACGCCAGAGCAGTTGGGCAAGCTGAACGCCGCCACCGACGGCTTGGGTTTGGGGGAGCGGCATCGGGTATGAGCACGGCGGCCAGAGCGGGCATCGGGTTTATCGCGCTGGCGGCGCTGACGCTGTGGGTACTGGGGGGTGTGCCGGCGGCGGTCTGGGATGGGCTGATGCCGGCCAGCTGCCTGCCTGACGGGTGTTTCTGTGAGGCCATCCGCGCCGAGCAATCGATCCGTCAGCCGGCCAACACGCTGTCGTCGCTGCTGTTTGCGCTGGTCGGCCTGCCGGTGTTGATGCTGGGGCGGCGCGCGCCGCGCTCGCACCCGTTTGGCGCATATCATCGGGCGATGTTTGGCCTGAGCGCGCTGGTGATTGGGGTGGGGAGCGCGTTTTATCATGCCTCGATGACGTTCGTCGGGCAGTTTTTCGACATCTTTGGGATGTATCTGCTGGCGGCGCTGATGCTGGTGTATGCGGTGCAGCGGCTGGTGGGCTGGCGGGTGTGGACGGCAGCGGCGGCCTATTGCGGGTTCAACGCGGCGCTGACTGTGCTTCAGGTGGGCGTGCCGGAGACGCGGCGGTTTGCGTTTGGGCTGGTGCTGGTGGGGGCGCTGCTGTTGGAGGCGGTGGTGTGGCGGCGGGCGCGCCCGCCGCGGGATTACCGCTGGTTTTGGGGCGGGCTGGCACTGTTTGCTGCTGCTTATGCGGTGTGGATATTGGACAACAGCGGGGTGTGGTGCACCCCGACCTCTTGGCTGCAAGGCCATGCGGTCTGGCACGGGTTGGGCGCGCTGGCCACTGCCGCGTTGTGGCGCTGGTATGTCAGCGAATAAGGCGCTGGCCGCCCCCATCCCCCCGATGGCGATGGGGGCGGCGCTGGCGCGGGTTAACGTATGCGGGTGAAGGTGTTGGTGAGCTGCCCGACCTGAAGCGGGAACAGGCGGTAGACCTCGCCAGACGGCGTATCGATATACAGCGCGCCGTTGGCCTCGTATTGCAGGGTGCGTGTGCCGCTCTCTAGGGCGCTGGTGGCAAAGCCGAGCACGTCCACCCACAGGCCACCCGGCCCAAACTGCGAGCAGGCCATCCAGTTAAACTCGTTTTGGGGGTTGGTTGTGCCGGCGGTGGGCAGTTTGCCGGCCTGCTGGCAGTGATTGGTGACGCCGTCCCAACCGTTGGTCAGGAAGCCGTATTGGTCGCCAAAAATCAGGTTGTTTTTGCCCGGGGCGCGCACAAAGGCATACACGCGGTTTTGCCCGTCTAGCGACAGCGACAGCATAAAGCCCTGCTCAAAGCGCTGGAATGAGCCGTTGACGGTGAGGGGCGGGGTCGGCGGGCATCCGGCGTTGGGGTCGGCAAAGGAGTTGCCAAAGAACCACTGCTGTGCGCATACCAACTGCACGCGGATTTCGAGGGTTTGGGTGGCCTGCTGGCTGCCGCGCTGCACCACCAGCCGGTAGATGACGCGGTTGAGGTTAGTATTGGGCACGGTGAACGGCAGGCTGCCTCTGATGGTGACCTCGGTGCGCTCTTGCACAAAGCCGTCGGGGGTTTGGCGCTCGATGGCGGCAAGGTCGCCTTCGGCGTCCCATGTCAGGGTGATTTGTGCGCCGGCGGCCACGTCGGTGCTGCTGCTGGTAAAGCTGCGGATGAATGGGAAGCTGGCGGTAGCCTCGGGGGTGGCGGTGGCCTCAGGGGTGACGGTGCTGGTCGGGGTGCTGGTGGCGCGCGGGGTTGGGGTGCGGGTTCGCGTGGGGGTGCTGGTGCTGGTGGCCGTGCTGGTGGGGGTGAAGGTGCGCGTGGGGGTGAAGGTGCTGGTGGGCACGAGGGTGTTGGTGGGGGTGAAGGTGGCCGATGG
>DAOUCZ010000160.1:0-6106 GCA_034431675.1 Anaerolineae bacterium | reverse complement strand
TCTTTTTTCGTGTGGCGCCAGTGTTTGCCATGATAAAACCCTGTGTTCAGAGACGAATTACGCAGGACATCCATCAGGCGTGAGACCTCGTTGGCGGGGCGTATTTGGTCAATCGTGAGGCTGAGAAACTCCTCGCGCGAGTAGCCATATTTTTCGATAGCTGCTTTGTTGACCTCTAAAAAGCGTAGGGTATCGCGATCATAGACCCACATAGGCAGTGGGCTGAACTCGAATAAGTCTCGATAGCGTTCTTGCTGCACCCTTAGTGCGTGTTCAACGTCTTTGAGGTGAGTGATGTCGCGCCCAACAGCCTGAAATTCCACCACGTTTCCGTCTTCGTCAAGGATGCCCTGATCAACCCATTGCAGCCAATGAACTCGCCCTGATGGGCTTGTCCATGGAAAGCTGGTTAGGCTGGGGGTTGGATCTCGGCGGAGTTGTTCTAGGCGCTCGTATACCCCTTCGATGGTTTTGGGATCGACATGCTCTAGAAAGCTTCTACCGATCATTTCGGCAGGGGTGCTGCCGTAAAACGCAGCATACGCTTCGTTGACAAACGTTAGGGTCGTATCAGGTAAAAAGCGACAAACAAGGTCACTTTGGCTTTGCAGCAGGGCACGATAACGCTCTTCACTGCGCCGCAGGTTTTGCTCACGGTTGTGGATGTCGTCTTTGAGCTGAGTAATATCGCGGACGGTGCAGTAGATGTGACCTGCCGGCGTTAGACGTGTGGCCCAAGACAACCAGATGTAAGACCCATCGGGACAGCGCCAGCGGTTTTCGAAGGCGAATACGCCGTCATTTTGCTTAAGCTGATTAATGAGCGCCGTGCTGATGGACAAGTCTTCGGGGTGGACAAACTCGTAGCCACTGTGACCAATCAGCTGGGCGCGCGTGTAGCCGGTGATGCGCAAAAAGGCATCATTGACTGCCAGCAAGCGCTCATCAAATGCGACACATAGGGCATCTGGGCAAAAATCAAAGAAATCAGCGTGCCACGGACTGGAGTCTGTCATAGGATGCTACAGGTTTGGTGTGAGACTTGTTTTAATTGTACTGTGTTTTGTGTGTAAAGTTTGCTTAATGTTACCTTGAGTCTCTGTGGCGCGGTGTGAGATGGATGCCATGCTGTAGAATATACCGTGTAAAAGTGGTGAGTAAGAGGCGTAGGCATGGTGGATCGGGCAGATGAGGTGCTGGCGCGCAGCGAGGGGTATGCCACGCTGGCGCGGATATTGGCTGGCAGGGTCAAGGCGGGTGACTGGGATACCCTGCGTGAGGCTGGGGTTGACGTGCCTGAAGATGCTGATTCGTTAGCGGCGGAACACTATGGCGTGTTTGGGCTGAATGTGTTCCCTTATGCGGGGGTGTTTTTGAGCGCGGATGGCTTGATGGGAGGGGCGGAGGCCGACTTCAACAGCGCGTTTTATGCGCGTATCGGTTTGCCGCTCAACAAAGATGCCGACCATATCGGGCAGCAGCTGGCGGTTTTGAGCTGGCTTGCTGGTGCAGAAGCCGATGCATTGCAAGATGGCGCTTTTGGCCAAGCGGCACGGATGAGGTCACTGCGCCGACAGCTGCTGCAAGAGCGGGTGCTGACGTGGCTGCCGGCATTGGTACAAGCTGTTGGTGCGCGGCAGTCGGTGGTGTATGGCAGCGCGGCAAGCCTTGCCCTAGACTTGGCGGTGCATGACCGTGAGGCGTTGGGGGAAGATGTGTATGGGGCTGATGCTCGGTTTGTTCTGCCCCCTGTGCCAGACCTGTTGGATGATCCTAAGACTGGCCTACACGATATTGCAGCATGGTTGATGACTCCGGCGCTGTCGGGGATATATCTCAGCAGAGATGATGTGATGCAGTTGGGGATACGCCACGGCATCCCAACCGGTTTTGCCGAGCGCAGGACACTATTGCACAATGTGCTGCGTGCGGCAGTCAGTTATGAGGTGTTTAGTGCGGTGGTGGAGGAGTTGCTGGGGACAGTGGTAACGTGGGCAGAAGCGATGAAAGCGCAGATGCTGCCGCAGGCCGAGGTTTGGGCCGAGCGGGCTGGCCATACGGCAGGTGTGCTGCAACGCTTGCGCGATGCCTTGCCTCCGTCCGTTGGGCGGTCTGGTGTGGATTCGCGATGAACGAGTTAAACTACTTCAAAAGGTAGGCAAAATTCAAATGAGCCTTCTTTTTGGGACTGTTTGATACCAAGATGGAGAGATAAACCGATGACAATCCCCAAAACCGCGCTGCCGGCCCGAAGCGACATCCCAAAACAGTACACATGGAATGCCGAGAGCGTTTTTGAAACCCGTGCGGACTGGGAGGCCGCGGCCAAGCAGATTGTGGCCGAACTGCCTGCCGCGGCGCAATACAAAGGCCGTCTGGCAGAAGGGCCAACCGTGCTGGCCGATTTTATGCAGGTGTCTGATCGGCTGATGCGCTTGTTGGGTAAGGTATATGTTTACGCCAGCATGTCGAGCGCAGTAGACACCACTGATGTTCAGGCGGTGGGGATGCTGGGGCAAGCTGGCGGGTTGTATGGCCAGACCATGGCCGCGCTGGCGTTTTTGGACCCAGAACTGCTGGCGATTGGGCGCGAGACGCTAGATCAGTGGCTGACCCAAGAACCCCGCCTTGCGGTCTATGGACAGTATGTTGATAACCTGTTCCGCCTTCAGGCGCATGTGCGTTCTGGCGAGGTGGAAGAGGTGATGGGCCTCGCCTCGGATATGATGGACAGCGTCTACACCACGTATAGTCAGCTGGTGAATGCCGATTTGAAGTTTAAGCCGGTGACTTTGGCTGACGGGGCCACTTATGAGGTGGCGCAGGGCAGCATCAATACCCTGCTGGACAATCCCGACCGTGAGGTGCGGCGGCAGGGATGGAACAACTATATGGACGGTTATTTGGCCTATCAGAATACGCTGGCAGCCACTTACGCTACTTCACTGAAGCAGGATGTCTTCCGTGCGCGGGTGCGGGGTTACGCGTCTTCGCTGGATGCGGCGTTGTTCAATGACAATGTGCCGGTAGAGGTGTTCCGCAACCTGATGGATACCTTTAAACGCAACTTGCCGACATGGCATAAATATTGGGCGGTCAAGCGGCGGGCAATGGGGTATGAGCGTCTGCATACGTATGATGTGTGGGCGCCAATTGTGAAGAATGAGCCGCGTGTGGAATATGCGCAAGCGGTTGATTGGATTAGCGCAGGCCTTCAGCCGCTGGGGGATGCTTATGTGCAGGCCATGCGACGTGGGTGTCTGGAAGAGCGCTGGGTTGATGTGTACCCTAATCAGGGCAAGCGTCAGGGGGCGTTTTCCAGCGGTGTGCACGATACCTTCCCATTCATCATGATGAGCTATGATGACAACCTTGGCGCAATGAGCACGCTTGCCCACGAGCTAGGCCATTCGATGCACAGCTATTGGGCACGCAAGACCCAACCGGCGGTGTATTCGGGGTATACGTTGTTTGTGGCAGAGGTGGCCTCCAACTTCAATCAGGCGATGACGCGCGCGCATTTGATGAAGGAATATGCCGACGACCGCGACTTCCAGATTGCGCTGATTCAAGAAGCGATGGGCAACTTTCACCGCTATTTCTTCATCATGCCCACATTGGCGCGCTTCGAGCTGGAGATGCACGAGCGGGTTGAACGTGGGCAGGGTGTGACGGCACAAGACATGAATCAGCTGATGGCCGACTTGTACGCTGAGGGCTATGGCAGCGAGATGTCGCTAGATCGGGAGCGCGATGGCATCACGTGGGCGACGTTTGGCCATTTGTACAGCGCGTTCTATGTGTATCAGTATGCCACGGGCATCTCGGCGGCCCATGCCCTCTCGGAGCGTATTTTGGCGGGGGATACGGATGCAGCGCGCCGTTATGTCGAGTTCCTCAGCATGGGCGGCTCGCGCTATCCGCTGGATGCGCTGCGCCACGCCGGCGTAGAGATGACGACGCCTGAGGCGGTTGAGACCACTTTTGCGGTGCTGGCGCGTTATGTCGATCGTCTGGACGAATTGACCCGCTAAGCGCTGCTGAAAACGTTGGGGGACAAGCATCACCCGTCCCCCAACGTTTATTATTATCTCAACTGAACTAGAGCTTTTTCTCGACCTTGCCGAGTGTGTCGTTGAGGGTTTGCAATGTGCTGAGGAGCTGTTCTTCGGTGGTTGGGCCGGTGGGAGCGGCGGGTGCTGCTGGCTCGGTGGGTTTTTTGGCGCGTCGGGCAGCTTCGTTGAAGGCTTTGACCAGCATGAACACGGCAAAAGCGGTAATCAAGAAACTGATCAGGGCGTTGATAAACTTGCCAATGCCGATGACGACTGCTGGTGTATCCCCTTGGGCGGCACGCAAGATGATGGCGATGTCGGAGAAATCCACCCCGCCAAGGAGCACCCCAATCGGCGGCATAATCACATCGTTGACCAGCGAGTTGACGATGCTGGTAAATGCTGCCCCCATGATGATGCCGATGGCAAGGTCTAGCACATTGCCCCGCATGACGAAATCGCGAAATTCTTTGAGCATGATGGTGTCCTCCGGTATACGAGGTAAGAGCGTGAACAAGACGTTGTCAGCTCGTTTATGATGACGCAACGCTATTGTAGCGCGAATGGTAATGCCTGCTAGTCCGCTGTGAGCGGAGGCAGGCCGGCCTGTGCGCGCAGGTTGTGATACGCATCTGGGGTATCCATATCCAGCAGTATTGCAGGGTCATCCACGGGCATCAGGTGGATATGTTGGGGATATTGACGCAGTGCATCACGCGGGGCGGCATCCGGTGGTAGGGACAGCAGGGTTGGCCAAAGCTCTCTGCCAAACAGCACCGGATGTCCGCGCTGACCCTGATAGGCGGGGACAACCGCCCATGCACCAGTGGCACGCCACGCTTGTACCACATCCTTGATGATATGTGCGCCAATCAAGGGCATATCCGCCAGCATGATCAGCGCGGCACGGGTTGTGATGGCCAGCGCGCGCAGCCCAACCTGAAGAGATGTTATCATCTTTTGGTTCGCGTAGTCATAGTTCACCACAATAGATATGTCAGACGAGACCAGCTCTGCTGCGATTAAGGCAGCATCATGGCCGGCCACCACACATACATCACCTACCTCGGCTTGTTGTGCCACCCGTACAAGATGTTGGATGATGCTTTGCCCGCTGCTCCATGGCAGCAGCGGTTTGCTGCGCCCCATACGGGCTGATTGGCCGGCAGCGAGTATTAGGCAGGTAAAATCGGCGGACATCAGGCTTTTTAAGATGTTTGCTGCTGACCATGTCGGACTGCGATAATCTGAGCCATGATGCTGATGGCGATTTCTGGTGGTGTGATTGCGCCAATATCAAGGCCAATGGGGGTGTGAATGCGCGTCAACTGAGCGCTGTCGATGCCTAGAGCAGTTAGACGTTCAATACGCCGCGCATGTGTACGCCGACTGCTCAGGATGCCGATATAGCCCGCTGGGCTGGCCAGTGCTGCACGCACCGCTGGATCATCAATCTTGGGGTCATGGCTCAGGATGACCACACAGCTGTGCTCATCCAGCCCGATTTCGGCCAATACTTTATCGGGATAGCTGTGATAGATGTTGGGGACATCAGGGAAGCGTTGAGGGGTAGCAAATGCGCTGCGCGGGTCAATCAGAGAGATACGGTATCCCAGCATCTGAGCTGTGGCGGAGAGGGGCTGTGCAACATGTGCGCCGCCAACAATAATCAGGTGCGGGCGGGGGTGCACCACTTCAACAAATACATCTAAGCCGTCTAGAGAGAGACGTTCAGTGCTGCCGCGCCGCATCAGACCCACAGCAGAGGTCATGAGCACGTCCAATATATCCGCATCACCAGCTGCATAGCCGAAGCCGTCTTGCGAAATCAACAGCTTTGTGCCGACAGACGGTCCGCTGACCACCGTTAACAGCGCATAATGCGCATCTCGGGAATGCAAAGATTCGAGCTGATAAAATAATTCTGCGTCTAACGGCTCGACATAAACATCAATTTCGCCACCACAGGCCAACCCGACATCCCAAGCGATGTCGTCTGCAACGCCAAAGTGCAGCAAGCGCGGGGTGAAATCGGCTAAAGAGGCGAGCGC
>DAOUCZ010000159.1:0-48698 GCA_034431675.1 Anaerolineae bacterium | reverse complement strand
CATCGCGATGCGCCCCTACTGCCCTGACCACACCAAAATTGGTGCTTGTCATCTGCGCAAAGACGGGCATACAATAGCGGGTGTACCTCATCCGAGGCTCAAAAGAAAGCATCATGGACAGTCAACCCCGATTAACCGCAATACGAGGGTGATGCCGCTTCAACTTATCCCCTAAGCTGTCGCACGTCGCCCTCCCCCACATACTCCCCAAAGGAGGGCCTATATGACGCTGCGCGCGCGTGTTTTCCGTATTCCACAGCGTGACGGTGCGGTGTTCAGCCTTGCTGACGCCGTGATTTTGTTGGTCTTGATTGGCCTGCTGGTGCTGGGCGTGTCTATCGCCGCCGGCACACCGCAGGTTGTCACCGGCCCAGACATCCAGCTCCAGCCCGAGGTGCTGCCTTATTATGCCGTGCTGTCGATTGGGCGGATGCTGGCAGCTTATGTGCTGTCGCTGGCCTTCAGCATCGCCTATGGCTATGCGGCGGCGCGCAGCGCGTCTGCTGAGCGCTGGCTGCTGCCGGTGCTAGACGTGCTGCAATCCGTGCCGATTCTGTCGTTTTTGCCGGTGGTGCTGCTGGCGCTGACCGCGATTTTGCCCCAGCGGGTGGCAGTCGAAATCGCGGCGGTCGTGCTGATTTTCACCAGCCAAGTGTGGAACATGACCTTCAGCTTCTATCAGTCGATGCGCACCTTGCCGGGGGAGTATCGCGAGGCGGCGGCGGTCTACCGCTTCAGCCGCTGGGTGCGCTTTAAGCAGGTCGAGCTGCCGTTTGCCTCCATCGGCCTGATTTGGAACAGCGTGATGAGCTGGGCCGGCGGCTGGTTCTTCTTGATGGCTGCCGAGATTTTCACGCTCGGAGACCGCGACTTTCGCCTGCCCGGGCTGGGGGCTTATCTGCAAACGGCGGCCAACGCCGGCGACACTACCGCCATCTTGATGGGACTGGCGGTGTTGGTGCTGGTGATTGTGGCGCTTGACCAGCTGGTGTGGCGTCCGCTGTTGGCGTGGGCTGAGCGCTTCAAGGTCTCGCAGGTGGCCAATGATGACATTGCCGAGTCGTGGTTTCTGGACAGCCTACGTCGCTCTGGCATCGCGCGGATGGTGTCTGGCCGCCTGCTCGGCCCGATGATGGGGGTGATCGACCGCCGCCTGACGCCTGCCCCCGCCGTGATTGAGAGCCTAGAGCCGGCCAACCTGTCAGCCGGTCCGCGCTGGCGCAGCTGGCTGGTGCTGGGGCTGGTGGCCGCCCTGACCGGATGGGGCGTGTGGTCGGCGCTGGGCCTGCTGGTCAGCCTGCCGCTGGCCGCGTGGCTGGAGATTGCCATCGGGGCAGGGGCAACCCTGATACGGGTGCTGATTGCGGTGCTGATTGCGCTGGCGTGGACGATACCGGTCGGGGTGCTGATTGGCACGAACCCGCGCGCGGCCAAGCTGCTGCAACCGGTGGTGCAGATTGCCGCTTCGATACCGGCTACCGCGCTGTTCCCTGTGCTGCTGCTGGGTTTGCTGACCGTGCCGGCCGGGGCGAACATCGCCGCGGTGCTGCTGATGCTGTTGGGCACGCAGTGGTATCTGCTGTTCAACGTGATTGCCGGCGCGTCGGCCATCCCGCGTGACCTTGGCTATACCACCGACCTGATTGGGCTGCGCGGCTGGAAGCGCTGGCGCACCCTGATTCTGCCGGCGCTGTTCCCCTACATCGTCACCGGCCTGATTACCTCTAGCGGCGGGGCATGGAACGCCAGCATCGTGGCCGAATACACCCACTTTGGCGGCCAAGTCAGCCAAGTGACCGGCCTTGGCGCGCTGATTACCTCGGCCACCGAGCAAGGCGACTTTGCCCTGCTGCTGGCCGCCACACTGGTGATGGTGGGGCTGGTGGTGCTGACCAACCGCTTTGTTTGGCGGCGTCTGTACCGCCTTGCCGAGTCGCGCTATCGCATGGATCAGTAAGCGGCCTTGGCCGTCCGTATCTCACCGACGACATCACATATCCGATTTTAGCCCCTGTGGAGGGATAACCCATGACCGACAACACCATCCTGTTGAATGTTGCTAATGTCACGCGCGTGTTTGGCAGCGGCGCACGCCGCTTCACCGCCGTCCAAGACATCAACCTGACCCTGAAGCGCGGCGAGTTTGTGGCGCTGCTTGGCCCGTCCGGCTGTGGCAAGAGCACCTTGCTGCGTATGATTACTGGCCTGATTAGCCCGTCCAGCGGACAGGTGCTGTATCGGGGTCAGGCCATCGAGGGGGTGAACCCCTATGCCACGATGGTGTTTCAGTCGTTTGCGCTGTACCCATGGCTGACGGTGCGTGACAACGTGGCGCTGGCGCTGGAGGCGCGCGGTGTGGAGAAGCCAGAGCGCCTTGCCCGCTCCGAAAAGCTGCTTGACCTTGTGGGGATGGACGGCTTTGAGAGCGCTTATCCGCGTGAGCTGTCGGGCGGGATGCGCCAGAAGGTTGGGTTTGCGCGGGCGCTGGCGGTCGAGCCAGAGCTGCTGTGCCTTGACGAGCCGTTCAGCGCGCTGGATGTGCTGAGCGCTGAGACCCTGCGTGGCGAACTGATGGAGCTGTGGGCCTCGGGGCAGCTGCCCACGCAGGCCATCTTGATGGTCAGCCACAACATCGAGGAAGCCATCCTGATGGCTGACCGCGTGGTGGTGATGGGCAAAGAACCCGGGCACATCGTGGCCGAGTTCACCATCGACCTGCCAAAACCGCGCAGCCGCAATCAGCCCGGCTTTGAGGCGCTGATGGATCGCATCTATGGTGCGATTGCCGGCAAGACCCAGCACGAGACCGCCGAGGTCGGCACGGCCCCGGGCACGCCGGGCCAAACCCGTCTGCTGCCGACTGCTTCGGTGGAGGCGCTGGCCGGCTTGATGGAGCACCTGAGCGAGGTCAACGGGCACGGCTATGACATCTATAAGCTGGAGGATGACCTTGGCATCGAGATGAGCCAGATGATGGCCATCATCGAGATGGCCGAGATGCTGGGTTTTGCCACGGTCAATCAGGGCGACATCCAGCTGACCCCGCTGGGCCAAGCCTTCAGCGACGCCTCGATTTTGACGCGCAAAGAGCTGTTTGCCAACCGCGCCCGCCGTCTGCCGATGATGAAGTGGATTATCGAGATGCTGCGCGCTGTGCCCGACCACAGCCTGCCGTGGAAGGTGTTCTACACCGCACTGCTGCCCGAGTTCCCCGACGAGCTGGCCACCCGTCAGCTCGACATCGCCATTGACTGGGGGCGCTATGCCGAGCTGATTGACTATGACGACCGCACCGAGTCGCTGTCGCTCGACCCGTCTGGCGGGCGGGCCAGCTAGGCACAGACCAACGGGGGGCGGTAGGGCAATCGCGTCCAATTTTCTGGTAGGGTCAAAACCCATCGCGATGGGTTTTGTAGGGGCAGTTCGTGAACTGCCCGACGTCGCGGGCGCATCGCGATGTTTCGCGGGCGCATTGCGATGGGTTTTGTAGGGGCAGTTCGTGAATTGCCCGACGTCACGGGCGCATCGCGATGTTTCACGGGCGCATCGCGATGTTTCACGGGCGCAGCGCGATGCGCCCCTACTGATTTTGAAGCGATTGACTTGGGGGCGCGCGGCAGCGCCCCCTCCAACACAACGCCTACATGACGCATACACACTGCTTACAGAAGCCTGCCCACGCACCGTGGTATACTGAACAGCGTGTTTTTGATGGTGTAACTCCCCGTCCAGTCAGGCGAAGAAGGACGATATGCCCAACCCGATCAGCAAGTTTATGAATACCCTGTTCGGCAACCCGACCGAGCGCATCCTGAAGGCTTACCGCGAGCGTGTGGCGCGCATCAACGCGCTGGAGGGGGCGATGCAAGCCCTCAGCGATGAGGCCCTGCGCGCCAAAACGGCCGAATTTAAGCAGCGCCTTGCCGGTGGGGCAAAGCTCGACTCGCTGCTGGAAGAGGCCTTTGCGGTGGTGCGCGAGGCGGCGGTGCGCGCCATCGGCCAGCGCCACTTTGACGTGCAGCTGATTGGCGGCATGGTGCTGCACGAGGGGCGCATCGCCGAGATGAAGACCGGCGAAGGCAAGACCCTCACCGCCACCCTCGCCCTCTACCTGAATGCGTTGACTGGCAAGGGGGCGCATCTGGTCACCCCCAACGACTACCTGAGCAAGGTCGGCGCGCAGAACATGGGGCCGATTTATCATTTTCTGGGCCTGAGCTGCGGCGTCATCCAGAACATGGGGCAAGATGCGGCCATGTCGTCGTTTATCTTTGACCCCGCCTTTGCCAGCGCTGATGACCGCTATCAAAACTTGCGCCCGTGCAGCCGCGCCGACGCCTATCGCGCCGACATCACCTATGGCACAAACAACGAGTTCGGCTTTGACTATCTGCGCGACAACATGGCCACTGATGAGCGCCAGCTGGTGCAGCGCCAGCTGCATTACGCCATCGTGGACGAGGTCGATAACATCCTGATTGACGAGGCGCGCACCCCGCTCATCATCAGCGGGCAGGCCGATAAGCCCAGTGACCTGTATGCCAAGTTTGCGCGGATGGTCAAAGACCTGCGCCCCAGCAGCGAGCAGTCGGTGGCCGACGAAGCGCCCGACGGCGATTACGTCATCGACATCAAAGACCGCATCGTCTTCTTGACCGAGCAGGGCGTGGACAAAATCGAGCAGCGCCTTGGCATCGAAGAGCTGTATCACCCCAAATATGCCGAGATGGTGCCGTATCTGGATAACTGCCTGCGCGCGCAGGCGCTGTATCACAAGGACAAGGAATATGTGGTGCAGGACGGCCAGATTATCATCGTCGATGAGTTTACTGGGCGCTTGATGTATGGCCGGCGCTTCAGCGAGGGCTTGCATCAGGCCATTGAGGCCAAAGAGGGTGTGGAAATCCGGCGCGAGAACCTGACGCTGGCCACCATCACCTTTCAGAACTTCTTTTTGATGTATGAAAAGCTGGCCGGCATGACCGGTACGGCCATGACCGAGGCCGAGGAGTTGATGAAAATCTACAACCTCGACGTGGTGGCCGTGCCAACCAACCGCCCCGTCTCGCGCTTGGACGGGGAAGACCTGATTTACATCAACGAAAAGGCCAAGTTCGAGGCCATCATCGACGAGATCAAGTATCGTCACGACAAGGGCCAGCCGGTGCTGGTCGGCACGACTACCATCGAGACCAGCGAGCGCTTGGCCAAAGAGCTGAGTCGGGCGCGCATCCCACATCAGGTGCTCAACGCCAAGCAGCACGAGCGTGAGGCCACCATCATCGCACAGGCGGGCCGCCCGGGGGCGGTCACGATTGCCACCAACATGGCCGGTCGCGGTGTGGACATCTTGCTGGGGGGAAACCCCGAAGGACTCGCGCGCAAGCTGCTGTTGGACAGCGGCCTAGACGTCACGCAGGCCACCGAGCAGCAGTGGCAGGAAGCGCTAGAGAAAGCCCGCGCCCAAACCGAGGCCGACCGTCAGAAGGTGATTGAGGCTGGCGGCCTGTATGTGCTGGGCACAGAGCGCCACGAGGCCCGCCGCATCGACAACCAGCTGCGCGGTCGGTCTGGCCGTCAGGGCGACCCGGGCGAGTCGCGCTTCTTCCTCAGCATTGATGACGATTTGGTGCGGCGCTTTGGCGGTGAGCGGATGCGCGGGGTGATGAACTGGGCCAAACTGCCCGAAAACGAGCCGATTGAGCACCCGCTGATTTCGCGCATGATTCAGCAGGCACAGGTGCGCGTGGAAGGCTATCACTTTGACACGCGCAAGCGCGTGAAGGACTACGACGACGTGGTCAACCGCCAGCGCGAAATCATCTATACCCGTCGGCGCGAAATCCTCAAGGCCACCGAGAGCCTGAAGGACGACTATCTGGAGATGCTGGATGTCGCCCTCGACCCGCTGCTGGATGAGTATCTGGATGTTGATGGGCTGATGGACGAGGAGCAGTTCCATCGTCAGCTGTTCACCATCTTCCCCGTGCCCGAGGACGTCACGCCCGACACACTGGCCGAGCTGGGCGAAGACCGCGCCGCGCTCAAGGCCGCGCTGATGGATGCGGGCCGCCGCGCCTATGAGGCCAAGGCCGCCGAGTTAGGGCCGGCCATGCCCCAAGTGGAAAAGCTGGTGCTGTTGGGCGCGATTGACAGTCAGTGGCAGCGCCACTTGACCGACCTCGACGTGCTGCGCGAGGGCATCGGCTTGGTCAGCATTGCCCAGCGTGACCCGCTGGTGGAATATAAGCGCGAAGCGTTTAATATGTTCGAGGAGATGGAGACGCGCATCCGCACACAGGCCCTCAGCATGATTTTCCGCGCCAGTTTGCGCCAAGAATCACCGATTGCCGCGCGCCGCAACATCCAGCTGGGGCGGGCCGCTGCGCCGGTCTTGGCCGACGTCAGCGCCGCGGCACAGGGCACACAGGCCAGCGCCGGCGGGCGCGCGCCCGAAAAGCCGCAGCCGGTGCGCGCCATCAAGCGCCCAGGGCCGAATGACCCGTGCTGGTGCGGCAGCGGGCAGAAATATAAAAAATGCCACATGAAGGCCGATCAATTGGCTGGCCGATAACCCGCCGCCTTCTCACCCGACCGTCCAGCGAGGAAGCCCACACCCATGCGCGACATCACGCCCTTCCAAGCCTTGATCCTGTTCTCGTGGTTTCCGCTGGCCTTCACCCTGACGGTGATGATGCTGATTGGTCGGTTTTATCAGCGGTTTTCGGGGCGGCAAACGCGCTGGCCGTGGCTGGCCGCCCCGCTGGTGCTGTTTGCCGCTGCGGTGGTGCGCGAGGCCAACGTGGGGATGGCTGCCGACGTGGCCGCCTATGGGCTGTATGTGGTGGCCAGCGTGCTGCTGCTGGCGCTGGTGCTGCCGCTGTATCGGGCGATGATGGCCACCAACCCCGAAAACCCCGACCCGCGCGGCCCGCTGCCCGTCCCACTGCTGGTGGTGATTGGCAGTGTGGGGGTGATTGTGCCGCCGGCGGCACTGGCGATTTTTGTGGCGGTATTGGGGCGCTTTAGCCACCGAATGCACTATATTTTGCAAGGGCGCATCTATCACTATGGGTATTACGCCGCCGCCGGCCTGCTGACTCTGGCGGCGGCACTGCGGATTGCAGCGCTGTTTGTGCCGGTGCTGTCCACGGCCTACAGCGCGGCGCTGTGCGCCGGCATCATCGCCGGCGCGGTGATGGCGTGGCGCTCGTGGAGCTGGCTGCTGGCCGAACGCGAGTGATGCGGTGGGCGCGGCTTAGCCGGTGCGCGCGCCCTCGCGCGTGTGGCTGGTCAGCAGCATCCCCAGCCGACCCAGCGCGGCGTTGAGGGCCAGCTTGGCCTGTCGGCGCAGCGGCACGCCCCCGTGGGTGCGGGCGCGGTGCAGCGCCACACTGCTCACCATCCAACGCGTGGCAAACTGATAAAACCGCCGTCCATAGCGCCCGGCCACGGTCAAATCGCGGTCGGTGCGCGCGTCCCACGGCTTATCGCTCAGGATGCTGGCCTCGACCTCTTGATAGAACGGCGTGCCCTTAATCGGGTAGGCGATGGTGGTCAGAAAGATGTCGGGGTTGGCGATTTTGAGGTGGCGGGTAGTCTCGATGATGTCGTCCACCGTCTCGCCGCTGTAGCCCAACATGATGAACATGCCGGCCTGTATGCCATATTTTTGCAGCAGATGGGTTTTGGCGCGCACATCGGCGGCGTCTACCCGCCGGTTCATCGCGTTCAGTACGCGCTGACTGCCTGATTCGCTGCCGTTCCACAGCCGATAGCAGCCCATCTGGGCCAGCAGCTCGACCACCGGTTCGGTCAGGCGGTCGGCGCGGCTGATGCACTCAAACGGGATGCGCACCCCGCGGGCCGCCAGCGCATCGGCATAGGCGCGCAGCCAGCGGTGGTTGATGGCGAATACATCGTCGGCATACCAAATCAGGTCAGGGTGATAGGCCTCGCGCAGGTGCAGCAGCTCATCGGCGGCATCCTGCGGGGTGCGCCGGCGATGGGTCGCCCCATACACGCTGTGACTGCACCATTTGCAGGTATAGGGGCAGCCGCGCGCATGGATGACGCTCATCGACGACATGCCGTGATGGGTCTTCCATGTGTCCAGATAGGCGCGGATGTCGATGGCCTCGCGGTCGGGCCACGGCAGAGCCGACAGGTCTTTAATCAGCTCACGCGCCTCGGTCTCAACCAGCTGCCCGTCGTCGTCCAAAAACGCGATGCCGGCGATGTCGTGCAGGCCGCGCCGTCCGTGCTTTATCAGTGAGGCCGACAGCGCTTCCATGGTCAGTTCGCCCTCGCCCACCACAATCACATCCGCGCCGGCGCGCAGATACTCGGCGGCGTAGTAGGGCGGTTCTGGCCCGCCCATCACCACCCATGCGCCGGCGGCTTTGGCCATTTGGGCAAGGCGCAGCGCGTTGAACTTGGTCATCAGGTTGACATACAGCCCCACCACCGAGGGGCGCGTGCGCGCCAGAAAGGCCGGAAAGTCGGCCAGCGTGCGAAAGGTGGCATCAAACACCGCCACCGAAAAGCCCTGCTGCTTGAGATAAGCCGACAGCGACAGGATGCCCAGCGGCGGGTACGGCTTCATCACCTGCCGCTCGTGCGGGTCGTCTTGCAAAACATAGGCGTGGGCTAGAACAATATCGGTCATGGGGGAGGCCTGCGACAGAATACGCTAACGTGCTGCGGGCGATGCGGATGTGCACAGTATAACGCGGGTCTGTGTGATGTGCCGGCGGGCAGGGCAATCGTTTCAAAATTAGCCATTGGTTCATGAGAGGGCAAAATGGTGCGTAGGGGCGCATCGCGATGCGCCCGTGACGTCGGGCAGTTCACGAACAGCCCCTACTACCAGAAAATTTGAAGCGATTACCGTGTGCCGGCGGGCGGCACGTGCTGCGCCCTCTCCTCAAAATGCAGTATGATAGCTCGGTATGCTCGCTGCTTTGTCTCACCACGGAGTGACCCCGACACCATGCGTGTTGCCCTGTTTACCGACACGTTTTTGCCCAAAGTAGACGGCATCGTCACCGTCATCTGTCGCCTGCTGGAACAGCTGGAGCGGCGCGGTGTCGAGGTGATGGTCATCACCCCCGACCTCGGCCCGATTGACCAGTATGCCGGCGCGCGGGTTCACCGCGTGTGGGGCATGCCGTTTCCGCTGTATCCGGGCCTCAAATTGTCGTGGCCGCTGTATGGCACGTGGCGGGCGGTCAAGGCCTTTAATCCCGACGTGATGCACTTCATCCATTCGGGTTTCACCGGCGGGTCTGGGATGTTTATGGCGATGGCACTGGGTGCGCCGCGCGTGGTGTCGTTCCACGTCGACTATGCCCATCTGACGCGGCATTTTGGGCTGGGGTTTGCCGCGCCGGTGGCCAACGGCCTGACCGCGCTGATGTTCAACCGTGCCCATCACGCGCTCGCCCCCTCGCGCTTGATTGCCGAGCGCATGAAGCAGATTGGCATCCGCACGCCGACCACCCTGTGGGGGCGCGGGGTGGATGCTGAGCTGTTCCACCCCAGCCGCCGGTCAGAGGCCATGCGCCACCGCCTGACCGATGGCCACCCCGATGATTTTCTGATTCTGTATGTTGGGCGGCTGTCTGGCGAAAAGCGGCTTGCCGACCTTGCGCCGGCGCTGCGGGCTGTGCCGCAGGCCCGCCTTGCGCTGGTGGGGGATGGGCCAGAGCGCCCGGCCCTAGAGCGGGCGTTTGCCGGCCTGCCGGTGCATTTCGCCGGCTTTATGCAGGGCGAGGAACTGGCCGCGGCCTTTGCCAGCGCGGACGTGTTCGCCTTTCCGTCGCAGATGGAGTCGTTTGGGCTGGTGGCGGTCGAGTCGATGGCCGCCGGCGTGCCGGTGATTGCCTCACGGGTGGGGGGCATCCCCGACGTGGTGCAAGAGGGGGTCACGGGGTGGACGTTTGACGCGGGCGACATCACCACCCTGACGCAGCGGGTGCAGCAGGCTTATGCCTGCCGTCATGAGCTGCCCCAGATGGGCCGTGCCGCGCGCGCCTTTGCCCAAACGCGCACGTGGCCGGCCATCATGGATGAGGTGGTTGCCCTCTACGAGACGCTGAAGCCGCAGCGCGGGCGGCGCTGGTGAGGCCTAAGGCTTAGCTGCCGCGCATACGCGGGTCGAGCGCGTCACGCAGGCCGTCACCAAGGAAGTTAAACGCGAACATGATCAAAAACAGCGCGATGGCCGGAAAGATGGCTTGATTGGGGTAGACAGTGAGCTGCTGCGCCCCGTCGCTAATCATGCTGCCCCAGCTGGGGGTGGGCGGGTTGACGCCAAGGCCGATGAAGCTCAAAAACGCCTCGGTGCTGATATAGCGCGGGATGGCCAGTGTCTCGGCCACGACGATCGGGCCAAGGATGTTGGGCAGCACGTGCCGCAGCATAATCCCCACGTCTTTGACCCCCATGGCGCGCGCCGCCACCACATACTCCTGCTCGCGGACGCTGAGCACCTGCGCACGGGTGAGGCGGGCCATGCCCGTCCAGTTGGTAATGCCGAGGCCGATGAAGATGAACATCATGCCGCCGGTGCTGCGGTCGAGGGCGTTAATCTGCGCGGCAAACGACCCCGGCTCTAGCCCGCCGGTGCTGGGCCGAAAGAAGGCCATCAGCAGGATGATGAACAGCAGGGTGGGGAAGGCATAGACCACGTCGGTCAGGCGCATGATGGTGTTGTCCACCCAGCCGCCAAAATACCCCGACAGCAGCCCGAGCGTCACCCCGATGCTGAGGGCCACCAGCGGCCCGATGACCGCCACCAGCAGCGAGATGCGCGTGCCATACACGATGCGGCTGAACAGGTCTCGCCCGATTTTGTCTGCGCCCAGCAGGTAGTTCTCGTCGATTTTGACGAAGCCGCGCTCCTGCCCGACCGGGATCATGCTGGGGAAGATCTGCGTAATCCATGTGGGGGCGGTGTTGGCTGCCGAGAGCGTGCCTTTGTCATAGGGATAGGGGGCGATGAACTCAGCGAAAATCGCCATCAGCAAAAACATCGCAATCAGCAGCAGCCCGACCATCGCCATCTTGTTGCGGCGCAGGCGTTTGATGGAGCTTTGCCACAGGCTTTCGCCCTTGGTGCGCTCGCCAAGGCGGATGATTTGACGACCGGAGGGGTCTTGGGTGGTGGCAGACATGGCAGTTGGCCTCTCACAATCTCAATCGTAGCGGATGCGCGGGTCGAGCACGGCGTAGGTGATGTCTACCAGCAGGTTGCCAACCACCACAAAGGTGGCGTACAGCATCACCGTGCCCATAATCAGTGGGTAGTCGCGGTTGCCGATGCTGGTGACGAACGAGCGCCCCAGCCCGGGGATGCCGAAGATGGTTTCGACCACGAACGTGCCGGTCAGCAGGGCGGCGGCCAGTGGGCCGATGACGGTCACCACCGGGATCATCGAGTTTTTCAGCGCGTGCCAGCCAATCACCACGCGCTCTGGCAGCCCTTTGCTGCGCGCGGTGCGGATGTAATCCTCGCGCAGCACTTGCAGCAAGCTGGCGCGCGTCAGGCGGGCAATCAGCGCCGACTCGATAAAGCCGAGCGCAAAGGCCGGCAGGATGATGTGCTCAAAGCCGCCCCACCCGCTGGAGGGCAGCACTTTGAGGTTGACCGCAAAAATATATTTGAGGATGGGGGCAGAGATAATCGACGGCACGCTGACGCCGGTAACCGCAATCGCCATGCTGGCATAGTCCCAGCCGGTGTTTTGGCGCAGTGCGGCAATCGTGCCCACCGGGATGCCGATGGCCAGCGCCACCACAATCGCCGCCAGCCCGAGCTGAATCGAGGCCGGCAGGCTCTCAGAGATAATCGACGTGACGGTGCGGTTGGGCGAATTGAGCGACGGGCCAAAGTTTACCCAGCGCAGCGCCGTGCCCTCTCCCAGCAGCGGGGTTGGGATGTTGATCAGGTAGTGCTCGGACTGCGACTGACGCCATCCCGCCTCGGTGATGCGCGGCACAACCAGCCCGCCCATATAGTCCAGATACTGCTCGTGCAGCGGCGCATTCAGGTTGTAGCGCGCCTCGAGGTTGCGGCGCACCGCCGCCGGGATGCCGCGCTCGCTGTTGAATGGGCCGCCCGGCACCATGCGCATCAGCAAGAACGTCACCACCGAGATGGCAAACAGCGCCACCAGCATCCACAGCACACGCCGAATGATATATTGGCTCATGGCGTTTGTCCCCTAATCATCACCCAAAACAGACCGAAAAAACAAAAAGGGCACAGCCCCTAACGCGATGCCCCTCATCCATGCGGATGAGGGGCATACGGCGCATTTAGGGGGCGTTTAGTTGCTGATGTCCCACTTCTCGTAATACTCGCGGCTGATGATGCTGTTGGTGCGCTCGACGCCGGGCGCAGTGACATCATCGGTCACATAATAGTAGATGGGGGCGATTGACGCGGCGGTGTTGCTCAGGATGGTCTCGGCCTGCTGATAGAGCGCCACGCGCTCTTCCACGGCCTCGGCAGCGCCGGCAGCTTCGACCAGCGCGTCATATTCGGCGTTGTTGAAGCCGTTATCGGGGTCAACCGAGCTGTGGAACACGTCGAAGTACCAGTTGTTGGCATCTGGATAGTCGAAGCACCACGCGGCGCGGTAGATGTCGGCGTCGCGGCGGGCTTGCAGGTACACGCCAAACTCTTGCGAGGCCAGCGTGACGTTCACGCCGAGCGTATCGGCCCACATGGCCTGAATGGCCTCGGCGATGCTCTGATGCAGCGAGCTGTTGTTGAACAGCAGGGTTAGGTTGAGGTCGCTGGCGCTGATGCCCTTCTCGGCCAGATATTCGTCGAACTGGGCCTTGGCATACTCGGGGTTATAGGTCACCAGCTGGTCGAGGAAGTCGTCCTGCTGCGGGGCGGCCTGCATCGAGGGCAGGGCAAACACGTAGGCGGGGATTTCGCCGGCCTGCGTCACGTTTTCCACCAGCGCCACACGGTCGATGGCGGCGCTGAAGGCGCGCACCATGCGCGGGTCGTCAAACGGGGCTTTGCGCACATTGAAGCCGTAGTAATAGGTGCACGAGCCGGGGGCGGCATTGTACAGGGCGCTCAGGGTCGGGTCGGCCTTGATGCGCGGGATGATGCTGGAAGCCACCTCGCTGACCTGAAGCTCGCCGGCCTCAAAGGCGGCAAACTGCGGGTCGGTATCGAGGATGCGGAAGACCACCTCGTCGAGCTTGGGCGCGGGGATGGTGTCCGTGCCGGCCCAGAACGGGTTCTTAATCAGGGTGAGGTCTAGGCCGTGATTCCACGACTTGACCGCAAACGGGCCATAGGTGGCGATGTTCTCGGCCTCAATCCACACGTCGCCAAGCTCTTCAATCAGCCAGCTGGGCGAAGCGGTGGTGATCCACATCGAGAACACCGAAGCTGCCGCTGCCGATTTCGAAGCCACCTGCACTTCCAGCGTGTCGTCATCGACCACGGTGATGCCCAGCGCGGCGATGGCCGCCTCGCGGTCAGCCTCAAAGGTCTCCGAAGCGGCGTCGAGGCCGTTCAGTTCCTTGCCGCCGACGATCCACGGCGCGAGCACATAGCCATAGTCCGAGCCAACCAGCGGGTCAAGCGTGCGCACCATGGTGTACTTAAAGTCGGCAGCCGTCACCATCATGGGGTTGCCGGCATCGTCCAGCACCTGCTCCACCGCGTCGGTGGACGGGTTATAACGCACCCACACCATCGGGTCGATGTCGAAGGTGTAGACCGAGCCGTCTTCCGAGACGGTGACGTCGGCCACGCCACGCTCGGCCACAGCGGTCGTCTCATTCAGGCGGTACAGCTCCGGGAAGATTTCGGTGATAATCTGCACCGAAGGCACGTCCGAAGCGGTTGACGGATCGAGGGTGGGGATGTCATCCGCACCCATCTGGCGGCCCGTGTACAGGATTTTCTTGTCCTGTGCGGTGGAGATGCCCATCACCATCAGCAGTGACGCGAGGGTGAAAAGGGCTACGACAAAACGAAAATTGCGACGCATAGTTGACTGCTCCCTAAACAAATGAACAGCGTAGTTGTTGGCCACACCTTAACCTACAGTTAGACCAACACCAAAAACGTTAACACCATTTCTTATATCGCACAAAAAAATATGGCATGCTATGGATTGGTCTGCAATAACCCTAACAGAATGCTAAAAAAAATTCAAACATTGTAATTGCAATCGATGTCGCGGTGATTTTCGGCCATCGGCCTGCGGTGAGAGGAGGGGCAGGCGGGGTAATCGCTTCAAATTTTCTGGTCGTAGGGGCAGTTCGTGAACTGCCCGATGTCACGGGCGCATCCCGATGCGCCCCTACGCTCATGAACCAATGGCTGATTTTGAAGCGATTGCCCTAGAGGGGCAGGCGGGGATGATATGCCTTTTGCCTTATAGCCCTGCCCCCGCGCCTGTGATATGATTCTGGCTAAAGTAGAGCGGATGTGAGGTTGACCCTGTGGCTGAGCGTCCTGAAGGGCCGAAGACGACGCCCCCACCCAAAAGACCCCCTGCTCCGCCCCCTGCGCCAGCTCCCGACCCGCGCCAGCAGCGCCTTGAGCGGATGCAGGTGACGCCAGAGTTTTGGGATAACGTGTTTGAGAGTATCCCGCCGTGGACAAACGAGATTGCGGCGCTGGCGCTGCTGGTGTTTGGGGTGGTGTCGTTTATGTCGCTGCTGGATGTGTCGTCGAGCGCCACGCTGGCGCGGGCATGGGCTGGCGCGCTGACCTCGCTGTTTGGCTATGGCGCGGTGATGATTTGCATCGGCATTTTTGCGCTGGGCGTGCTGATTTTGCTGCCGCGGCTTGGGATTGATGTCCAGTTTGGCACGCCGCGCATCCTCGCGCTCGAGATCGGCTTTATCGCCGCGCTGGGCCTGCTGCACCTTGCCGCCGGCGACCCCGAGTTCCGCGCGGTGGCGCGCGCAGGGCAGGGCGGTGGGCTGATTGGTGGGGCGGTAGCCGCGCTGATTTCTGGCTTGCTTGGCACGGCCACGGCGTGGCTGGTGCTGAGCGCGGTTCTGGGGGTGGCCGGCGCGGTGACGCTGGGGCTGCGCCGCAGCCAATTCACCGGCCTGCTGCAAACATTGAGCCGCACCTTTGACCGCTTTAGCCAGCGGGCCGAGCTGGCCTATCGCTATGCGCTCAACGAGCGGCGCATCCGTGCGGTGGTGGGGGTGGGGCGCAGCCCTGCCGGCTCGCTGATGCGCATCCGCCCCGATGCGGCGCATGTGCGCCCCAGCCTGCGCGAGGCGCAGCTGCCGCCGCTGGGCCTCGAAGAACCCAAAATCATTCAGCTGACCGAGGCCGAAAAGGCGTTGTTTGAGCGGCAAGAGCGCGGTCAAGACCTCAGCGGCATCGGCACACTGCTTAAGGAACGTCATCCCGACGGCGCGCAGCTGGTACGCCGTCCCGACGGCCGGGTGCGCCGCTATTTCAGCGTGGACGCCATCCGCGAGCAGAAGAAGGTGAACAAGCGTGATGCGCTGCTGCCCAGCCTGAGCCTGCTGCAAGACGCCCAGCTCACCTTGCCCGACGAGGACGAAATCAACAAAAACGTGGTGCTGATTGAGAACACCCTGATGGAATTTGACATCGAGGTGGAAATCGTGAACGTGCGCGTTGGCCCAACCGTGACGCAGTATGCGGTGCGCCCGTATGTCGAGACCACTGGCAAGGACGAGGCCAACGCCGCCAGCATCCAGCGCACCCGCCTGAGCCGCATCGCTGCGCTGACCAACGACCTGTCGCTGACGCTGGCGGCCAAGCGCCTGCGTCTGGAGACGCCGGTGCCGGGCCAAAGCTATCTGGGCATCGAAGTGCCCAACCGCAGCCCCAGCATCGTGTCGCTGCGCTCGGTATACGAGAGCAAGGGCTATGCCGACCTGCTGGCCAAGCGCAAGACGCCGCTGCTGATACCGGTCGGGCGTGACGTGACCGGTCAGCCGGTGGGGATTGACCTTGCCGGATGCCCGCACCTGCTGGTGGCCGGCACGACCGGCTCGGGCAAGTCGGTGTTTATCGCGGCCACCATCACCGCCCTGCTGACCGATAACGGCCCGGATGTGCTCAAGCTGGTGCTGCTTGACCCGAAGATGGTGGAACTCAGCCGCTTTAATCAGCTGCCGCACCTGATCGGCCCAGTCGAGACCGACCTTGACCGCATCATCGAGGCGCTGAAGTGGTGCGTGCGCGAGATGGAGCGGCGCTATAAGCTGTTGGAAGAGGCCGGCGCGCGCAACATCGAGGCCTACAACGCCAAGATGACCGGCAAGCGCAAAAAAGACCAGCTGCCCTATGTCGGCATCTTCATCGACGAGGTGGGCGACCTGATGATGAACCGCCCCGAAGAGACCGAGCGCGCCATCACCCGCCTTGCCCAGATGGCGCGCGCGGTGGGGATGCACATGGTGATTGCCACCCAACGCCCCAGCGTGGACGTCATCACCGGCCTGATTAAGGCCAACTTCCCGTCGCGCATCGCCTTTGCGGTGGCCTCCGGCGTGGACAGCCGCGTCATCCTCGATACCATCGGCGCGGAAACCCTGCTGGGCAAAGGCGACATGCTGTATCTGGCCGCCGATTCGGTCAGCGGGCCGCGGCGTATTCAGGGCTGCTTTGTGGGCGATGATGAGGTGCGCGACGTGGTGCGCCACTGGAAGACGTGGAAGTATGAGCAGCAAGAGGACGGCAAACTCCCGCGCGAGTTCAGCGCCCCGTGGGAGCGCAGCATGACCAACCGCGAATTCCTTGCCCAGACCGACCCGCTGCTGGAGCAGGCCATCAGCATTGTGGTAGAAGAGCAAGAGGCCTCGGCCTCGCTGCTTCAGCGCAAGCTTGACCTTGGCTATCCGCGGGCGGCGCGCATCATGGACTTGCTGGCCGAGCTGGGCATCATCGGCGACTCGATTAACGGCGGGCGCAGCAGGCGGGTGCTGATTGAGCGCGGCAAAGACCCGTTCAAAGACCTGATTGACCAGCGCATGAACCGGCGCTAAGCGGCTTAGGGGTCTTGCGGCTGTTGAGCGGCCAGCACGGCCTGCGCGGTGCGATACGGCTCGACATAGCGCGCGTCCTGCCCGCTGATGGCCGCCGCCTGACCATGCCAATAAGCGGCGCTTTGCTCATCCCCCAGCAGGGCGTAGGCCTGAGCGACCTGCGCATTGATTTCGGGGTCAAGCGGGGCAAGGTTGAGCGCGCCCAGCAGTGCGCCGAGGCTCTCAAAGGCCCGTCCCCCGGCCCGATAGGCAAGGCCGTTGAGCACATAGACCGTGCTGGAGGTGGGCGCGGCGCGCACCGCCGCTTCGGCCCACGGCTCATAGACGAGGCCTTGCAGGGCACGCGCCAGCCCGACCGACGCCATCGCCTCGGCCGGGAACGGGCTGCGGGTGACGGCCTGCTCGAAGGCGCGCTCGGCCAGCGCGTACTCGCCGGCCTCACTGAGGGCTGTACCGACCTCGAACGCCAGCGTGCGCGGGTTGGTGTTGTCGGTCAGGGCGGCCATCACCGGCAGGGGCGGGGCTTGGCCCAGCGTCCACGCCGTTTGCAGATGCGCCAGTGCCTCAGCCTTATCACTGGCGGCCAGCAGCAGCCCCAGCCGCAGATGCGCCCAACCGTCGCGCGGGTCTTGCGCAATCAGCCGGCCCAGCAGGTCGGCGGCGGCCTCGTGATGTTGGGCCGCCAGCGCCCACTCGGCCATGGCGCGCAGCAGCGCCGCGGACGGGTCGGGCTGTCGATAGCCATAGGCCAGCGCGCTGACCGGATCGCCCAGCAGGCGGTAGGCTTGTGCCGCGCCTGCCGCATCCCCGCCGGCGCGCGCCTGATACAGCCGAACCGGCGCGCTCGGCTCAGCCTGTGACCCCGCCTGACCGCCGATCCAAAGCAAAGCCGCCGCCAGCATTACAGGCAGCCAGCGGCGTGTTACAGCGCGATTCACGGTGTATCCCGCAGGGGTTAGCGCTTGAGCGCTTCGAGCACCACCTGCTGAAGCTCTTGCGGCGTGGTGGTCTTGACCAAAAAGCGGTGGACTTCTTGCAGCTTGCCTACAAGGCGGTTGGCGGCGTCGTTATAGGCCGTCAGCACGATGATGCGTGGGCGTTCAGCCTCCGACATCGCCTCAAATTCGGGCTTGAACAGGTCGAGCACGTTCCAACCGGTCATGTCGGGCAGGTTGATGTCGAGCAAAATCACCCCCGGGCGATAGGTGGTCAAAATCTGGTGGGCGGTCTGTCCGTCGCGCGCGTGCAGGACTTCGATGTTGATGCGGCGCAGTGTTTCACGAACGATCGACGCGAATTCTTCGGAATCTTCCACAAGTAGTACGACAGACATGGCTAAGCCTCGATACCCCCAGCCCGATAAAAACATGCCCTGATAATAACACATCCCACGATGTCAAAAGCAACGGGTTGCACCGATGTAGGATAATGACGCCTTCAGTATAACATAATTGTTAGAATACCGAAACACAGCCGGAACGTCCCGCCCACACTCATCTGGCGCTCAGCTTGCCGATAGGCCGCACAAACCCGCATCTGATAGGGTGTAGGGCGTTGATTTTAATCGGGATGATGCGCGCCTGTTGGTGGGCGCGGATGGATGGCCAGACGAGAGCGGTCTGGGGCACACAGAGGTGAATTTATGGCGTCTTTACTGCGGCTAGGGCTGCGCGATGTGTCGCGGCGGTTTGTCCAGAGCGTGTTGTTTGTGCTGGGGGTGGCGTTGGGGGTGGCGATGATGGTGGCCATCGACCTTGCCAACGGCTCGGCCAGCCGCGCGTTTTCGCTCAGCACCACCAGCATTACCGGCAGCGCCACCCATCAGGTGACCGGTGGGCCGGGCGGTCTGCCGTCTGAGCTGTACCGCCGCCTGCGGGTGGAGCTGAACCTGCGCGACAGCGCGCCGGTGGTGACCGAGTATGTGCGGGCGACGGGTAACGCTGGGCCGCTGCGGCTGTTGGGGGTAGATCCGTTTGCCGAGCCGCCGTTTCGCACCTATCTGAGCGATGTCGAGATTGAGAGCGCACCAGAGGCCGACGGACAGGCCTTTGACGCGGTGGTGGCGTTTATCGCCCGTCCGGGCACCGCGCTGATTAGTCAGACGTTGGCCGAGCGCTTGGGGGTGGGCATTGGCGGGCAGGTCACGCTGCAAGCCGGCACGGCCATCAGCACGCTAGAGGTGGTGGGCATCTTGCGGCCCACTGACCGCGCCAGCACGCAGGCGCTGGACGACCTGATTTTGACCGACATCGCCACCGCGCAGGAGGTGCTGCGCGCGCCGGGCCGCCTGACGCGCATCGACCTGATTTTGCCGGATGATTCCGAGGCGCTCCAGCAGGCCATCCGGTCGGTCTTGCCGGCGGGGGCGCTGCTGCTGCCGGCCGGGGATGCCGGCGGCGCGCTCTCGCAGATGACCGCCGCCTTCGAGCTGAACTTGCAAGCGCTCAGCCTGCTGGCGCTGGTGGTGGGGGTGTTCCTGATTTATAACACGGTGACGTTTAACGTGGTGCAGCGGCGCGCATCATTGGGGATTTTGCGGGCGCTGGGGGCAACCCGCCGGCAGATTTTCGCCAGCATCGTTGGTGAGGCGTTCATCCTTGGCGCGATTGGGACGCTGGCGGGGCTGGGCCTTGGGGTGATTTTGGGGCGGGCCGCGGTGGGGCTGGTATCGCAGACCATCAGCAGCTTGTATTTTGCCGTCAGCGTGCAGGGCGTCAGCGTGGATGCGGCCACCCTGCTGAAAGGGGCGCTGATTGGCCTTGCGGCCAGCGTGGCGGCAGCGGCTATCCCCGCCTTTGATGCCACGCGCACCCCGCCGGCGGGGGCACTGCGCCGCAGCGACCAAGAAGACACCATCCGGCGGCTGCTGCCGGCGCTGAGCGGGGCGGCGGTGGTGCTGGCGCTGATGGGGGTGGTGCTGCTGGCGCTGCCCACCACCGATTTGTTTGTCAGCTTTGGGGCGTTGTTTTGCATCGTGGTGGGTGGGGCGCTGCTGACCCCGCTGGCGCTGGTGCTGGTGATGCGCGGCATCGAGCCGGTGACCGGACGGCTGTTTGGCCTGTTGGGGCGGATGGCCCCGCGTGCGGTGGAGCGCTCGCTCAGTCGCACCGCGATTGCGGTGGCCGCCCTGACGATTGCCGTCAGCGTGATTGTCGGGGTGAGCGTGATGATTTCGAGCTTTCGCAGCACGGTGGCCGATTGGCTGGAGACCACGCTGGGGGCAGACATCTACATCTCGTCCCCGCTGCTGACCTCTAACCGCGCCACCGTCGATGTCGATCCGGCGGTGCGTCAGCGGGTGGCCGAGGCCGAGGGGGTGGCGCTGGTCTCCACCAGCAGATCGGTCAGCGTGGCAGCGCCTGATTATCCCGACCTGCCGCCGGTCAACTTGCAAGCGGTTGAGTTCGACATCTCGCCCAACCGCGGCTATGTGTGGACGAGCGTGCCCGACGTGCGCGCGGCGATGCAGGCCGGCGCGGTGATTGTCAGCGAGCCGTTTGCCTTTCGGCGCGGCATCACCCCGCAGAACGCCCGCATCACCCTGCTGACCGACCGCGGCCCGCGCGATTTCGACATCGTGGGGGTGTTCTATGACTACACCACCGACCAAGGGCAGGTGTTGATGCTTCAGGACACCTATTATGCCTTGTGGGATGACCCGTTCATCACTTCACTGGCGGCCTATATTGACCCGCAGGCCGAGCTGGCCGCGGTGGTCAATGCCATCCGCGCCAATGTGGCTGGCTATGACTTGACCGTGCAGGCTAACCGCGATTTGCGCGCCGGCGTGTTCGAGGTGTTCGACAACACCTTTGCCATCACAGTGGCGCTGCGCCTGCTGGCCACGCTGGTGGCGTTCATCGGTATCCTGAGCGCGCTGCTGGCGCTTCAGCTGGAAAACACCCGCCAATATGGGGTGATGCGCGCCACCGGCATGACCCCCGGCCAGCTGTGGCGCTTCACCCTGCTGCAAACCGGCCTGATGGGTGGCACGGCGGGCGTGCTGGCTCTGCCGATTGGGCTGGCGCTGGCGATGGTGCTGCTGTTCGTCATCAATGTGCGCAGCTTTGGCTGGACGATGCAGTTCTACTTTGCGCCAGAAGAGTTTGCGCAGGCCTTTGCGGTGGCGGTGGTGGCGGCGCTGGTGGCCGGCCTATATCCGGCCTATCGCATGACGCGCCTGCTGGTGGCGCGCGCCCTGCGCAGCGAGTGAGCGCTGCCCTGCCTGCCCATCCCGATCAGCGCAGGGTGTAGGTGATGGGGTTGGAGCGGTTATCGTTCTCGTTGGTCTCGGCCACCTGATTGTTCTCGTCGAGGCGGATGGTGGCCGATTTTTGCGCGTTTTGGCCGGTGCTGTCGGTAAAGCCAATCTGGATGAGCTGTTCCTCGCCGGCGGCAAGGCCCGGCACCACCAGCGCCTCGGCCACGTTCACGCTGTTATCGGCGGTGTTGACGATGGTGAGCAGCGCGACAAACCCGCCAGCAGGCTGATCGCCGGCGTTGCGGATGCGGGCAAAGGCAATCGACGGCTCGTTGATGCTGATGTCGTTGACGGGCCGGCTGCCGTTGATTTGGCGCAGCTCAAAGCCGACCACCACCAGATTCGGCCCGGTGACGGCGGTGGTGGTTGGCACGGCAGCAGACTGCGGGGTATTGGTGGCGGGGGCAAGCGTTGGGATGGGCGGACCGGCCTCACGCGGCAGCGAATCGACCGGGCCTTCGGTCTTGACCAGCTCGCGCAGCACCCACCCCTCGCCGCCGGTGATGCTGACCTTCAGCCATGTGCCGTCGGTATTCAGGGCCAGCACGGTGGTGCTCTGGCCGGCGTTAAACGTGCCGACCGGCGGGACGAAATTGGTGCTTGGCCCGCGGCGGACGTTGACCGCCCCTTCAAAGCGCGCAGTCACTGGCGCGGCAGGGCTGGCGGGGTTGGTGGTGGTGGCCACAATCACTGGCGCGCCGGCGCTGTCGGCAGTGGGCTGAACCGTCGGCGGCAGGGTGGCGGTGGGCTGCAGCGTGGGCGGGATGGTGTTGGTGGGGGTGGGGGTGGGCTGAGCCTGCACCTCGGCCACCACCGCATAGCTGACCGAGACCGGCGCGCTGCTTGTGCCGTCCTCGCGATAGACGCGCACCTCGACGGTGTGCGTGCCGATGCCCTCGGCGATAAAGGTCTGGGTGACGCCAAAAGCCGGCGCGCCAGACGGGTTGGGCGACGGCAGGGTGATCGCCGCTGCACCATCAAGGCGGACTTCGATGCGGTCGATGTCGCTGCCGGCATTGCTGACGGCAATCTGCACGTTGACGCCGACGCCTTCGAGATAGGTGGTGTTGGGCAGCGGGGCAGTGATGCGCGCCACCGGCGCGCCGCTGATTTGCGGGATGACCTGTTCGGTCGGGCCGCTGGATAGGGTGCATCCTGCCAGCAGCAGCGCCGTCAACAGCGCCGTCGCCAGCGGACGGTAGGCTCGCAGCATACGCGCCTCACTCCATTGGATGTATGCACAAACATATGACTTTAGCCGATTCTATCCCGCCGTGCGAGGGGCGATTGGCCTACCGTTTGCACACGCTGCCTGAGCGGTGCGGCGTTCGCCTCGTTCAGCCGTTGGCGGCAAAGGCGTGGCCTGCCGTCAGCGTGCCCACGTCCATCACGCGCACCGGCACGCCTTCCAGCTCATTGGGGATGCACTCCTCGGGCGGGCGGGGGGTGCTGTCGGGCGGCTCGGAGACCAGCACCACAAGGCAGTATGAGCTGGGGGTTTGCAGCATGTCCCACAGCCCAACCGAAACCCCAACCACGCAGGGTTTTTGCATCAGCCAGTCGGTATAGCGGTCTTGCACGGCGGTGACGTATTCGTAAGAACGGTTGTCGTGGATCATTGCGGCCTCCATGAGGTCTCAACGGTCGGATGGGGGTGCGGCGCTAGAACGTGACGTTGAGCGCTGCCAATACCGAGTCAATCGGGGTGAAGATGGTGGCTTGTGCCGAGCCGGCAAACAGCAGCCCGACCGCTTTGTTTTCCACCGCATCGACAATCAGCGAGCCAGAATCGCCACCCTGACTCATCGGCTGGGCGATGGCCTGCCCGACAAAGCGCGCCGAGCGCGGGCCGCGCGAGGTGTTGTAGGCCACGGTCACGGTGGCGTTTAATAGGATGACCATGCTCTGGGTGAAGTCGGTGGTGCGTCCGGTTTTGCGGATGCCCATGCCAATCTGGGGGGCTTTGGTGCCGGTGATGCGCCCGATGTGGCGGATGTCGCCGGTGAAGGCGGTCGGGTCGATGGGCTTGGCGACGGCGGCGTCCACGGTGTTATCGGGGACGGCGGTCTGCACGGTGGGGATGAGCAGGGTTTTGGCATCCACCGACAGCGCCGAGGCCGAGGTGCTGACCACGCGGCGGCTCGAGCCGGCCATCTTGGCAATCGCGTTGGCCAGCTGCACAAGGCCGGTGATGACGCCAGAGCATCCGGGCGGGTCTGCCGGCGTGGGGACGGGGGCTGGCTCGGTTGTGCCCGGGCCGTTGGGCATCGGCTCATTGGCATCTTCGATGTAGCGCAGCGGCACATAGCGCTCTAGGCGTGCGACGATGTCCGATGGGAATGCGCCGCCGTCCATCGGGCCGGGCTGCAAAATCGGGTCGCCAAGGGTGGCATCGTTGCTGTTGGCGAACACATGATTGTTGGACAGCAGCAGCTTTTCGCCGGTGATGCGGTCTTTGACCACCGCCCCAAACGTGCCGGCGCTGACGGCCTGATGCCCGCTGCTCACGCCGGCGGGGATGGTTGGGCGGAAGCGCGTCTGTGGGCTTTGCAAGGCGCGCACGTGCCCGACTTCGTAAACGTCGGTGGGCAGGTCGTCAATCTGGCGGGGGATTTTTTCGGAGTTGCTCAGCTTGCCGGCCGGTATCTTTTGCTGCACCAGCGCCACAATCGCCAGCTGATCCGTCCAGTGCCCTTCGGTCTCTTTCAGGCCAACCGCCACCCCAATCACGTTGGGGCGGGTCAAAATCTGCGACTCGAACATCGACTGGACTTGCAAAAGATGCTGCATAAAACTGAAATTACTCATGGGGATGTCCCTTGCGCCAAGATGTGGTCTAATTCAGGTCTGCAATAACCCTCCTTCTATTGTACCGCGCTTTCGGAACGACGGTGGCGTATGCTGAAACAACTGACCCGTTTGATGCTGAATCGTGCCAGTGTTTGGCTGGTGCTGGCGCTGATGCTGGCCGCCTGCGAGGGGGACGCGGTGATTTATGCCCCCACCCCGCTGCCGCCGGATGTGTCGCCGCAGGTGTGGGCGCACCCGTCCGGCGCATTTATGGTGAGCGTGCCGCGCGATTGGGCGGTGTTTGCCCAGAACGATGCCGCGCTGAGCAGTGCGTCATTTTCGCCGGCGGGGGCGGGTGCGCCGGCGCTGACCGTCTCGGTCATCCGGCTGAACAGCGCCCCCTCGGCGGACGGGCTGGCGGCGCTGGCCCAAGAGATACAAACGGTACATCGCCCGCACCTGCGTGACTATACCCCAACCGATGCGGCGCTGCTGCCCGATGGCACATGGCGCTTCAGCGGGGCGCGCCAAAACCCCGACGGCTCGCAGACCGCGCTCAACACCTTCATCAGCGCTGACGGCCCTTTGCTGTGGATGGCCGAGGTCGTGATCGATCCGCGCGCCGCGTGGTTCGAGGCGGTGCAGCGCGCCGTCAACACGATTGTGCTGAACCCTGCCGCCCCGCTGCCGCCCACCGAGCCGTCCACGCTGGGCTTTGTGCGCACCGCCGTGCTCGAAGCGCAGAACACCGCCGCATGGACGAACGCGACCGGCGTGCTGTTCATCACCGGAGAGGTTGCCAACGCCAGCGGCCAAACCCTTGACCGTGTGCCGGTGCGCGTTAGCCTGATAGACGCCAACGGGGGCGTCATCCTAGAGGCGGCAGATGCCACCATGGGCTATGCGCTGCCGGCGGGGGGCTTTGCGCCGTTCAGCCTGCGCTTTGGGCAGGGTCAGCCGCCTGATGCGGTCGGGTATCGCGTCACGGTGGGGGACGGGGGCTTGTTCCCGCCGCCGCGCACGGTGGTCGGTGCGCCGGCGCTGACATGGACAGACAGTTCTTCGTTTGCGGCGGATGGCGCGCTGACCGTGACCGGCACGGTGACGCACGTCAGCGGGCCGACGGTGCGCGACCTGTTGGCCGTGGTGACGGTGTTCGACAGCGCCGGTGACGTGATTGGGGCATGGTTTAGCCCGCTGGGCATCCCGGCCCTTGCGCTGGGCGAGGCCGCGGATTATGCGGTGCGTGTGCCCGAATTGGGCGCAGGGGCACGCAACTACATCATCGAGATACAGGGCTACGCCGACACATAACGCTCTGGCGCGCGCTCGAACGTGCCCTTGCACACCGGACAGCAAAAGGCATAGGTGTGCCCCCCGTAGTCCACATAGGCATAGGCCTGCTCTGGCGCGATGTCCATGCCGCATACCGGGTCACGGGTGAGGTTGGCGGCCTGTGTGTGCACCTCGGCGTGGACGACGGTGCCGTGCCCGCGCCTGCTGGTCACCAACAGTGACCCGCCGAGCGCGCTCAGGCGCTCGTGCATCCCCATCAGCCCATAGTGCCCACGCAGCGCATAGGCGCGCAGGTCTGGCGGCACGTCAAAGCCGACTCCATCGTCCTGCACGGTCAGGGCAGCGCTTTGCGGCGTATAGGTCAGGCGGAGGGCGGCATGGCGCGCTTGCCCGTGACGCGCCGCGTTGTTCAGCGCCTCTTGCGCGGCGCGGAACAGCGCCAGCTCGGCCCGCTCGGATAGGCGTCTGGGTGTGCCGTGCACCGTCAGCTGCACCGACAGCGGGGCACGCTGGGCCAGCAGCCCTAGCGCTGCCGGCAGACCAAGGTCTTCCAGCGAGGGCGGGCGCAGGTCGCTGATTAGGTCGCGCAGGTCGTTGACCGCCTGCACCGCCTGCTGACGGATGGTGGTCAGCAGGGGGATGGCGGGATGTGTGGGGGGCAGCGGGTCGCGGGCCAGCTCACTGGTCTGAGCGATGGCAATCAGGGTCTGGACGGTGGAATCGTGCAGCTCCTGCGCAAGGCGCTTGCGCTCGCCCTCTTGGCCGGCGGCCAACTGACCGGCATAGGCCTCGCTTTGGGCCAGCTGGGTTTGGATGTGGGTGGCCATACCGTGCATGGCGCGCTGGAGCTGCACGATTTCGGCCACGCCGCCGCACCCTTGGCCCAGCGCGGCAAAATCCCCTCGCTCCAGCCGCGCCGCTTGACCGGCCAGCTGCTTGATTGGGCGCAGCACCCGCACATAAAACCACAGGTTGCTGACGACGAACAGCGTCCCAATCAGCGCCACCATCGAGAGGTGATAGGTGTGTAGATCGGTCATCGGGTTACGGGCGCTCCAAGGTCAGCCAACCGCGCTGGAGGGCCAGCGTGACCGCCTCGGTGCGGGTGCTGACGGCCAGCTTTTCGTAGATGTTGCGCAGATGGCCCTGCACGGTGCGGTCGCTGATGAACAGCTTTTGGCCGATTTCTTTGTTGGTCAGGCCCTTGCTGGCCAGCGCCAGCACCTCCAGCTCGCGCTCAGACAACGCTTCTTCGGGGGGAGTGGGGGCGCGCAGCGCGGCAGGGTCAAAGGCGCGCCCGCCGGCGGCCACCTCGTGGATGGCGCGCAGCAGGGCGCTCAGCTCGGCGGTCTTGAGGATAAAGCCGTCTGCGCCGGCTTCCAGCAGGGCGTGGACATAGGCCGGTTCGTTGTAGGCGGTCAGCACAAGGATGCGCACGTCGTCGTGCGCGGCGCGGATGCGGCGGGCCGCCTCGATGCCGCTGACGGCGGGCATGTGGATGTCGAGGACGATGACGTCGGGGTGCAGCTGGTGCACCAGTTCGACCGCCTTCTGACCGTCGTCGGCCTCGCCGACCACGGTCAGGCCGCGGCTTTCCAGATATAGGCGGGTGGCTTGGCGGACGATGCTGTGGTCATCGGCCAGCACGATTTTCAGGCTCATCGGGCAGTCCTATCGATTGCTTGTCTATGGGGATAGACGCGCTGACTGCCCCAAAACGCACGGGGGGAGAGCGGCCCTCATCCTACAACGGGCTGATCGTCATCGTGCTGGTCTTCGATGGGGTGGGTCATGGGGGACACTCGGTGGTGCTTGCGGATACTGTCCATCATGCTAGCGGGCAGATGTAATCGGTCAGACAACGCGGTGTAAAACATGTGTTGAGAGGTGTAAAAAAGATGCCGCCGCTCAGGCCTTGCGCGCGTCATATTCGGCCTGTGCCGTCAGCACCGCCGCGATATTGTCGTCGGCCCAGCGCTGAAGTGCATCCAGCACCATCCCCAGCGATTCGCCCAGCGGGGTGAGCGCATATTCCACGCGCGGGGGCACTTGGGCATACAGCGTGCGCCGAATCAGGCCATCGCGCGCCAGCGGCTTGGGCTACAGCGTGCTGCGCAACAGCCTGTATGCCGAGTTGATGATTGATACCGTCAAGCGCGCCATTGCCACCGGTCAGCTGATTGCCGCCGCCGGCGAGGGCAAGGTGGCCTATGTGACGCGCGAGGACTGCGCGCGTGCTGCTGCCGCGCTGGCCGCCGAGTACGATGGGCTGCGCATCCTCGACATCACTGGCCCGCAGGCGCTCTCGCAGGCCGAGGTAGCGGCCATCGCCAGCCGCCTGAGCGGTCAGGCGGTGACGTATGTCGCCATCCCGCACAGCGCGCTGGTCGATGGGATGGGGGGGGCGGGGTTGCCGCGCCCAGTGGCCGAGATTTACGCCTCGTTCGATGCCGGCATCGCTGCCGGCGTACTCGATGTGGCGTTGGGCGCGCTGCAACAGCTGACCGGTCAAGCGCCGATGGGGCTGGAGGCGTTTTTGGCCGCTCACCGCGAGGCCATCCTGAGCGCGTAATCCTGCTCTGGCATACCGCACGCCCCCACCGCATACAGAACACCGTATACTATGGGGGTGTGTGTTTATCAGGAGGATGGGTACAGATGGATGACAAGATACCGCTGGCCACGCTTCGGCTTGAGCCACGGGTGCGCCCGGGGGAGCAGCTGCCCGGCGGCGCAAGCAAGGCTCACCGCCAGTTTTGGGACATCATCGTCAATGATGTGTCGCTGTGGGAGGTGACTCAGCGCGTGGCGGCTGACCGCATCTCGTGCCTGTGGATGCCGGACACCGACCGGCAGGTGGTCGAGCGCCTGCTGCTGACTGCGCCGGCAGACCTGCCGCACGGCCGGCGGTCGCTGTATGTGTGTGCCGAGTGCGGCGCGCCAGACTGCGGCACGATTTCGGTCAACATCGAGCGGCACGGCGACCGCATCGTGTGGCGCGACTTTGCCGACCAGAACGATTATGACGGCCAGTACTTTATCCTCGACGAATTCGCCGCGCTGGAGGGGGTGTGCTTTGATTTCGAAACCTATTACAAAACCTTGATGGCCATCCTGTAAGCAAGTCCCTCAAGGACACGTCATAACAGCACGGCGTGGGCAGGCGGCCCGCATATCAAAACAGGTTGGGGGTTTTATGGCACATCACATTCATCAGCTCAATGTCGGGATGGCAAACGTGTTCTTTCTGCGCGGGGCGCACAAGACGGTGGTCATCGACAGCGGGCAAAGCGGGCAAGCAGGGCGCATCACCGCGGCGCTCACCCGACAAGGGGTGCAGGGCGGCGGCGTCTCGATGCTGTTTATCACCCATGCGCACCTAGACCACACCGGCAGCGCACAAGACCTGAAGGCGCGTATTGGCGCGCCGCTGGCGGTGCATCCTGCCGAGGAAGAGCGCCTGACCACCGGCAGGATGGGCCGGTTTGTGCCGGTCGGGTTCGAGGCGGCCCTGCTGTACCGCTTTATCGACACCCCGTTTCCAGCGGCCACCCCCGACGTGTTTATCGACGAGAGCACCGACCTTGCCCCCTATGGCATCGATGGGCAGGTGGTGCACACCCCCGGCCATACGCCCGGCTCGCTCAGCCTGCTGACGCGCGAAGGCGACGCCTTCGTCGGCGATTTGCTGCGCGGCGGGGCGCTGGGAGGCTATGTGCTGTCGGGCGTGCCGCGCTACCCCTATTTTTTGTATGAGGTGGAAAAAGACAAGGCCACCGTGCGCGCCAGCGTGCGCAAGCTGCTTGAGCTGGGGGCGCAGCGTTTTTATGTCGGGCATGGCGGGCCGCTCAGCCGCGCGGCGGTGGAGCGCTGGCTGAGCAGTCAGCCTCAGCCCTGAGGCCGGCTACGCCCCATTTTCGCCGTACATCAGGCCATACAGGCGGGTTTGACGGGCGCGCGCCTCGGCCATGCGTGCGGCAGCTGCCGGCACGGGCGACAGGATGGTGTGGACGCGCGGCGGGTACAGGGCGAGGTTTGCCCCGTCCAGCCACTGCATCAGCAGCAGGGCGACGCCGCGTGCGGTCACTTCGGGTTCGTCCAGCAGGGCCAGTGGACGGTTAAAGGCGTTGCAAATCATGTGCGCCCACGCCCGTGATTGATGCAGCGCCTTGCCGCCGGCATAGACCACGCCGTCGGTGTTGAGCTGTTCGGCGATCAGGGCAAGGCGGTGGGCCACCCCTTCGAGCAGGGCTTGCAGCACGTCCAACGCCGACGAAGACAGGCGCATCCCGTGCAGGGCGGCGGTGGCATTGGCCTGCCAGCCCGGGCTGCGCTCGCCGGCAAACAGCGGCAGCGCGGTGATGCCGTGCTGGTCTGGGGCGGCAGACATCAGGGCGCGCTCGGTGGCTTCGGGGTCGGGCAGGTGCAGGGTTTGGCGTGCCCACGCAAACACGTTTCCGCCCTCACTGGTTGCCCCGCCCACCAGATGGCGCGTCCGGTCGATGCGATAACTCCACAGCCCTGCCGGCACGTCGGGCAGGTCATCGGTCACGGTGCGCAGGGCCGCGGTCGTGCCCAGCGTGAGGGCCAGCGGCCCGCGCGCCCCCGCCCCAGACCCGACGTTGGCCGCTGCCCCGTCGCCCACCGGCAGAAACCACGGCACATCGGCCAGCGCCGGCCAGCGCCGCGCATACGCCGCCGCCAGCCCGTTCATCGGGATATGCGCATCGGCAGTGCGCGGCAGCTGTGTCTCATCAAGGCCGAGCAGGGTCAGCCATTGGTCATCCCATGTGGCGCGCGCGCGGTCGAGCAATCCGCTCCACGATGCCACCGAGTGGCTGCACGCCGCCGCCCGCCCAAACCAGCGCCGGTACAGATACGTGCCGATGTCTGTCCACTGCGCCACCTGTGCGACGAGGTCGGGCTGAGTGCGCCTCAGCCACGCCAGCTTGGCCGGATGATAGGCGCTGTGGATGCGGCAGCCGGTGCGCTGATGCACCGCCTCGCCGTCCACCCGTGTGGCCAGCAGTGCCGCATCGCCGGCGCTGCGCGAGTCGGAATAGGTGTAGATGGGCGTCAGCAGCTGGCCGTTGGCGTCCACCCCCAGCAGGTTGCCGACGAAGGTGGCCATGCCCACCGCGTGTATCCCGTGTGCCTGTGGATGGGCCAGCAGCGCGTCGATGCACGCCTCGATTTTGCTGCACAGCTCTGCCGCCGAGGCGGTCGATGTGCCGCTGGCGTCAAAGCTGAATTGATGCGGCTGTGCCGCGCCAGCCCCTTCAATCCGCTGACCGTGCGCATCAAACAGCAAGGCCCGCACCGAAGAACTCCCCATATCCAGCACCACGTACACCATATCAGGCCTTTTCTACTCGTCAAACGCACAAAAACGCGGCATGATAACCTCATCTGGGAGCGCTCCCAGTTTCTTTTGTCGCAATACGATAAGAGCCAAAAAAGGGTTGACCATGTTTCCATCATCATTTTACTGGGGTGCGGCCACTTCTAGCTACCAAGTGGAGGGTGCGGCGCGCGAGGACGGGCGCGGCGAGTGCATCTGGACGCGCTTGTCACATACCCCGGGCAAGGTGCGTGATGACCACCACGGCGATGTGGCCTGCGATCACTATCACCGCTATGCCGAGGATGTGGCGCTGATGCAGAGTCTGGCGCTGAATGCCTATCGGTTTTCGATCTCGTGGCCGCGCGTCATCCCGGCGGGGGTGGGGGCGAGCAACCCCGCCGGCCTCGATTTTTATGACCGCCTGATTGACCGTCTGCTGGAGGCCGGCATCACCCCGTTTGTCACGCTGTATCACTGGGATTTGCCGCAGGCCCTACAAGACAAGGGCGGCTGGGCCAATGCCGATATGCCGCAGTGGTTTGCCGACTATACCGACCTTGTCACGCGCCGCTATGGTGACCGTGTGCGCCACTGGACGACGCTGAACGAGCCGTATGTGGTGGCGTTTGTCGGGCATTACGAGGGGCGTCATGCCCCGGGCATCCGCGACCTTGTGCTGGCTTATCGCGTGGCGCATCACACCTTGCTCTCGCACGGGCAGGCCGTGCCGGTGATTCGGCGCAACGTGCCGCAGGCCGACGTCAGCATTGTGCTGGACATCTGGCCGGCGCACCCGCACAGCGATGCCCCGCAAGACCGTGCGGCTGCGGCGCGCTTTGACGGCTATCACAACCGCTGGTTTCTCGATCCGGTGTTTAAGGGCCACTATCCGCAGGACATCGTGGAGTGGGTGGGGGACAAGCTGCGCGGGGTGGATGACCCGAGCGCGGTCAGCGCGGCGTGTGTGCCGCTGGATTCGCTGGGCATCAACTATTACACGCGCGCGGTGATGGCCCACGAGCCGACCGGCGACTTTCAGATGCGGCGGGTGCTGCCCGACGAGTCGATGCCATATACCTCGATGCAGTGGGAGGTGTATCCAGACGGCCTACACGAGACGCTGACGCGCCTGCACCGCGAGTATGGGCCGGCGGCGCTGTTCATCGCCGAGAACGGCAGCGCATGGGACGATGATGCCCCGACCGGCGATGTGCTGGAAGACGCGCGCCGTGTCGATTATCTGCATAAGCACCTTGACGCCATGCAGCGGGCGATGGCCGACGGTGTGCCGACGAGCGCCTATTTTGCGTGGAGTTTGCTGGACAATTTTGAGTGGGCGCACGGCTATCACCAGCGCTTTGGCATCGTGCACGTCGATTTTGAGACGCTCAAGCGCACGCCCAAGCGCACCGCGCTGGCCTATCGCGATTTTATCCGCGGGGTGTTGGCCCGCACGTCTTGATGGTGGGGTGCTGCCCGCGATGTGGATTGCCCACATCGCGGGCTGTGGCTTAGCGCACGCCCATGCCGGCCATGCGGATAATCCAGCGCGTGCCTTTGCCGGGTTCGCTTTCCACGCGGATTTGCCCGCCCAGCGCCGCCACCAGCATATAGGCGATGGGCACGCCGAGGCCGCTGCCTTTATAGCCGCGCACCACGTCGTTATCGGCGCGGAAGAACGGTTTGCCAAGGCGCGAGATTTCTTCGGCGGTCATGCCGATGCCGTTGTCACTCACGCTGATGACGACGGTCGAGCCGTCTGCGGTGGCGCTGAGTTCCACTTTGCCGCCCTCGGCAGGGGAATAGCGCAGGCCGTTTTCGACCAGCTTGTGCAGCGCCATCGAGAGGTGCTCGCCGTCGGTTTGCATCATCGGCAGGCCGGTGGGCACGTCCACGTGCAGCACGCGGCCCAGCTCGGCCTCTTGCGGCTCGGCGCGTTTTTGCACCATCATCGCCACGTTCTTGAAGGTGTCGAGCTTGGGCTTGATCGGGAGGACGCCGGCGCGCAGCTTGTTGAGCACCGAGAAATCGGACAGCAGGCTCTCCATGCGGCGCGAGTTGGAGCGCACCACCCCCAACAGCTGCTTTTGCATGTCGGTCAGCTGGCCGCCCATCGACGGGTTGAACAGCATGTCGGAATAGCCGCGGATGCTGGTCATCGGGGTGCGCAGTTCGTGGATGGCGGTCTTCCAGAATTCTGCTGTCTCGCTCATCAGTTGGCGAAAGTCGCCGCCCATCGAGGCACGTGTCCGGTCGGCCTCCATGACGACGCCGTCCAGCATCCGACCCAAAATCTCGAGCTGTGCCACGTCTATAGTGCCACCGGCTCGGCTGGTCTGGATGAGTGCATTCAAATGTTCGCGCGCCTTACGTAGGTCGGTCATCGCCCAAATTCTCCCCTGTCCAATACAATTCTACGGGCGGGCGCGTGCCGTCCGCCGTCATAAAATTCGTCAACTGCGCCGCCATCACGTCCCAATTGGCCCAAAAAGTGCTGAGCTGAGATTGATAACAACGAATGGACTCTATTTTAGCGCGAACGTCCGTTGGCGACAGCACCATCTGTATATCGCGCTGCGCAGACGGCCAAGCCGCCAGCGCGGATGAGCGGGCGTTGGGCTGGGCGCTGTAGGGATAATCGTCATAAAACCACAGCTCGGCGCTGGGGGGCAGGTGCGCCCGCAAGGGGGCTGCCCATCCGCGCGCAATCTGGTGATCGACGTGGTTGCCGACCGCCAGCGGCAGATAGACACGCTGAATGCGGGCGAGGTCCGCGCCCAGCGCCGCGAGCACCGGCGTGACCGGCTGAGCGGGGTCGAGGCCGGCGCGCACCTCGGCAAACAGATACTGACCGGTGGGATAGAGCGGCGTGCCGGCCGGGTCGCAGCGGTAGATGCAGTCTGGCAGGGGGGCAAAGCGGATGGACGCGCCGAGCACCGCCGCCGCTGCTGCATCCTCGGCGCGGCGCAGCGCGGCGGGCTGTGCCCCTGCCTGCCAGCGTGCGTGCAGCTCGCGGATGCGCGGGGTATCGGGGGGCGGGTGGGGCGGGTCGCCGCCCATGGTGGTCAGGATGCAGACCGCTTGACCGGTCTGCGCCAGCTGATGGATCAGGCCGCCGCAGCTGAGCGCGGCGTCGTCGGGGTGGGGCGAGATAAACAGGTGCATGGGCGGGATCAGGCCTGCTTTTTGGGCGTGCGCGCGGGGGCTTTGGGTGTGCCGCGCGTCAGGGTTTGATAATGGTCGCACAGCTCGGTGAGCGGGCAGCGCTGACAGTGGGCGGTGCGGGCGGTGCAGGTCTCGCGCCCGTGGCGAATCAGATAGATATGAAAGGGATAATGCCAGTGCCCGGGCACCAGCGCCTCGAGCAGCGGATGGGCTTTGTCGGCGGTGGTTTTGGGCGGGATCAGGCCAAGGCGGGTGCTGACGCGGTGCACATGCGTATCGACCGGCAGGGCCGGCAGGCCAAAGGCAAAGCACAGCACGATGGCGGCGGTTTTTGGGCCGATGCCATCAAATGACATCAGCCAAGCGCGCGCGTCTTCTTGCGGCAGGTCGCGCAGAAAGCCGATGTCGTATGCGCCGCGCTCGGCATAGATGCGGCGCAGCACGGCCTGAATGCGCGGGGCTTTCTGGTTGGCAAGGCCGGCGGGGCGCAGCACGTCAATCAGCTCGGGGGTTGGGGCGTCGGCCACCGCCTGCCACGTGCGAAAATGGGCCTTCATGGCGAAAAAAGCCTTATCGCGGTTGACGTCGCTGGTGTTTTGGCTGAGGATGCAGCTGATGAGTTCGTCCATCGGCTCGGTGGCTTTGTCGGGACGCCACACCAGCGGCCCATAGACCTGTTTGAGCGCCTCGAAAATCGGGGCGATTTTGGCCTGCCGCGCTTGTTGTTCGCTAGAGTCGATGGGGTTCAACATCGGCTTGATTGTCCTCTGTTAGGGGATTGTTCATTCGTCATCATCATACACCAGCCCGATCCATGTCAAGCTGGCCACCTGTTCAACCCGCCCGCTGTCAAGGCGCACCTTCCATGTGCCCTCCTGCGCGGGGTCGAACAGCAGAACCGCCTCTCCGGCATCTGTCCAGCCCAGCGGGCGCAGCAGGCGGGACTGCGGCGCAGTGAGCGGGGTTTGCGTCAGGCCGGTGACATCGACCAGCACCAGCACCGACTCGACGCGCGCCGCCCCTGCCCCGCCGGTAATCATCGCCAGTGTATAGACCGCCTTGTCACCGTCTGGCGACACGGCCACATCGCCAGCCAGCGTATAGCCGGTCAGGCGCAGCGCATCAATGGTGAGGGCGCGCCCCAGCGCAAGGTCAAGCACGCGCACATCAAAGCCGCCCAGCTCGCCGGCCACGGTCAGGCGCACCAAGCGCCCATCCCGAATGCCCGCGCCGCTGAAGTCGCCCGGCTCACCGTCCAGAAAAACCGGCTCGGGCTGCTCTTGGGTGATGTCGAGGCGGAAGAGCGCGGCAAACTGCGGGAAAATCAGCAGGTTATCCAGCCCAACCGGCTGATAATCCATCACCACGGTTTGGCCGTCGGGGGCAAAGGCCACCGGCTTGACGCGCAGGCCGTCGCGGCGCGTTTCTTGGTAGATGATGCGGCGATTTTCGCCGTCCACGCTGGCCGCCCATGTTTGGGTCTCCACCTCACCATGGGCATCGCGCAGCAGCGTCCACAGGATGCGCCGCCCGCCGTCGCTGGCCACCCAATCAATGCGTGAGTCGCCGGCGCGCAGCTGGATGAACGGGTGCGGGCGCACCAGCCCGTCCAGCGTGGCCCACATCACCTGACCGGCGCTGCCATCCCACCACAGCACGCCGCCGCGCACAGCGGTGAATCGTTCGCCGCTGGCCGGCAGGCGCTGCTCTTGGCCGGTGGCTGGGTCAATCAAGACCAATACGCCGGCGCGCGCATCACGCCACACCTGATAGACCGTCTGGCGGGTGGGGGTGTCCTGCTGTGCCCCTGCCGTCAGGCCGGTGAGCAGCAGGACGATGAAGACGAAGCTGGCACGCTGCCGCAGGCTCATGGGTGGCGCTCCAGCGCGTCGAGCAGGGCCGGCATCAGCTGGCCGAACGGCCCACGCAGGTGCACGTCTGACAGCGGGTCTTCTTCGTCCTCGGGGTTGATGTTGATGACAAAGGCGCGCGTCATCTTGGCGGTGAGGGGCAGCTGTGCGGCAGGGAACACCATCCCAGATGTGCCGGCCACAAGGCACACGTCACAGTCCACCGCCGCTTGATGCGCCTGCTCATAGACGCCGTGCGGCAGCATCTCGCCAAACCACACCACTGCCGGCCTCAGCCAGCGCCCGCAGTATGGGCAGGGCGGCGGGCTGACCGGCGGGCCGTCGGCATATTGCGATTCCTCCACAAGGGTTGGGTTGCCGCGGCAGTGAAAAAAGCACTGTGTTTGGGTGATGCTGCCGTGCAGATGTAGGACGCCGGTGCTGCCGGCGCGCTCGTGCAGGTCATCCACGTTCTGGGTGACCACCTGCACGGCGGGCAGCAGCTGGCCAAGGCGCGCCAGCGCGATGTGCCCGGCATTGGGCTGTACCGCGCGCAGCTGCTGACGGCGCTCGGCGTACCAATCCCACACCATGGCCGGGTCTTGCCGAAAGCCCTCCGGCGAGGCCAGCTGCTCGAAGCTGTAGTTTGACCACAAGCCGGTCAGGGCATCGCGATAGGTTGGGATGCCGGATTCTTTGCTGACGCCTGCGCCGGTCAGCACCAGCACGCGCTTGGCGCGCCGCAGGGCCGCCGCCGCGCGCGCCACTTGGCCAGAGATGTCGTTCATATCGCGTGCTGTCCTCACCTTGTGGCGGCTTAGTCCAGCCGCTCGATAATCGTGCCCGTGCCCATGCCCCCGCCGCAGCACATCGTCTGGAGGCCGAGGCGCTTATCGTGGGTTTCCAGCGCGTTCAGCAGGGTGGTCATCAGGCGCGCGCCGCTTGCGCCCAGCGGATGCCCGAGCGCAATTGCGCCGCCGTGCACGTTGACCTTGGTCATGTCGGGCCGAAACTCGTGCTCCCACATCGCAATCACCGCGGCAAAGGCCTCATTGACCTCAAACAGGTCGATGTCACGGATGCTGAGGCCGGCGCGTGCCAGCACCTTTTGGGTGGCGGGTATCGGGCCGGTCAGCATCAGGTGCGGGTCGCTGCCGACTGTGGCCAGCGCAGCGATGCGCGCGCGCGGCTTCAGGCCGAGCTTGCGTGCCCATGCCGAGGTGGTCACCATCACGGCTGCTGCCCCGTCGCTGATTTGACTGCTGTTGCCGGCGGTGGTGACGCCATCGGGGGTGAAGGCCGGTTGAAGTGTGGCCATCTTGGCGGTGTCGGTGTTGATGCGGATGCCTTGGTCGCGGTCAACCGTGAAGGGTTGGTCGTTCTCATCAAGGCCTTGCAGCGGGGCAATCTCGGAAGAGAACCAGCCTTGTGCCGCGGCATAAGCGGCCTTGCGGTGGCTGTTGAAGCCGATGGCATCGACCTCGGCCCGGGTGATGCCCCACTGCTGTGCAATTTCGTCAGCGGCCACCCCTTGTGACACGAGGTTGTAGGCGGCCATCATGTCGGGGGTGAAGGGCTGACCGCCGTTCAGGCTTGACCCCATCGGCACGCGCGTCATGCTCTCCACGCCACCGGCAATCACCACCTCGGCATGGCCGCTGGCCACCATGGCCGCCGCCAGATGCACCGCCTGCTGACTGCTGCCGCACTGAAAGTCGAGCGTGGTGGCGGGAATATCGATCGGCAGGCCGGCGTCCAGCACCACGTTGCGGGCAAGGTTGAAGGTCTGCTCGCCGGCCTGAGTCACACAGCCCATCAGCACATGATCCAGCTCTTCAATCGGCAGGCCGGTGCGCTTGAGTAAGGCCTTGACCACATGCGCCCCCAGCTGCACCGGGTGAACCCCGCGCAGCCATCCGCCGCGCCGCCCGACGGGCGTGCGCACCGCATCGATGATCACAATATCGGTCATGACGAAAACCTCTCTTGTATCAACCTCAACTAAGTATGTTCAAACAACACAGGGCGAATCATACCGCGATTCGCCCTGTGTCGTCATGAGTTTGTGCTGAGTTTAGCGCCGCCGGCGCAGCAGCAGCACCGCCAAGATAATCAACAGCAGCAGCACCCCGCCGATAATCAGCGGCAGCGGCAGCCCCGAGTCTGGGGCTTGCGCCGACTGGTTGATCACATCCAGTTCGGCCGGGGTCACGGTCGGCTCTAGGGTGGGTTCGTCGGTAGGTGCGGCGGTTGGTTCATCAGTGGCAGTGGCGGTATCGGTCGGAGTGGCCGTCGGCTCATCGGTCGGAGTGGCGGTATCGGTCGGGGTGGCCGTCGGCTCATCGGTCGGGGTGGCGGTATCGGTCGGGGTGGCCGTCGGCTCGTCGGTGGCGGTGGCGGTGTTGGTCGGAGTGGCGGTATCGGTCGGGAGTGGGGTCTGGCTCGGCTCTGGCGTGGCGCTAGGCGCGCTGGCCGTCTGCGTGCCGGCCACGTTGACCGAGGCTATGACGGTGCGCTCGGCATCGGCGGTGGCTTGGGCGTTGGCGGTGGCCTGCGCATCGGCAGTAGCCTGCGCATCTGCTGCGGCCTGTGCCGTGGCGGTGAAAGCGGCCAGCTGGGCCAGCTCGGCGTCGATGGTGGACTGCATCTCGATCGTGGCGGCGGCCTCTTCGGTGGCCAGCGCCACCCCAATCAACGCTGCCGAGGCTGTGCCGGTGGCTTGGGCGTTGGCAGTGGCTTGTGCATCGAGGAGGGCCTGCTGCGTGCCGGTGGCTTGGGCGTTGGCAGTGGCTTGCGCATCCAGCACGGCGCGCTGGGTGGCGGTGGCTTGGGCGTTGGCGGTGGCCTGTGCATCCAGCACGGCGCGCTGGGTGGCGGTGGCTTGGGCGTTGGCAGTGGCTTGCGCAGCGAGCACGGCGCGCTGAGTGGCGGTGGCGTTGGCCGACTCGGTGGCCAGCGCAAAGGCCGTGGCTTGGTCAGCGGTGGCTTGTGCCACCTGCGTGAGGGCCAGTGCAGTGGCGGTCAGGTCGGGGGTGGGGGTGGGGGTCGGGAAGATAGACTCCGCCACGGTCACCGGCACGCTGACCTCGGTGGTCTGCTGATAGGCGTTGACCACCTGTACCACCACACGCTGTGCGCCGGGCGCGCTGAAGACCGCCAGCGGCTCGATAATCAGCGTCAGAGGCGAGTCGCCTTCGGCGGTCTGGACGGTTTGCCCGCCAATCACCAGCGAGGCAGACCCTGCGGTGGACTGGCCGCCTAGGGTGACGGTCAGGGTGCGCGGCCCGTCGATGACGTCACCATCGTTGAGGCCTTCCAGCGTCACCACCGGCGGCAGGGCGGCGATGTCGAGGCTCTGAGTGAGCACGCTCTGCGTGCCGGCCTGTTCGGTCACGATGAATTCGGCGGTGCGCAGGCCGGGTTCGAGCGCCAGCGGGTCGATGGTGAATCGGGCGGGCAGGTTGTCGGCTGTGCCGATCGGCTGACCGTCTATTTGCAAGGTCACCGAGGTGACGGGGGTCTGGGTGATGCCATCCAGCGCCACCGTGACCGGCTGACCGATACTCCCGAGGTTGGCCAGATCGACATCCAACGACAGGCGGGCCTGCGAGGCATCGACTTCAAACGGCACAGAGGCCGTGCCGGTATCGCCCTCGGCGTCGGTGGCACTGACGGTCAGGGTGTAGCTGCCGGGAGCTAACTCGAACGGGTCGATGGTGAGGCTGTAGGGGGCGCTCAGCGTGATGTCGCCTGTGCCAAAATTGGCCACCACCGATGACAGGGCCGAGTCGGAGCGGATGCGGGCGGTGAAGGTGGTTGGGCCGGCCAGCGGCGCGCTCAATGTCGGGCTGACCTCGACCAGCGGGGTGAGGATGGGCGCGCGGAACGTGCCGGCATCCACCAGCCCGGGGGCGAGGCGTGTGCCCAGCACAAACGGATAGATGCGCCCATCCAGCGGGCCGTCAAAGGCCACGGTCAGCACATATTCCGAGCGCAGCAGCGCGCCCAGCTCGTCGTAGATGGCGGCAAGGCCTTCTGGGGTGGGCGACTCGATGAAGCGCCCATTGGAGGCGTCGGCCAGCGCCTGCAAATAGCTGCGGTCTGTGCCAAAGCCCAGCCCGATGGCATAGACCGGCACGCCGTTGACCGTGGCTGCATCTGCGGCTGCCGTGCGCGCGCTGCTTGAGCGCCCGCCGAATTCTGCGCCATCGCTCAGCAGCACCATCACACGGCGCGGGAAGGGGGCACGGGCGGCCACCGCCACCCCGTCTACGCCGGCGTCATACAGCGCGGTTTGCCCGCCAAACGGCAGCGCGTCGATGCGCGACAGCACCGCCTCGCGGTCGGTGGTGTAGTCCAGCAGCAGGCGCGTGCGGTCGTTAAAAATCAGCAGGGCCACCGCGTCGTCGGGGTTGAGCGCCTGCACAAAGCTGCGCGCTGCCGCCTTGGTTTTTTCCAGCGGTGTGCCGGCCATGCTGCTAGAGGTGTCGATGACCAGCACCACCGCCAGCGGCAAGTTGTCATCCTGCACGCTCTCCACGTTGACCACGCGCGCGCCAGCCTGCGCCCATGATCCCGATAGGGTGAAATCTTCGGCGGTCAGGCCGCTGATTTCTTGGCCGGCGTTGTCGGTGACACTGACGGTGAGGAAGACCGAGCGCCCATCGTTGGGATTGACGCCGGTCACGTCTAGACGCCCGGGGGTGCGTGTTTGTAAAGCCAGCACCGCCGGCAGAGTAACGAGCGCTGCAATCAGAGAGAGCGCTCCCAAAAACCATCGGTTCATAAAACGACCATCCCGTGTTTTTTAGGCCCAAAAACACACTATGGCACAGACTGTACCGCATCTGATGGGCGCTTGTCATTAACTTCTGTTAAAGCTGGCTGTTCAATCGCACACGGGCGGCCAGACGCGGGCGTGAATCGGGGGGGCGGGCGTGCTAAAATAGCGTTATCTTCAAATATTTACCCCCTCACGGAAGCCTCTCATGAGCCACAAACCCACTATCACTATCGCGCGGGGTGACGGCATCGGCCCTGAAATCATGGCCGCCTGCCTGCGCGTGCTCGAAGCCGCTGGCGCACAGTTCGACACCGAAGAGATACAGGTGGGCGAGAAGATTTATCTGGCGGGGTCGCCCACCGGCATCAGCAAAGAAGCCTTCGATACGCTGTTCAAGAACAAAATCCTGTACAAAGCCCCCATCACCACCCCGCAGGGCAGCGGGTTCAAGTCGATTAACGTCACCATCCGCAAGGCGCTGGGGCTGTATGCCAATGTGCGTCCGGTGATGAGCTATCACCCGTTTGTGGCCACCAAGTACCCGCAGGTGGATATTGTGGTGGTGCGCGAGAACGAAGAAGACCTCTACAGCGGCATCGAGCACCGCCAAACGCGCGAGGTGTATCAGACCCTCAAGCTGATTTCGCGCCCGGGCAGTGAGCGCATCATCCGCTATGCCTTTGAGTTTGCGCGGCGCAACAAGCGCAAAAAGGTGACCTGCTTTACCAAAGACAACATCATGAAGATGACCGACGGGCTGTTCCACAAGATTTTTGATGAGGTGGCCGAGGAATATCCCGACATCGCCACCGACCACAAAATCATCGACATCGGCGCGGCGCGCGCGGCCACTCAGCCCGAGACCTTCGACGTGATTGTGATGTCGAACCTGTATGGCGACATCGTCAGCGACATCGTGGCCGAGCTGACCGGCTCGGTCGGGCTGGCCGGCAGCGCCAACATCGGCGATGAGTATGCGCTGTTCGAGGCCATCCATGGCAGCGCGCCAGACATCGCCGGCAAGGGGGTTGCCAACCCGTCTGGCCTGCTGCTGGCCGGCGTGCAGATGATGGTGCATATTGGTCAGCCGGCGGTGGCCGAGGCGGTGCACAACGCATGGCTTAAGACCATCGAAGACGGCATCCACACCGGCGATGTGTTTAAGGATGGCACCAGCAAGCACCGCGTGGGCACGGATGGCTTTGCCGACTCGGTGATTGAGCGACTGGGGCAGCAGCCCACGCGCTTTAAGCCGGTGGCGTATGGCTCTGCCGAGGTGATTCAGACCCATGTGCGCCCCAAAGTGGTGCGCCAAAAGAGCCTTGTGGGCGTGGATATGTTTGTGGATTGGTCTCCTGAGGACGGGCGCGACCCCGAAAAGCTGGCGGCGGCGCTGCAAGACCTCAACGGCGACGGCCTACAGCTGATTATGATCACCAACCGCGGGCAAAAGGTGTGGCCAGATGCGCGCAGTGTGACGTATCTGACCGACCACTGGCGCTGTCGGTTTCAGTCGGCGGGCGAGCTGCCGGTGACGGCGCACCGCCTGATTAGCCTGTTTCAGCGCGCGGTCAACGCCGGCTTTGATATTGTGAAAACCGAGAACCTGTATATGTTCGACGGGGAGCGCGGCTTTTCGCTGGGGGCTGGCGAATAAACAACATGATGGGAACACACCAAAAGGGTAAGCTGATGGGATCGATGTCGATTACGCGCACTGGCTCGGCGGTCAATTTTGCCTATACCCCGCCGATGCGGATTTATGGGGGGGTGCGCTCGCTGCTGGTACTGGCCGAGACGGTGCACCCGTCGATTCTGGCGGCGGCGCTGCGCGGGTTTTGGCGTTTCAGCCCGCACACGCGCGCGCTGGTCACCACCCACCCGGCGCTTGAGCCGTGGATGCTGGGGGCAAACATGGCTGAGGTAGACCTTGACCCGCTGCCGATGCGCCCGTATGCGCCGCAGGGGGCGGTGGTGGCGCGTCCGGTCATGGCCTCGCACATGTTTGCCGATTGTGACGGCAGCGTCACGCTCATCAGCGTGGAATCGGCGGAGGCGCTGGCAGCCCTGCCGCTGCCGCCCTCACTGGCGGTGATGACGGCCTATTGCAAGCTGAATACCGAGCCGCAGGCGGTTTATGCCGCACTGGCCGAGCATTTTGCCGGCGGCATCGTGCATCTGGGCGATCGGGTGATTTGGGGCGATGACCTGATGGACGTGGACGCCACCGCGTATCGTCTGGCCGGCCTTGCCCCACACCCGTTGATTGCAGAACTGAGAGGATGAGCGATGACCAGTACCCGTGATTTGAACAACCGTGCGCGCCAGCAGTGGGACGCCAAAGCCAGCTTTTGGGACGCGCTGCACGGTTATGACGGCAACCTGTTCCACAAGACGCTGGTTGGGCCAACCGCCGAGCGCCTGCTGGGCCTCAAGGCCGGCGAGCGCGTGCTGGATGTGGCCTGCGGCAGCGGCCAGATGTCGCGGCGGCTGGCCGAGCTGGGCGCGCAAGTGGTGGCCACCGATTTCAGCGCCGCGCTGATTGAAAAAGCCCGCGCACGCACCCCGGGCGATGCGCGCATCGATTACCGCGTGGTGGACGCCACCGACGAAGATGCGCTGGTGGCGCTGGGGGCGGCGTCCTTTGATGCGGTGGTGTGCAATATGGCCCTGCAAGACATCGCCGATATAGAGCCGCTGTTTCGGGCGGTCAAGCGCCTGCTGCGGGCTGGTGGGCGCTTTGTGTTCACCACCACCCACCCGTGCTTCAACCTGTCCAGCACGGTGTTTGGGCAGGAGCGCTATGAGGTGGATGGGCAAATCGTCTATCAACAGTCGCTCAAGCAGACCGAATACCTGACGCCCGCCGTGCATGAGGGGGCGGGTGCTGCCGGCGAGCCGACCGCTCATCTGTATTTTCACCGCCCGCTGCATGTGCTGCTGAATGCAGCCTTTCGCGCCGGCCTTGTGATGGACGCGGTGGAAGAGCCGGCCTTTCCGGAGGGCACGGTGGGCGGCAGCCGTCTGAGCTGGGCCGAATACCCGCAGTTCCCGCCGGTGTTGGCTGCCCGTCTGCGCTAGCACCCGTCAGACGTCGGGCTGTGCCCAAGATACGCCAAACGGCGCATCCCGATGCTGTCCACCTTGCGATATGCTAAGAGGGGATAAAATAAAATCGCCGCTTGACCCAGCTGCTGGGCAGCGTCTTACAGGAGAAATGCACATGGAAACCAAAACCGTCGTCGTCCCCAACGTGGGCTGCAATGGGTGCGTCAACTCGATTAAGAACGAAGTGACCGAAATCGCCGGCGTGGTTGCGGTGGACGGCGTCCCTGCCGAAAAGAAAATCACCGTGCAGTGGCAAGCCCCCGCCACGTGGGAGCAGATCAAGGCGCGCATGACCGCCATCGATTACGCCCCGCAGGAATAACACGTCGGGCGCATGGCCCACGAAAAAACACCCCTATTCCCTGTGATGTTGCAGCGGCCTGACCGTTCAACATCACAGGGGAATTCCCCTCAACCTCACCCATTTTTGATGGATAGAAAAAAGGAGTTTCGTGATGAAACGTCTGCTGTTTTTGATTCTCACCCTTGGCCTACTGGCCGGCGGCGTCAGCGCTACCAGCAACCCGGGCTATCACGAGCGCGCCGAAATCCGCTTTTTGCAGGGCATGAGCGACCATCACCAGATGGCGCTGGATATGGCGTTGGACTGCCTTGAAAAGGCCAGCACCGAGGTCGTTCGCGCCGTGTGTGCGGCGGTGATTGAGGCCCAAACCCCCGAAATCGAGCAGATGCGCCAGTGGCTGCTGGATTGGCACAACATCGACTATCAGGTGCTGCCGATGGCTGAGATGGCAGCTCATGCCAACCCGCCTGCTGCCCCCAGCGGCGGTCACGCGGGGCACGGCGGGCACAGCCCCGCCCCAACCCGCTTCACCGACCCACCGATGATGATGGGGATGTTCGCCGGCTTCAACCGCTTGTCTGGCGTGGATTATGACATCGCGTGGCTGGAGGCGATGATTGACCACCACGACGACGCCATTCACATGGCCAGCCGCCTGCTGCGGCGCGGCGCTGTGCATCCCGAAGTCGAGGTGCTGGCCCAAGCCATCATCGACGCACAAAGCGCCGAGGTGGCGCAGATGGAAGACCTCATCACCGAGCTGTCTGGCCAATAACGTTTAGGTAATCCCTACAAGAACCGCCCCGCCACAGCGTATCCATGACCCTGTGGCGGGGCGTTGTGTTTATTCGGGCAGCGAGTCTAGCCATGCCACCGCTTGTTCGACGCTGGTGAACACCTGCATCCGCAGGCCCAGCGCATATAGGCTTTCGATCACTGGGGCTAGCGTGCCGGCAGCTTCGACATCGGTTGGGATGACGTTGGCCCAGTACTTCCAGCCGGCGGCCAAGGTGCGCGGATGCCAATCGGTGTGCCCCCACTCGGCGGTCTCGGGGGCAAGGGCGTCGTTCTTGCGGTCATCGGACAGCCACTTGGTGACCTTGTACTTTATCATCGCCTCAGTGCCGGCGTTGAGCGCTTCTTTCAGCATCTCCACCTGTCCGCTCATCGGTTTGTGGATGACGTGTTGGATAAACTTCTTGTCTGGCACGTATTCCACAGTGATGTAGTCGGTTTGATAGATAATGATATTTTTCGACATGTTTTCCTCTCCTTATACATACCCACTACAAGGCGAGTCTGACACGCGAATCATTGTTTTTTGGGGGGCGGGTGGGCCGCCCCCGTCATCGTCCAAAGCGCCTAGGCTTGGTCTGTCCACTGCACGCTGATAGCCTCGCCCACATAGGCAAAGCGCTCCAGATGCCCGCCGACCACATCTTTGGCGCGGGCCAGCGTTTCGGCATCGGGGGCTGTCACTTGCAGCAGCAGTGCGCCGTCTTGGGCCAGCAAAACCGCGCTGCCAAAGGCAAACTGCACGTCGCCGCGCGTGTTGTCGAAGGTGGCAGCGGCCTTGTGGCTGAAGTGACGGCACAGCGTCTTGATGTAGTGCGAAGCTCTGGGGGTTTCGACACGGGCTTGGGCATGTAGGGTCATGAGGGGACTCCTTGGGATAGGGGGGGGAGCGGCTGAGATTGCATCAAATTGTAATAAATGGCAATGCGCTGGCCGCCAATCTGCTGCACGTCGATGTCGATGTCATAGAGGTCACGCAGCACGTCGGGGTGCATCAGCTCGGCTGGGCTGCCGCCATTGATGCGCCGGCCAGCACCAGCGCCAGCGTGCGCGGCACGCGGCTGATCAGCAGCACTTGCAGCGCGCGTCCGTCCTCAGACGGCGCAAACAGCGCCGCCGGAGACACCTCACTGACGCCAATCCACAGGCTAATAAACGCCAGAAGGGCGACCGAAGTCGCCCCAAAAAGAATCCAGCGGCTCATGCCCTAGCCTTGCGAGGTGGCTTCGGCTTCGGGCGTGGCGTCTGGTGTGGCTTCGGTCTCCGGCGCGGGCAGGGCGGCGTTGATTTCGTCCACCATCTCCTGAATTGCGCCCGTGCCGCCCATCACCACATACCAGTCGGACGGGCTGAGATAAATCACCTGATCGTTGGCCCATGCGGTGGTTTGGGCAATCAGCTCGTTGTCGAGGATGTTCTTGGCTGCCTCGCCCTCTTGCCCGATGGCGAGGTCGCGGTCAATCACAATCAGCCAGTCGGGGTTGGCCTCTAGGATGGATGTGAGGGCTGGCGCTAGGCCATGCCAAAGGCTTGCAGAAAGAACATCAGCTGATCGGTTTGCTCGTCAAGGCGCAGCGAGAGCGGCTTGCCGACCCCGTGACCGGCACGCATCTCGACATGCAGCAGGATGGGGGCGCTGCCGGCCTGCGCGGCTTGCATGGCGGCGGCAAATTTGTAGGCGTGGGCCGGCACGACGCGGTTATCCCCTGCGCCGGTTTGGATCAGGGTGGCGGGATAGGCTGTGCCGGCGCGCACGTTGTGCAGCGGCGAATAGCGGATGAGATAATCAAACTGCTGCGGGTCTTCGGATGAGCCGTATTCGGGAATCCAGAAGCGCGCGATGGTGAAGTGGTGATAGCGCAGCATGTCGGTGAGCGGGACGGCCACCACCGCCGCGCCGTATAGGTCGGGGCGCTGGGTGATGGCGGCGCTGGTCAGCAGGCCGCCGTTGCTGCCGCCCACAATGCCGATGCGCCCGCTGTGCGTCCACCCCTGCTCAATCAGGTATTGGGCGGCGGCGTGTAGGTCATCGAAGACGTTTTGCTTGTGTTCCAGCATCCCCGCGCGATGCCAGTCCTCGCCATATTCGCCGCCGCCGCGCAGGCCCGGGATGGCCAGCAGACCGCCCAGCTCAAACCATGGGGTGGGCGAGAAGACCGGCTGAAGCGCAATCGAAAACCCGCCGTAGGCGTTGATATAGACCGGCACTTGCCCGTTTTTGGTCGTGTTTTTGTGATAGACCAAGAACATCGGGATGCGCGTACCGTCTTTGGACGGGTAAAACACCTGCTCGATGGTGATGCTGGCAGGGTCGATGCGCGTTTGGGGCTGATGGATGATGCGCAGCGCGCCGGTCTCCACCTCACATTCAAAGAGGGTGGGCGGATAGGCAAACGACTCGAAGTGCAAATAAAATGAGCGGTCGTCTTGGTGAATCACACGGGTGGTTAGGACGTGTCCCAGCGCCGGCAGCGCGATGTCGCGCACGTGCTGCCCGTCCAGCGTATAGACCGCCAGCTGCGAGACCACGTCGCGCATCAGGCGCACCACCAGATGCCCCCCGCACAGCGACGCCCCGCCCGAATAGCCGGCGATGACCGCGTCGGGGAACTGCGGGATGACCTCGTGCAGCACATCGGGCGCGTCCAGCTCCACCGCCACCACGCGCCCGCGCGGCGCGCCGCGGGTGGTGGTGAAATAAAAGCGTGTGCCGAGATTGCCGGCAAAGTTGAACTCGTCGTCATCGCTGGAAATCAGCGGGATGGGGGCGGCTTGCCCGTCCAGCGGCAGCACGATGATGCTGTTGCCGTTGAGGTGCTGCCACGACGAAATCACCAGATACGCGCCATCGTCGGTTAGGGTGGGGGTGGGGTTCATGGCCGGCGCTTCGGGCTGATGAAAGACCAACACATCATCCGACTGCGGCGTGCCCATGCGGTGCAGACAGATTTGTGCCTCGCGCATCACCTCGCCGGTGTGTTCGGGGTAGCGGGCATAATAAAACCCCGACGAGTCGGCCAGCCAGCCCAGTTGGGCGTAGCGCGTGCGCGCCAGATGGTCGGGCAGGGGCTGCCCGCTGCGCAGGTCGATAAAGCGCACCTCGTTCCAGTCACTGCCGCCGTCGGCTACGGCATAGGCCAGCACCGCCCCATCTGGGCTGACGCTGAAGACCGGCACGGCCACCGTGCCGTCCGCGCTGAGGGTGTTGATGTCTAGCACGGTCTGGCGTGGGGCGTCGGGGCTGGCCTGCCGCACGATGACCGGCTGTGGGCGCAGGCCGTCATTGTAGGTGTAGAACAGTGTGCCGTCGGCGCTGCGTTCGGGCAGGCCGGCTTTGGGATAATCCATCAACGCCTCGATCTCGGCGCGCAGGGTGCGCCAGCGCGCGCCGCGCAGCACCGACTCACTCAGGTCGGTTTGGGCTTGTGCCCATGCCAGCACCTCGTCGGACTGCATGTCTTCCATCCAGCGGTAGGGGTCGGAGATGGGTGTGCCGTGATAGTCGTCGATGTGGTCGATTTTGCGGGCGGCGGGATAGTTTAGCGACATCGGTGAAATATCCTGTCGGGTCAGTAGATGCCGATATACCTTAGCGCATCGCACGGCAGCTCACCATCAGCCTAACGGGAGTCTGTTAAATCGGGCAGGGTAGGGGCATCACAAAATTAACCATAGTTTTTTGATAAGTTGTACTGTGTGTGAGTTGATGTGTTCAGGTAGTTAACTTTATTTCCTGTAGTCGGCTAACGATGTCGGGTGCGCTGTGCAACTTCACGGTTAATCGCCTGCGTAGACACGGGGCGGCGCGGCCTTTTATGATGAGCGTCATCACCTCAAGCAGCAGTTTGTTTTGCATCGGAGTTTCCTGCCTGTGACCACACAAGCGCATCCTTCTGCACCGCGTGCCGCGCGCCGCGCCCTCCCGATTGGGCGGCGGGCGCTGCTGCCGATTGGGCTGGTGGGGTGTGCCGTGCTGC
>DAOUCZ010000158.1:0-22841 GCA_034431675.1 Anaerolineae bacterium | reverse complement strand
CGTCTTGCTTTATCCCTGCTCTGGCTTGCTTATCCTGACCCTATCCCTTTGCCCTTACAACAAACTTTGGGATGAGTCATGTTTTTGTTTACGCTTTGGGCGAGGCGACGTGTGCGCCTGTTTACATCTCTTCGTCGAGGATGGCTATGGTTTCGACAGATTTATCGCCAAGGCGGCGCTCTGTGCCGGTCAGCAGGCGGTGGATGTTCTCGCGGAAGCGGTACAAAATCAGCGCCAGCACCAGCAGCGCATAGAACTGCGGCCAAACCGGCACGGTATCGGGATGGGTGGCCGAAAACACATACATCCACGGCATCGACGTGCCAAACAGCACCAGCACCCCCAGCGACACATAGCGCGTCAGGATGACCGCGGCCAGACAGGCCACAAACGGGATGGCGACGATGGCCGGCGTCGGGGCAACCATCAACAGCGTGCCCAGTGCGGTCGCTGCGCCTTTGCCGCCGCGCACCGAGCCGGTCAGCAGGGTGGCCCAGATTGACCAGTTGTGTCCGATAATCGCCATCACGCCGGCAAACACCGAGGCAAACCAGATGTCTTCTTGGGGCAGGAACACGCGCGCCAGCAGGATGGCGACAATGCCTTTGCTGCTGTCCCAAAACCAGACAGCCACCCCCCATCCGAACCCAAAGGTGCGCGCAACATTGGTCGCGCCCATGTTGCCGCTGCCGGTGGCAAAAATATCCACCCCCTTCAGGCGGCCAAGCACATACGCGGTCGGGAACGCACCAATCATATAGCTAAACAGCAGGGCTAAGACGACTTTACCGAACTCTGCATGAACAATCATGTCAATCACCATGGGCCAGCTTCTATAGGGATAGGGATAGGGATAGGGACGGGCAGTTGGGTTATATCATCATAAACCCCACCGCGTGCTAGATGTTACGCAACATAGATGAGAAATTGCAGCGCCGCGTGCGCCCGCACAGACACACGTCGGGCAGGCGTATAACACCCGTCATCCAAGGGGATGATACAATAGCGCGTATGAGTGCAAAACAACATTCTCTCACGGTTTTCTTTGTTTTTGTCCTGCTGATGCTGGGCCTGTCGCGACCTTCTGCGGCGCAGGATGTGGCCAGTGAGCTGCTGGCACGCATCAATGCGCTGCGCGCCTCGTTGGGCCTGCCGGGCTACAGCCTGAATGGGGCGCTGAGCGCCGCCGCGCTCAATCAAGCGCGCTGGATGGTCAATACCGGCCAAATCAGCCATACCCAATCGGACGGCTCGACCCCGTCCAGCCGTGCGGCGGCAGCGGGCTATGGCGGCAGTTGGGTGAGCGAAAACATCTATGGCGGCTCGCTGGCGCGCATTGACGATGCGTGGGCCTTCTGGACGACCTCACCCATCCACTATCGCGGCCTGACCAACCCGAACTATCAAGACATCGGCATCGCCAGCGCCACCAGCTCGTGGGGTACGGCCTATGTGCTGGTGTTTGGGGCGCAGGGCAGCGGGCGCGCTGTCTCGACCGGTGGCGGCAGCAGTGGGGGCACGGGGCGCGCGTCTGGGCCGCCGCCGTTTGTGGTTGGCCTTGATAACCATGGCAACATCATGCACGAGGTGCAGCCCCAACAGACCATCGGCGACATCCTGCTGATTTATGGCTATACGTGGGACGACTTGGGCTATTTCCTCACCCTCAACCACAAATCGCAAGACGACATCCGCCGCCTGCAAATCGGCGAGGTGGTGCTGGTGCCGCCCAAAGCCGGCACCTATACCCCCACCCCCTTGCCCGAAGGCTGGCCGACCGCCACCCTGCTGCCCGATGAGCTGGTCGCCACCGCCATCGCCGAGGCGGTCGATTACGCCACGCTGGTGGCCCAAAGCGCCACCCCCACACCGCCCGTCAGCCCGACCCCACAGCCCACCGTGACGGTCGCGCCGCTAATCGTCACCGAAACGCCGCCGGCACGCATCGCCACCGCCGCCGATGTGCCGGCAGTGCTGTTCACCATCACGCCGGCCACCGCCACCCCGTCCCCCACCCTCGACATCACGCTGACGCGGGTTGCCTCTGTGCCGGTCGGGACGCCTGCCCCGATTCTGGCCGATGTGCCCGCCCCGCCGGCCAGCGGGCCAGACATCCCGTGGGTGTGGGTGGCGGTCGGGCTTCAGGTGGGCGTGGCGCTGATGGCCGGTCTGCAATTTTTGATGCGGCGGCGCAAATAACCGCGCGCACCCCGCACATACACGCAGCAAAGCCCCCTTCTCCCATCATAGGCGAGGGGGCTTCGTTTTTTGCGGGAGCAGTGCGCCTTATGGGGCGGGGGTTTCGGTGGCCGATGCGCCGCCGCCGGCCAATGCGCCCAGACCCGACAGGTCTACCGGCTTAAACTCCACAGCCGCCACCGTGACAAACGGGGTGGGAGTGACGGCCACCACCTCGACCGCTGCCGGTTGAGCTGGCGCGCCGTCGCCGGCCGGTTCGTCATAGACCACCACGGTTGGGTTGAGGCTGCGGATGTAGTGAATCACGTTGGTCAGGTCTTGGTCGGTGAGGGACGGATTACCGCCGCGCGCTGGCATCGCCACCCCGCTCTTGTTGTCGGGGGCGCTGGCGTCACGCCCGTGGATGATGAAGGCCAGCAGCTCGGTATTGCTTTGCCCATTGATAAACGTGTTGTCAATCATGCTTGGGCCAAGGCCGGGCATCCCTTGTGCCGAAAACCCGTGACACGTCGAACACACCGTCTGGAAGGTGCGCTCGCCAGCGCGGATGCGCTGCGGCTCTGGCGCAAAGGCGCGCCGGCGCACCGCACCGGCCGGCGTCAAACTGGGCAAGGGGGTGTCGGTGGGCAGCGGGATGGAGGCCTGCGTCTGGACATAGGCCACGCTCAGGCCGCTGGTCTGGGGCTGCGACGTGCCCGACGGCGCGGTCTGGCTCAGCCAGACTGCCCCGACAATCAGCAGGTTGATGAGGATGACCGCCGCCGCAAGGTTGCCGCTTGCGCCGGACGACTTGACAGATGCGGTTGCAGAAGAATGATGGTTCGACATCGAAAAACAGCCCTCTGATGTGCTTGGAGATGGATGACGGTGTGTAGTTCCTCCCTACTTCTCAAGTGTTCCTGATGGGGGGTGGTGCTGCCAGTGATATTTATCACGAACGACTGATGACCTTCATCAGGGCAAAAAAGACGCCGCACACGTTAGCATAGGCTCATCGCAAACTGCCGTGTAGACGTTTACTGCTTGGTCGTCGCACACCTTTTTTATAGGAGACTCCCCATGTCCAACATCGACCGTCGCAAGTTCTTCAAGTTGGCTGGCATCGGCGCTGCCGGCGTCGGGTCTGCGGTGCTGATGGGCGGCACGCCCACCCTCGCCCAGCACGATCACCCCACCCCCAACCCCGAAACCCTCAACACGGCCACCGAGATGGACAACATGCACGCGCAGGGTGTGCAGACCTTCCTCGATAACATTGGCAAAGACCCGCTGTTTTGGAATCGCCGCCTAGAGCCGACCATGGACGGCGACGTGAAGGTCTTTGACATCGAATGTAAGGAAGTGCAGTGGGAAACGACAACCGGCATGGTCTATACCGCCATGAGCTACAACGGCATCGTCCCCGGCCCCGAAATCCGCGTGACTGAAGGCGACCGCGTGCGCTTCAACATCACCAATCACCTCAACGAGAGCACCGCGGTGCACTTCCACGGCCTGCTCGTCCCCAACAATGTGGACGGCGTGCCGTTCGTCACCCAGCCGGTCATCCGGATTGGCGAAACCGCCACCTATGAGTTCACCATCCGCAACGCCGGCTCGCACATGTATCACTCGCACCACAACGCCGCCGAACAGGTCACCAAAGGCTTGCTGGGTGCGCTGATTGTCGAGCCGAAGGACAAGAGCAATGAGCCAGAAGTGGCCGCCGACTACACCATGATTTTGAACGACTCGGCCATGGGCTTTACGCTCAATGGCAAGGAGTTCCCGCACACCCAACCGATTGTGGCCAAGCTGGGCGATAAAATCCGCGTGCGCTACATGAACGAGGGCTTGATGATCCACCCGATGCACCTGCACGGCATCCCGCAGCTGGTGGTGGCCAAGGACGGCTACTATCTGCCGCAGCCCTTCTTGTGCGATACGCTCAACGTGGCGCCGGGCGAGCGCTATGACGTCATCATCGACTGCACCGAGCTGGGCCTGTGGGCTTATCACTGCCACATCCTGACCCATGCCGAGTCGCGTCACGGCATGTTTGGCATGGTCACCGTGCTGGCCGTGGTGGAATAACCTCGCCCTCACCCCTCTATCGCAAACAAAAAAGCCCCCGTCTGTGCGCAGGCGGGGGCTTTGTGCGGTGTGGAGCGGCGGCCTAGCTGCCGGCGGCCACCACGATAATGAGGGTGGCGCGGTTGTCGGCCTCGCTCAGCTCGGCCACCTCGTTATTCGAGTCCACAAAGGCCTCGAGGGTGTAGGTGCCGGGCGCGGTGAACAAGAAGTCGATGGTGAAGCTGGCCGACTCGTCTGGGCGCAGGTTGCCAACAATCACCGTTTGTGGGCTGGTGGTCGGGCGGGTATCAAGGCGCAGGGTGAATTGGCCGGTGCGGCGCGAGCCAACATTGGCGATGTTGATGGTGTAGCTGCCGCGCACGCTGCTAGCCCCTGCCGGCAGGGTGAGGTTTTCGCTGCCCTCAAACAGGGTGATGACGAGGTTGGGCGTGCCGGGGGTGGCGGTGGGGCTGGGGGTGATGGACGGCGTGGCGCTGGGCTGCGGGGTCGGGCTGGCCGGCACGGTGGGGGTGGCCGGCGCGCTGACGATTGGGACGCTGACGCAGTTTGCGCCATACAGCGTCACAAACCCGCCGGAGACCCAACCCAGCACGCCAAAGTTGTTGAGCTGATACCACGAGTTATCGCCCAGCCGACCAACCACCGGCAGGGCGCTGTTGGTGCCCAGCTGGGTGATGACGGCAAAATTGGTGCCCGGCCCGCTGCGGAAGTTGACGCCGGTGGTGGGCACGGCGCGGCAGGTCGGGTCGTTGGGGTTGATGATTGGCCCTTGGGTGACTGCGCCGCCGGCCGGGGTGTTGGAGGCCTGCACGCTGGTGACGCGCACGGTCAGGTTGGCGGGGTCGCTGGCCACGGCGGCAGTGCCCGTGCCGCGATAGGCAATCACCTGTATCTGCACCTCGCCGGTGACCAGCGGGGTGAAGTCGAGGACGAAGTTTTTCTCGCGGTCGCCGCTGAGCGTCTCGGACGACACGGTTTTGACCGGCACGCCGTTAGCAGTCATGGTGACGCGGTTGACGCCGACATCATCACGCACGTTGGCGGTGACCAGCACCTGTGTGTTGACGCGCACCTCGCTGTTGTTGGCTGGCGAGCTGATGGTCACCGTCGGTTTGGTGCTGGATTGCACGGTGGGGGTGGCAGTGGGCAGCTGATCCTGCCGGTCGTTGGTGAGGTTGCACGCGCCGAGCGTGATGGCGACCACCAGCAGCGCGGCCAAGCGGAGTAAACGCATACGAACATCTCCCATCAGAGAAGCGGGATTTCAAGCGGTGTGGTCATTGTATCATCAGGCCAAAAGCGTGCACAACGTGCGCTGTACGCGCGCAATACGCCTAAACACCGCTGGGGTGGGAGATGGTAGATGTGCTGTTAACCTTGTTGGATAACAGATTGCAAATCGAGTTGGCCGGCCTCCTAGGGGCGGCTGCCGAGATTGCGACAGCCTTGGGGTGTGCGGCTGGGTGGTCAGGCTGTTGAACACCGCCTTGCCCTGACCGTAGGCTTAACGGTATACCCCCGCCCCGTCCACCCTGCAATCTCAACGAAGCATTAACCCAACCTTAACCCCACGGCCTTTTGCGTTAACGTCAGTTGGAATATCTTAAACGCGGGTTGGGTGTTACACTAATGAACAGATTCACTTTATCCGACCGTTCACCCAAACCCAAAGTGCCGCATGGAACTCCCCTATCACCTTAAGACCTTAGAGCCGCTGACCGGCGCGCTCGACATCCTGCGTTATCTGGTGCTTCAGTCCGATTATTCGGCCACGGTCGAAGAGCTGCAAGAGGCGCTCGGCATCGGGGCGGTGACGTTTGGCAAGGCCATCCGCCGCCTTGTGACCAAGAGCTATGTGCAGATGGACTCGGCAGAGAGCTATCGCCTGACTGATGCCGGCCGCCGCGCCGCCGAAGAGCTGTTGGATTATGACACCGCGCCAGACAACAACGGCACGGGCCGCGGCGCGGGTGTGGGCGTGCCGGCCCGCCTTGTGCTGGTGGCCCAGCAGCCGCTGATCGCCGGCCAAAAAGCCGACATCCAAGTGGGGGCGGTGCTCGACGCGCCCCAAGACCTGCCCGAAGGCGCGGATTTGCTGGTGCGCCTCTCGGCCATCCATGCAGAGCCGGGCCAGACCCAAGACGCCTCGTTCATGCTGACCGACTCGCCGCAGAGCCGCACCTTTAGCCTGACGCCCCAGCTGTACAGCGCGGTGCGCGTGCGGGTGGAAGTGTATCAGATGCTGCTGGATGGCGAAGAGGTAGTGCCCTGCGGCGGGATGTACGTCGATTTGCCGGTCAGCGAGCACAAGACCGCCTCGTCCGAGCGGGCCGCCTATGGCGTCTCGCTGATGTTTAGCAAGTCCGCCTAGGAGCATTATGACCGACCAACCTCGCCTGCGTTATCCCCGCCGTCAATTCGTCCGCAGCCTGCTGCGCATGGCAGGGCGCGCCCTTGGGGCGCTGGCCATGCGCACACAGGTGACCGGTGCCGAAAACCTGCCGCCCAAAGGCCCGCTGATTTTGGTGGGCAACCATATCGCGGTGGTCGAGGCCGGGCTGATGGCCACCTACACCCCCTATCCGGTTGAGATTATGGCCGCCGGCGACATCCCGCTTGACCCGCGCTACCGCTGGTTGGCGCATCTGTGGGGCATCATCCCGATTAAGCGCGGCAGCATGGACCGTGATGGGATGAACCGCGCGCTGGAAGTGCTGAATCAGGGGGGTGTGGTCGGCTTGTTCCCCGAAGGCGGCATCTGGGAGACCAGCCTGCGTCAGGCGCGACAGGGCGTGGCGTGGCTGTCGAACAAGGCCCAAGCGCCGGTCGTGCCGATTGGTTTTGGCGGCATCGAGGGGGCACTGGCCCAGATTGCCAAGCTGCGCCGCCCGCGCTTGACGATGAACATCGGTCGGCCGATACCGCCAGTACGCGTGGATGTACCGGGCAAGTCGCGCAAGGAACTGCTGCAAGAAGGCGCGGACTATATTATGGAGCGCATCGCCGAGCTCATCCCTGAGGATGAGCGGCGCGTGCGCACCCAGCCCTACATTGGCGAGACTTTCGACTTTCGCATGGAGCTGTCCACCGTGGGCGGGGTGCACATCCCGCTGCCGGCAGACCTCGACATCACCGACAAGCACGGCCTGAGCAAGCTGTTCCACCGCCCGGTGATGATGGACGTGTTTAACCGCAACCTCAAGCTGCCGGTCAAGCCGCTGATTCGGCTGCGGCGCGCCCACCCGCCCGCCGACATCGCCGCCAGCACGCGCGTCATCCTCGATTGGCTGAGTGATAACCCGTACTTCTTCCATTACCGCTTTGGGCAGGACGAGGGTGAGGCGATGATGCGCGGCTTGAATCAGCTGGAAAAGTGCGCCCTTGGCCTTGCCGAGCGCTACCCCGATGCGCTGCTGCGTCTACGCCCGATTCGGCGCTATATCCTGCTGGACACCAACGAAGAAGTGGTGGAAGACACGCCGGCAGCAATGCACGAGATGTAGCGGTCAGGGCAGGGCAGTCACTTCAAATTTTCTGGTAGGGTCAAAACCCATCGCGATGGGTTTTGTAGGGCCAGTTCGTGAACTGCCCGACGTCACGGGCGCATCGCGATGCTTGACGGGCGCATCGCGATGCGCCCCTACGCGCTGATTTTGAAGCGATTGCCTTGGATAAAGCGAAACACCCCGTGCCGGTTTCGGTGCGGGGTGTTTTTGTGCGTGCCGCCAGCTGCACCGATAGGGTTAGGCCTTGGGCTTGGTCTCTTTTAGGGAGCTGACGAGGTTGGTCATCATGCTGGTCAGTTCCATCGGCACGACAAACTTGGTGGACGCGCTCGAGCCGATGACCTTGAGCGCCTCGAGATATTGCAGCAGCAGCGTGTTAGAGTCGAGGGTGTTGGCGGCGGCATAAATCGTCTCGAGCGATTGGGCGAAACCCTGCGCACGCAGCAGCTGCGAGGCGCGCTCGCCCTCGGCGCGCAGGATGGCGGCCTGCTTTTCGCCTTCGGCGCTGGCGACGGCGGCTTCACGCTCACCGCTGGCGCGGGTGACGAGGGCGCGGCGCTCACGCTCGGCGGTCATCTGACGGTTCATGGCGTCCTGCACGTCACGCGGGGGCTTAATCTCGCGGATTTCGACGTTGGTGATTTTGAGACCCCAGCGCTCGGTGATTTCGTCCAGCTTGTTGCGCAGCATGGTGTTGATGCGTTCACGCTGGCTCAGCACCGAGTCCAGCTCGATGTCACCAATCACCGCGCGCAGGATGGTGGTGGCCATGTTGAGCGAGGCGCTCACCACGTCCGAGATTTCTAGCACCGCACGCTTGGGGTCAACCACGCGATAGTAAATCAAAAAGTCGATGTCGATCGGCGCGTTATCCTGCGTGATGGCGGTCTGGGCGGGGATGTCGAGGAAGCGCTCGCGCAAATCGACGCGCACCGCCGTCTCTAGAAACGGGATGACGATGGTGATGCCCGGGCCGCGCGTGCCGGCATAGCGGCCCAGCGCAAGGATGACCAAGCGTTCGTATTCCGGCACGACGCGGATGGCGCGGAAGATGACGAACAACACCGCAAGGCCAAGGCCGATCAGAATTACCAGCGTAATATCGTCCATGATGCTCCTCTCTTTGAGCTGATACAGCACGGGTGCGCGCTCACGCACCGCTCACATAACACACAGCATAACGCAGTTTTGCGACTCGCGCAGGTTCTAGGCCGGCGATTCCTCTGAATCGTCGTCATCGGCATCATCCATCGCGTCCAGTTGATCGCGCTTTTGCTTGTCGATGTCCACAATCAAGCGCAGGCCCTCGCGCGCAATCACGATGATGGGCGTCCCACGCTTCAGCTTGCGCCGGCCTTCTGCCGACCACGTCTCGCCGTTGACGTACACCATCCCCAGCGGGTCGAGGTCTTCCAGCACGCGCCCGCTCATCCCAATCAGCATCGAGTCGCGTTCCATGGTTGGCGACGTGGTCTTCCAATGTTTGTCCACCATCGGCATCAGCAGCAGGGTGTGATAGGCCAGCGGCAGCGTCAGCGTCACCACCATCAGCAGCGGCGAGGCCATCACCCCGTTGTTGAACAAGGTCAGCGAGCCGACCAATTGCAGCAGCACCCCTGCTGCCAGCAGCCCCAAAGGCCGGCGTTGAATAAACGGGATCAGCGCAAACCCAACCACCCCCATCGACAGCAGCAGCAAGCCGGCCAGATTGGTCGGCAGCAGCGCCAGCAGCCACAAAGCCCCCCCCAGCGCAATCAGCGCCACCACCTCGATAATGCCCGTGCCGGGCACATAGGCCGCCGTGGCCGCCAGCCATAAGCCAATCACCAGCAGAAAATAAGCGAGATTCGGGTCAAACGGCATCGGCATCTCCTTTGGGTTATGCGTGCAGCATTATGCCAAGGTTACAGCACCGCCAGATTTAGACAATCTGTACGGACTTTTACATCATGCACATTGTACCGTAAGCGGCGGTTGCCCGTTGCAAGCCCGCCGGCGCATCCCCAATGATTGGGGGGGCTTTATTGCGTCCATCTAAGGCCGTATAATCGTCCGGATTGGTGTTTTGGTGTTATAGTCCCCCGCACGTGGGCGTGCCATCCCCACACCCTGCGGCACTGCGTTGTGGTTATTTATCCCTGTCCCGTTACCTCTCCCCAAAGCCCCCTCCTATGAACATCGCCGAGCTACGAATTGACCCAGACCGTCTGCGCGCCGACTTTGAAGAGCTGGCGGCCATCGGCGCAACCGCCGAGGGCGGCGTCACCCGCATAGCGCTCTCTAACGAAGACCTTGAAGCACGCGCATGGTTTGCCAACCGAGTTGAAGAAGCTGGCCTTGTGCTGCGTGATGACCCGGTGGGCAACATCAGCGGCATTTTGGTGATGACCCAGAGCGCCGCCGACCGCACCTTGATGATTGGCTCGCACCTCGACAGCGCCTTCAACTCGGGCCGCTTTGACGGGGCGGTCGGCATCTGTGCGGCGCTGGAGTGCCTGCGCACCATCCGCGAGGCCGGGCTGCGCCTGCCGGTCAACCTCGAGGTGGTCAACTTCACCGATCAAGAAGGTGCGTGGCAATCGATGCTGGGCAGCCGCGGCCTGACGGGCCGGCTGGGCGACCTGACCGCCCACCGCGATGCCGAGGCCATCGGCGCGTTTCGGGCGGCGCTGTCGCGCGCCGGCATCATCCTGCGCGACCTGTATGAAATGTATCAGGCCGCCCGCACCCCCGATCAGGTGGTCGGCTATCTGGAGCTGCACATCGAACAGGGCGCGCGCATGCATCGCAGCGGACAGCGCATCGCCGCGGTCAGCGGCATCGTCGGGCGCACCACCTATCTGATCAGCTTTGTCGGCGAGGCCGGCCACAGCGGCACAACCGACTTTGACATGCGGCGCGATGCCATGCGTGGGGCTGCCGCCTTCATCACCGCCGCCCACGACACCATCAGTCAGACCTTTGCGGGCGGCATCTTCAACTGCGGCAAGGTGACGGTCGAGCCGGGCGCGTTCAACACCATCCCGGCGCTTGCCACCGTGCTGTGCGAGGTGCGCCACACCGAGGAATCGGTGCTGGAGGTGATGGAGCAGCATTTGCTGAGCATGGCCGGCGATTTTGCGGCCCGCTTTCATCTGGACTGGCAGTATCGGCGCATCCAACACATGCCGGCGGCCCAGATGTCCCCGCGCATGATTCAGCACATCGAGACAGCCTGTGCCTGTTTGGGCCTGCCTCAGCCCCCCCACCTGATCAGCTATGCCGGCCACGATGCGCAAATGCTCGCCCCCTTCACCCCCACCGGCATGATTTTTATCCCATCTATCGGCGGCATCAGCCACAATCCCAACGAAGAAACCGATTGGGACGACGTGGTGCTGGGGGCTAATGTGCTGCTGCAAACCATCATCGCTGCGGCCAGCGCCGCCCCTTCAGAAAGCGCCCGCTGACGATACATTTGTTCTGATTACATTAATGGAATATCTGGCCTGCTGCGCGCTATAATCCGGCAGGCGCTATTTTGTTTTCAGTTGTCACACATCATTTACGCCGAAGAGCCATGATCAGAGAATGAGCGGGGTCGCCCAATGAGCGCAAAAACCATCACCCTTGAATGCACTTACTGCGGACATCACGAGCCAATGCGCAGCTTCACCGGCGCTTGCCCCAAATGCGGCGAAGTGATTGTGGAGGCCCGTTACGACCTTGATACGCTGCGGGCCAACCAGTGGGCCGAGACGGTCAGCAAGCGCCGCCCGCACTTGTGGCGCTACCACGAGGTGCTGCCGATTTATGACACCGAGAACATCATCAGCCTTGGCGAGGGGCACACCCCGCTGATTAAATCGCGCGCGCTGGCGGCGGCCTTGGGCCTGCGTAACCTGTATATCAAGGACGAGCGGCAAGGCCCGACCGGCAGCTTTAAAGACCGGCAGGCCACGGTGGCCATCTCGGCCCTCAAGGAGATGGGGGTGGACGAGGTGGTGGTGGCCAGCACCGGCAATGTGGCGATTGCCTATGCGGCCTATGGCGCGCGCGCTGGCATCAAGCTGTGGGCGTTCTTCCCGGCCTTAGCCCCCAACGACAAACTGCGCGAGGTGGCTATCTATGGGGCAGAGGTGATTAAGACCACCGGCACGTATGACCAGACCAAGACGTTGGCCCAGCAGTTTGCCGCCTCGCGCGGGATTTTTCTTGATAAGGGCATCAAATCGGTGGCGGCTATCGAGGCGATGAAGACCATGGCCTACGAAATCGCTGAACAGCTGACGTGGGAGCTGGGCGCGCCGCAGGGCGTGCCGTGGCGCTCGCCCGATTGGTTCTTGCAGGGCGTCAGCGGCGGGATGGGGCCGATTGGGGTGGGCAAAGGCTTCCGCGAGATGAAGACACTGGGCCTTGTTGACCGCCTGCCGCAGTTTGGGATGATTCAGTCCAGCGGGTGCTCGCCGATGGTCGATGCCTTTATGCGCGGGCAGCGGGTGGCCACGCCGGTCGAAGACCCGCAGACGGTGATTGCCACGCTGGCGACCGGTGCGCCGGGCCGGGCCTATGAGCTGCTGTACGATTATGTGCAAGAAAACGGTGGCTATTTCGTCAGCGCCAGTGACGAGGAAGCCTTTCAGGCCATCCGCACGCTGGCGCGCAACGACGGCATCAGCGTCGAGCCGGCTACTGGTGTGACGTTTGCCGGCTTGTTCAAGCTGGTGCGCCAGCGCATCATCAAGCCCGATGACGTGGTGGTCGTCAACTGCTCTGGCCACACCCTGCCGGTCGAGAAGACCATCCTTGGCGAGCAGTGGCAAAAGCAGGTTGACCTTGCCAGTGCGCCCACCACCCCGAGCCTGCCGCCCGAGAGCGAGCTGATGAACGCCATCGACATGGTGGGGCAGCGCGCGCGCCGTGTGGTGGTGATTGAGGACAATGTGGAAGCGGCGCGCCTGATGCACCGCATCTTGCAAACGCGCGACGACACCGAAATCCGCCTTGCGCACAACGGCGCTGCTGGCCTTGCGCTGGTGCGCGCGTGGAAGCCGGATATGGTCATCACCGACCTGATGATGCCAGATGTGGACGGCTTTGCGGTGGTGCGCGAGATGAAGGCCGACCCCGCGCTGACCGACATCCCGATCATCGTGGTCTCGGCCAAAGAACTGACCGTGCGTGAGCGGCAGGAGCTGGAGCGCAGCGTGGCGCTGCTGCTGCAAAAAGGCACGTTCCTCGACGATGAGTTCGTCGAGAGCATCCTGTCACGGCTGTAGTCCTCACACCCGCCCCGCCGCCAGAGGATAACCTGTCGACGGGGCGGGATAGACTGGCTTACTGCAAGAAATCGGGATAGTTCAGCAGGCTGATTGAGTCAGCGCGCACCGTGCCCAGCGCCCCTTTGCGGAAGCGGAACAGGATGCGGATAGACTCCACCGTACGCGTCTCGGGCAGGTCGATGAAGTGCCATTTTTCGCGCAGGGTAAAGCTGCCGGCGCTGTTGGCAGGCAGCGCATCTAGGATAATCGGGGTGACCGTGCTGTCCGACCATGTCAGGATGGCGCGCGCGTCAAACTTGCCGCTGAGCTTGCTGGTGACGAACCGTCCGCTGAACACCAGCAGGTCGCCGGCGTCGGCATAGCTGCCGACATCATCGGGCCGCAGCTGAACCAGCGAGCCGGCCTTTGTCCCCAGACCACGCATCAGATACGAGCAGGTGCCCTCATGGGCCGGCGCGACGCAGTTGCGCCCGCCGCGCAGGTTGGTATGCGTCCAGTTTTCGGCGCGGTTGTCCGCCGACCCGTTTGACTCGAAGCCGCCGTTGACCAGCAGCTCGCTGGCGGCGTTGGGCGCGCCATCGGCGTTAATCGTCCATGTGACGGTGGCGCGGCTGAAGATGCGGTTTTGGGGGTGCAGGATGGGATGCACATCGCTGACCTGAAGCGTCAGGGTCGAGCCGCTGAGCGCCTCCAGCGGCGTCAGCACATAGGACACCACGCTGTAGGGCGTCACGCGCTCGCTTTTGACCACGTTCCCATCCAGAATCCACTGCACTTGTATCTTTTTGCCGGTCGGGCCGACCACTTCTGCCCCAAACGACTGCGAAGAGCCGGCGGCAATATCGATAGTGGCATTTATCGGCAGGGCATAGTCAATCAGGCGGACGCCTGTGCCGCTGGGGTTGCCAGAATAATACGTGCCTGTGCCCTCCCATCCGCCGCGGTACAGCACCAGCGGCAGCTGCTCGGCGGCCACCGCGCCAAACGGCGCGCCCAGCACGCGCATAATGCAGTTGAAGCAGCCGCGATAATAGGCGGTATCGCTGTAGAACGCGCCTTGCCACAGGCCGGCAGCGCCGGCGCTGCTCAGCGGCCCGCTGGTGGGTATCGGGGTGCTGCTGCTGACCCAATAGTTCCACTTCAGGTTGGCGCGGGTGGTGACGTTGGTGACGTTGGGACGGCAGTCATCGTTGGTATCGATATTGCGATCATTGCACGTGCCGCCGCCGAAACCGCCATATTCATCGGCAAGGCCCAACAGCGAGTGCCCGACCTCGTGCTGCTGAATCTGCACGCCATAGGGGTTGATGGAGGCGGCCGCAATCTCGCCGCCGCTGCCGCCATAGGTGGTGTCGTTGACAATCAGCCAGATTTCGTCCCAATCGGGATAGGCGGCGTTGGCATCGGCATAGATTTGGGCGGTGTTGCGGGCCACCAACAGGCGCGCGATTTGCGCATAGCAGAAGGTGGAGTCGTAGCGGGTGTTGCGATACTGCGACGTCCACGACGGGTTGTTGTCGCGGCAGCAGCTCGCCCCGTCGCTCATGTCAAAGTCGTTGCAGCTGGGGTTATAGGGCGGGCGGTCTGCGCCGTCCTGTGTGGACGGGGCAAACACCGCGCGCACATTAAAAAACGAGCGATAGGTGCTGTAAGGGGCGATGGCGAACATGCCATCGGCAAAGGCTTTGGCATCGCTGCGGAACTTGCTGAGCTGGGCATCGGTATAACCATCGCCCATAATCAGCACGTCCACGCGGTTTTCCACGCGCGAGCTGAGCGGGAAGCCGCCAATGGGGTACAACGTGGGGGTACGCGCATCACGCAGGCCGGCAAAGTTGACCTCCGCAGCGGCAAGGTCAATCATCGTCACGCTGCGTGTGCCGCGCATCGGCTGGATGCTGACGCGGGTCGCGCCGGCAATCACCGGCAGGCGCACGGTGAAGGCGGTGCGCGCCAGCGGGGCAACCCACGCCCGTGATGGCCGAGCCGTCAAAGCCCAAGGCCGAGGGGTTGGCGGGGTCATGGGCGAATTCGCCGCGCACCGAGTGCGCCGCATAGGCCACGGTCTGAAAGACCACCGCGCCGCTGGCGTCATCCAGCAGCAGCACGTTGACCGGATCAGCCAGGTTGGACGGGTTGGCCATCTCTGAGGCGGCCCGCGTGCTGTCAAACGACACCAGTGGGGTGGCCTGTGCGGTGCGCTGATAGTCGGCCAGTACTGCCGTGCCCGCCGCGTCCAGCTCGATGACCAGTGCGTGGGTGGGGTGCGCGCCGGCGGCCTGCTCCAGCGGGCCGGCGCTGGCCATGCCGGCGGGCGCAAGCGTCAGCACCAGCATCAGCGACAAAAGCAGTCCGCGCAAAAACACTCGTCTCATGAAAGAATCTCCACAACACATAACATGTGCGATACATGAGACTCTATCATCAAAATCCTATCGCCGTGCGAAAAACCGTCAATCCTTAATCCTTACGAGACATGACGGGCCGGCGCGCCGGCCATGCGCAGGGTGGACGGTGTAAGGCAGGGGGCGTTTTCTGGTATAGTAATCCACAATCGATTGCACGCCCCGCCCGCGCGGGCAGGAGTATGGTTTGTGGTATTCGACCTGAAAGCCCACCTGAAGAAACTGGTCGAGGCGCATGGCCCTTCGGGCTACGAAGCGCCGGTACGCGCGATTCTGGCTGAGGAATGGCGCGCCCTGACCGATGAACAGTCTCAAGACAAGCTCGGCAGCCTTGTGGCGGTCAAAAATGCCACCGAGGCCGGCAGCGCGCCGGCGCGCCGCATCATGCTGGCCGCCCACATCGACGAAATCGGGATGCTGGTGCGCGACATCGTGGACGGCTTTTTGTATGTCACGCGCATCAGCGGGGTGGATAACCGTGTGATGCTGGCCCAGACCGTGCGCGTGCATGGCAAAGGCGGTCGGTCGTTCGTGGGGGTGGTGGCCGCTGTGCCCCCGCACCTGCTGACCGACGCCCAGCGCCAGAAATACCCCGCATGGGAAGAGTTAATCATTGATGTCGGCCTGCCCGCTGCCGAAGTTGAAGAATGGGTGCGCATCGGCGACCCGGTCACGGTGGAAGCGGCGATGGTGGAACTGTTGGGCGGCAAAGTGGCCGCCAAAGCCATGGACGACCGCGCCTGCGTCGCCATCGTCACCGCCACCCTGCACGAGCTGGCCAAGCTGCGCCACCGCTGGGATGTGTATGCGGTGGGCACGGTGCAAGAAGAGACCGGCCTAAATGGCGCGGCCACTGCCGCCGATTTCGTCGCCCCCGACATCGCGATTGCGCTGGATGTCGGCTTTGCCCGTCAGCCCGGCGTGGAAGGGGACGAGATGGGGGGCGGGCCGGTGCTGGCCATCGGGCCGAACCTGCACCCCAAGCTGGTCGATAAACTGCGCGAGACCGCCAAGCGCAGCGACATCAAAATACAGGATGAGGCGCTGGCCGGCCCAACCGGCACAGACGCATGGGCCATCCAGATTTCGCGCAATGGCATCCCCACCGCCCTGCTCAGCCTGCCGCTGCGCAGTATGCACAGCCCGGTCGAGACCGCCGACCTGCGCGACATCGAGCGCACGGCCCGCCTGCTGGCCACCTTCATCGCCGAGCTGGATGACGACTTTATCAGCGCCCTAGCATGGGACGAACAACCACAACCGACCGGGGAGACCGCCGCATCATGACCATGGAATACCTGCGTGAACTGTCCGAGGCCATCGGCATCTCGGGCGATGAGGGCGCAGTGCGCAAGCTGGTGCTGCGCGCCATCGCCGACCATGCCACCGACATCCACATCGACCCGATGGGCACGATTACCGCGCGCAAAGCCGGCACAGACGGGGCTAATCGCCCGCGCGTGATGCTGGCCGCCCACATGGACGAGGTCGGCTTTATGGTCACCGGTTGGGACAGCGACGGCCTGCTAAAGTTTACCGCCGTCGGCGGCATTGATGACCGCATCCTGCCAGGCCTGCGCGTCAAGGTTGGCCCAAACCAGCTGCCCGGGGTGATTTTGTGGGCGCCCATCCACAAAAACCGCGATCAGGCGGTGGTCAAGATGTCGGCCCTGCGCATCGACATCGGCGCGGGCAAAGATGAGGTCAGCGGCAAGGTCAAGCGCGGCGACCGCATCGCCTTTGACAGCAGCTATGCCGAGGTCGGTCAGCACATCATCCGCGGCAAGGCGCTGGATGACCGCGCCGGCTGCTCGGTGCTGATTGACGTGCTGCGCGGCGGGCCGTATCCGTGTGATGTGCTGGCCGCCTTCACCGTACAAGAAGAAATCGGCCTGCGCGGGGCACAAGTGGCCGTCAAAACCTTGCAGCCCGATGCGGCGCTGGTGCTGGAGTGCACCACCGCCCACGACCTGCCCAATCCGCTGGCCGATGCAGACCGCGACGACCCGCGCGACATCAACCCGACCACCCGCCTTGGCATGGGGCCGGCCCTGACCTTTATGGATCGCAGCATGATTACTGCGCCTCAGATGCTGGCGCTGCTGAAGCGCGCTGCCGAGACGCGCGGCATCGCCTATGGCTTTAAGACTCAGCTGGGCGGGGGCACAGACGGCGGCGCGATTCATAAGGCCAACACCGGTGTCCCAACCGGCGCCATCAGCATCCCCGCGCGCTATATCCACAGTCCGCACGCCTATCTGCACCGCGCAGACTATGACGGCGCGGTGGCGCTGGCCCAAGCCGCCCTCCACGACATCACATGGGAGGGCATCCGCCCGCTGTAGGCCCATATCAATATGACGTCCCATCACATCAAAAGGATAATCACCCCGCTATGTCCCCGATGACCACTGTAATCGCCCTGATTGTTCTGGTGGGTGTTGGCCTGCTGGCATTGGCGCTGCAAAAGCGCTTTGCGCGCGTGCGCGCGGTGGCCGGCGGCCTGATGCTGAGCTATTTTGTGATTGTGGCGGCGCTGGTCGGCGGCGAGCTGTATTTGCGCTATGGCTATGCCGACAGCCGCATGGAGTTTGGCCTGCACGGCCAAAACTGGCGAAATCGCTATGTTCAGCTCAACAGCCTCGGCTATCGCGACCGTGACTGGACTCCCGAAGAACTCGACTCGCTCAACAGCGTGCTGGTGCTGGGCGACTCGTTTACCGAGGGCTGGGGGCTGAATGACCCCAGCGACCGCTATACCGAGGTGTTGGAGCGCCTGCTGGGCGAGGGCTGGGCAGTGGTAGAGATTGCGCGCGCCGGCTATGCCACCGAGGCGCAGCAGCGCGGCTTTGACAACTATCCGTATAAAACGCCGGATGTGGTCATCTGGCAGTACTTCCCCAATGACATCGAGGTGGCTGCCAAATCGAACGGGATGCAGTGGGATTACGACATCCCGCCCATCCCGCCGCTGGCTGAAGAGTCGTATCTGGCCAGCTTTATCTATTGGCGGGCCAACTATGACCGGCTGTTCGTCAACACGGTGGACGGGCGCAGCGAGTGGGAGTTCTATTATGCGGCCTACGATAACCCGTATATCTGGGGCATCCACAAGGCCGAAATCGAGCGCCTGACGCGCGATATTCAGGCCACCGGCGCGCGCCTGATTGTGGTCATCTTCCCCAACATGGTCGATCCGATGGCCAGCATCCCGTATGTTGACCGCGTGGAGCAGGCCTTTGCCGAATTCGGGGTGACTGAAATCTTGAAGCTGACCGACGAGGCCGCGGCATGGGCGCTGCCCGACCGCATCGTCTCGCCGTTCGACAGCCACGCCAGCATCGCCTTCAACCACCGCGTCGGGCAGATGATTTATGAACGCTTCTTCCAAGACCGCTAGCGCGCTGCCTCGCCTGCTGATGGGGGCGGTGGCCGTGCTGCTGCTGGCCGCTGCCCTACGCATGAATGGGCTGGGGCACACCCCGTTCTGGTCAGATGAGGGGTGGAACTTATGGGCGGTGCAGTCCGACTTTCAGACCGATGTGGCCCGCCTTGCCGCCAATCATCACCCGCCGGCTTATTTCTGGACATTGGACGGCTGGCGCGCGCTGGCCGGCGAGTCGAAGCTGGCGCTGGGGTTTGTGGCGTGGGCTGCCGGCCTGCTGACGGTGGCGGTGGTGTTGCGTGCCGGCGCAGACCTTGGCGGCCTCGGGGTGGCTGTTGCGGCTGGCCTGCTGCTGGCCACTCAGGGCCAGATGGTGTACTACGGTCAGACCATCCGGCACTACAGCTTTCTGCTGCTGGCGGCGGCGCTGAGCACATGGCTGTTGATGCGCGCCCTGCGCCGCCCGACATGGCCGCGCTTTGCGGCCTATGGCGCGGTGGTGGCCTTCACCGCCTACAGCATGTATATCGGGGCGTTTGTGGTGGCCGCACAGGCCTTCACCGGCCTTGTGCTGTGGCGTGCGCCCGCGCGCAATAAGCTGAAGCTGCTGGCCGCTTATGGGCTGGCGCTGGTGCTGTTTATCCCATGGCTGTTGGTCGGGCTGGACGGGGCGCTGAACAAAATCAACCGCGGGGCGATTACGGACTATCTCAACAGCCTTGCCAGCACCCCACAGGGGGTTCAGGCCATGCTGACGCTGATATTGGGCGGGCAGGTGGCGCTGGGGCTGGGGGCATGGGCGCTGTGTCTGACCGGTCAACGGCGGCCGGTGGTGCGCGTGCTGCCGCTGATGGCCAGCGCCGGCGCGCTGCTGCTGATGGTGGTGGTCAATCTGCGGCTGGGGGTGATTTCGGAGCGCACGCTGGCGATGCTGTTCCCTGCCGGCGGGGCGCTGGCTGCCGCGGTGGGGATGACCGCCCTGCCCCCCCTGCCGCGCCGCCTGCTGATTGGGCTGTGGGCGGGCTGGATGGCCCTGACCGCCGCCGGCGACCTGCCGCGCCTGAACAGCCATCTGGCCGCGCAGGCCATCGCAGACGGCTATTCGGTGGGCGATATGGTGCTGCTGGAGACCGGCTTTGATGACGCCGCCTTTGGCTATCAAATCGAGCGCAGCCTGCCGGCATACGGTCAGCGCATCTTTCGCTCTTACTACGAATACGACTATCCCGATGACCCCGCCATGATGGCCGCGCTTGATCGGGCGCTGGCCAACACGCAGCGCGTGTGGCTGGTGTATTGGAACGTGCCGCCGCGCATGGCTGATAAGCTGAGCGGTTTGGGCTTTGTGCGCCTAGAGCGGGTGCGCCTGCCGGTCGGCAGCGGCGACCCGCTGTATCAGCGCGACCCGTGGATGACCGTCTCGCTGTGGGCGCGGCCACAGGCCTTCCCCAATCAGCCACCCGTCCGATACGATGCGATTGGGTTGACGCTGGAGGGGGTGACCCTTGCGCCGGCGCTGCCACAGGGCACAGACCGCTTGTATCTGGATTCGTGGTGGTCGCCAGCTGTGCCGATTGACCGCGATTACACGGTTGGCGCGTTTTTGCTGAACGAGGCCGGCCAGACCGTGGCCGAGAGCTTTGCCCCGCCGCCCGATCAGCCGATGCGGGCATGGCCGGTCGGCGGCCTTTCGGCGCTGCGCCACCGCTTTGAGCTGCCCCCCGACCTGCCTGCCGGTGAGTACAGCCTGCGGGTGGTGGTGTATTGGTATCAGACGCCCGATGCGCCGGTGCTGGCCGATGGACAGCCGTTCGTCACGGTCGGGCATGTCCTCATCCATCCCACAGACACCGATGCCGCAAGGAGGCCCACCCGATGACCCCGCTTTATCCGCTGCTGCTGACCCCGTCGCTGCACACGCGCGTGTGGGGCGGCAGGCTGCTGCACACCCGTTATGGCAAGCCGCTGCCGACTGCCGACCCCTACGGCGAATCGTGGGAGCTGCACGACAGCGCCACCGTCGCCAACGGCCCGCTGGCCGGTCAAACGGTCGGGGAGCTGACGCGCACCTATGGCGCGGCGCTGATTGGCACGGCCAGCGACCCGTCACAGGGCTTTCCGCTGCTGGTCAAGCTGCTGGACTGCAACGATTGGCTGTCGGTGCAGGTGCACCCCGATGACGCGCTGGCCCAAGTGCTGGAGGGCGAGCCGCGCGGCAAAACCGAGGCGTGGATTCTGCTGGACGCCGCCGAAGGTGCGCGCATCGTGATCGGCATCGAGGCCGGCGTTGACCGCGACGGGCTGGCAGAGGCCATCGCCCAAAACCGCCTTGAACCGCTGTTGACCTATCAAACGGTGCGCCCGGGGGACATCGTGTATATGCCGGCGGGGACGGTGCACGCGCTTGGGCCGGGGGTGCTGGTCTACGAGATTCAGCAGTCCTCTGACCAGACGTACCGCCTATACGATTGGGGACGGGTGGGGCTGGATGGCAAACCGCGCCCGCTGCATATCGAGAAATCGCTGCGCGCCGCACGGCTTGGCGTCAAGCCGCCGCTGAGCACGCTGGATGCGGTGGAAAACGGCGGTACGGCGGTGAATGGCCCATATTTTGTCACCACCCGCCACTTGTCTGGCCAGCATCAGATGGACACCGGCGGCACGCGCTTTCATGCCCTGACGTGCACCGCCGGCAGCGCCCACTTGCATCACGGCGGTTGGCGGCTGTCGTTTGGGGCGGGCCAGACCGTGCTGCTGCCGGCGGCGGCAGGGGTCTATACCCTCGGCGTGGCTGGCGAGGTGCTGCGCTCGGCTCAGCCTTAGGGGCAGGCGGCACTCATCCCCTCTCCTCCATTGATGGTAGGAGAGGGGGCGTTTTATCTATCGCCCGACGGTCGTGCCAAGGTGGAAGGCCGCGACATAATCGCCAAAGGTGCGCTGCTGGTTGGACGTGAAGCGGTATTCGAGGATGTTGCCGGCGGTAAAGCCCGAGGTCGTCACGCTGAACAGCGAGTCGTATTGGCCGCCCGGCAGACGCCGCCCGTTGGTGCGCATCACGTACGAGCCGGTCAGCGGTGAGCGCTGGCCGCCAAAGCAGGTTGGTGTGCCGGCATCGTCGCAGACCGCCGGCGTGCCGTCGTTGAGGATAATCATGCGGTTGTTGGAATCGACCACATAGATGGTCGGGTCAAGCGCATCAGTGACCGAAATCATGTAGGCGCTGGCGTCCACGCCCGAGTTAATCAGGTTTTCGGTCAGGCTGAGCACAAACGGGTCACCCGCCCCATCACCGCGCCCGTCATTGCTGGTCACGGCCAGCCCTTCAATCAACAGCACAAAGCTGCCCGCCCCGTTGACCGCGCTGCCGACGATAAACGAGATGTTGCCCAACCCACTGCCGCGATAGGTAAACGGCATCTGCGCGCTGAGGTTCGACGGGCCGATTTTGCCGCTGGTCGGCAGGCTGACCTCGAAACTGCTGGCGGCGGGGGTGTCATCCGAGCACAGCGTCGATGACCCATCGGTCACCGCGATAATCGGGTCAAAGCTGCCTACCCCGATGGCCGTGGCGGTGTAGCTGAAGCCAGAGCGCATGTTCACAATCACTTCGATGCCGTTTTTGATGGTGAAGCCGTTGGGGCAGTTGACGGTGACGCCGGCAAACGCCCCGCCGGTGGTGGTTGTGGTGGTGCTGGTGCTAACGCCGCCGCGCGGCCCTGCGCCCGAGGGTTTGACGTTCTGGGCCAGCGCCGGCACACTCAGGGCCAGCAATACCACCAGCGTCATACTCAGGCGGGAAAGATGGGACAACATAAGAGCAACCTCCGCTGCACTGCAAGGCCACCCACCGCACGGATGACCACCCATAGAACCTCTGGAGTCATTATAATGCGCTTTTGCCATGTGGGGGCGCTGCGCCGATAAGAATCCCCCTCTGCCATACGACACAAGGGGGAGAACAATAACGTGAGGGGACAGGGAAATGCGTAGGGGCGCATCGCGATGCGTCCGT